>JAADIM010000075.1 GCA_013151345.1 Gammaproteobacteria bacterium
GTTGGTAGCGGGGGCAGGATTTGAACCTACGACCTTCGGGTTATGAGCCCGACGAGCTACCGGACTGCTCCACCCCGCACCGGAGACGGGAGTGTTACAAAAAATGGGTACATTATCAAGTAATGATATTGCTAATTGTGTCAAAAACATCTAACTGACAGATAACCGATCATTTGTCGAGCAATTAATACTGCGTATTGAAAAATTACTGCGCTTTCATCAATGTAACGAACGCTATTGCATATTCATCTTCATCTGACAGACTAATATAACTTTCACCAATTCCTAACTCGTCTTTTAATTTCAATGCCCTACCGAGATACCCCATTATTGGCTTGCCGTTCTCATCGTGAGCGATCTCAATCTTTGTTAAACTTAGCCCGTTTGAAAATCCTAAACCCATTGCTTTGGAAATGGCTTCTTTTGCAGCAAAACGTTTCGCCAGGAAATGGGCCTTTTTGGGTACCTTATTGTAATCTTCGATTTCATTTACACTGAGGATGCGCTCGACAAAGCGGTCTCCATGCTTATCTAAATTCGACTGCATTCTGGAGACACGCACAATATCTGTGCCGATACCGAAAATCATGTGTGCCGCGCAGCCGACATTAAACGTTTCATCCCCCGTACCGCCTCCTGAAACCCAGTAAACACCGATCGAGCAACAATGGCGTGGCCAATATTTAGCTCACATATCTCGGGTATCGAGGCAATAGCTGCTACGTTATGGTAATGCAGACCATGACCGGCATTGACTTGTAAACCAATATCTCTGGCATATTTAACCGCACTGATAATTCGTTGCAATTCTGCTGCACGCAAGTTCTCATCTATTATTTCAGCATAATGGCCTGTATGAATCTCAATGACAGGCGCACCCACCTTCACGGCTGCATCAAGTTGTGCGGGATCAGCTTCGATAAATAAAGAGACGCGGATACCGGCGTCACGTAGCCGGGCGCATACATCCGTCATCCTGTCTTTTTGCCCGATGACATCAAGCCCGCCTTCGGTGGTTAATTCCTCACGTTTTTCCGGAACCAGGCAACAATCTTGCGGTTTGATGTGTTCTGCAATCGCCACCATCTCATTGGTCGCCGCCATTTCCAGATTCATCCGAGTCGCCAGCGTTTCTTTTAACAAATGGACATCTCGTTCTTGAATATGACGCCGGTCTTCGCGCAAATGCAATGTGATGGCATCTGCTCCAGCTTGTTCCGCTTCATAAGCAGCCTGGACCGGATCGGGATAGCGCGTCCCGCGAGCCTGGCGCAAGGTTGCCACGTGATCGATATTAACACCCAGTAAAATATCCTGATGGTTTGTCATCAATAGTTCCTCGACACAATCACTGCTCCGTCTTTGGTGGAACAGCTCGTTGAGTTGTTTGCCGGTTTGGTTGCTGCATACCCACTCTAAACATTTCTCTGCTATAAAGTGGTTTCGTGCCTAAATAACAAGACAATACTGCACGCATTAATCGTTTGATTTCCTGCAATGACTCAGCATCATCAAGTTTGTCCTGCGCCAAAGACAACAAACTGGCACCTTTTACACTCACCCCACCATTTGTGCTTTTTGCGTTCCGGTCCGTTATTAGCACGGGCCCTTTTTCAGGATAATATTGGTAATATTCTTCCTTTTCAATGGGTATATCGGATTCTGCATCGTGATCGAGCATCAAACCGTAACCCAGGTCTGCCAGCAGATGTTTTTCAAATAAACGCAATGTGCGTTGATGTTCACTTTGTACTTCGTCTTTTTGTTCACAGTGTGCTAAATGGCATAATAACTTTAACGTACATTCATATTGACCATACAAATCCGCATGTGGGTCATGGCGTATTGTAAGCCGAATTAACAACTCATTTAGATAAAAACCGCTCATCACCCAGCGATGCGGTAATGTCATCGCTAACCCATTAGCTTCAGCCGTCTTTAATGTTTGTAAATCACCTTTACCCCCCCAGGACAATAACAAGGGCACAAAGGGTTGCAACAACCCTTTAATTTTTGATTTTGATGATTTTATTCCCCTGGCGACCAAGCCTATTCTGCCATATTGCCTGGAAAACACTTCAAGCAATGCGCTGGTATCGCGATATGCCTTTTGATGTAAAACATAACAGGGCGCTAATTCAACATTGTTATATTTCATTTTTTATACATACAGTTAGTGGCTTAATTAGTATCACATCTCATCACTATACCCTAAACTTCGCAACGCCCTGGCATCATTCGACCAGCCTTCGCGGACTTTGACCCAAAGCTCCAGATACACTTTTTTACTAAAAAACTGCTCCATATCCACACGCGCCTGCTGGCCGATCGTTTTTAACTGTTCGCCCTCTTTGCCAATAATAACTTTCTTCTGACCTTTGCGTTCCACCCAAATCAAACCATTAATACGTAGTATCTGATCCACCGTCTCGAACTTTTCGATTTCAACCGTCAGAGCATAAGGCAATTCCTGGTTTAACTGCCGCATCAACTTTTCACGGATGATCTCCGCTGCAATAAATCGCTCGCTTTTATCGGTAAGCTGTTCCTCAGGAAAAAAAGCATGTGACTGCGGCAACAATTCTAATACCTTTTCTTCCAATAGCGCGGCACCCTGTTCTTTTTTTGCTGACAGGGGAATCACTTGAACTACGTCTAATTTTTTGGATAATTTGTCGATATGCGGAAGTAATTTGCTTTTATCTGCTATTAAATCAATTTTATTGATCACCAGAATAACAGGCAATCCAGAACGCTTTACTTTTTCCATCACATATTGGTCTTCTTTGTTCCAGACCAAACGTTCAACGACAAAAATAATTACATCAACATCATGTATGGTGCTGCTGGCGGTTCGATTCATATACCGGTTCATTTCACGCTCTTCGTTTAAATGAAGTCCGGGAGTATCAACATATACTGCCTGAGCGTTTTCAGTTGTCTTGATACCGAGTATACGGTGTCGCGTTGTTTGTGGTTTATGAGAAGTAATGCAAATCTTCTGCCCAATTATTTTATTAAGCAATGTAGACTTGCCTACGTTTGGGCGACCGATAATCGCTACGTAGCCGCATTGAAATTTTTCACTATTTGTCATTTTTTATATGCTGCAACACTTTTTCCGCCGCATCTTGCTCTGCTTTTCGACGGTTGCTACCATCACCCTCTATCAAGTCCACCAATAACGAAATTTTGCACGTCACCTTGAATAACTGTTCATGCGACTTTCCTGCTATCTCGACGACACTGTATTCCGGCAATGGCAAACGCCGAGCTTGAAGATATTCTTGCAAACGTGTTTTCGGGTCTTTGTAACTTGAGCGTTCAGATATAGCTTCAATTCGTTTTATATACGTTTCGAGGATAAATTTTTCGGCGACGTGCAGTCCCCCATCGAGATAGAGTGCCCCTATTATTGCCTCAAACGCATTCGCTAGAATAGAATCGCGACGAAACCCACCACTTTTTAATTCACCCGGTCCCAAGCGAAGATAACGACCAAGATCCAGTTCACTTGCCAGAATAGCCAACGTATCACCTTTAACCAGACTTGCACGATAACGACTTAATTCACCTTCTTTAGCCTTAGGAAAATATTTAAATAGTTCAGATGCAATAACAAACCCAAGAATAGAATCACCTAGAAATTCCAGGCGTTCATTGTTATCAGCGCCGATGCTACGGTGGGTTAGTGCTTTTTCTAATAAGGACTTATCAACAAACAGATAATTTAATTCTCTGCAAAGTGTTTCGATCGGCTGGTTCACCTAGAAAGTTCAACTTGCTTTTCAAAAGAAACCAGGATGCTAATATTGCCAAACAATGGTTTTACTACTTCATAGTCTACGTATACGATGGCGCCAGATTTTGATTTTTCGATACTGATTTCTTTTTTTGTGACGCTTTCAACATCGTCAACTTTCAATTTCTTCATCAGTGATTTAACAATTTTTCCGCTAGGTTTACTTGCCAAGCCAGATTCTGATTTTATAGAATCCAGTGCACTATTCACCTCAAAACTTTCCATATAGATCGGAAATAATTTCAATGCAATTAAAGTAAAAAAACCAATCATCAATAACACGAAAATTATTCCAATACCCGTCATACCTGCTTGTTTTTGCCTGGCGCTAAAACCGGCTGTAGTAGTAGAATTTCGCATATGTGCACCTCGATTATTTAATTTGAGAACCTACACGGTTCCACGCCAATCCCTCTCCTGCAGAATCCCAATTCATCCAGATTAAAAATGCTTTGCCGACCAGGTTGGCTTCCGGCACCGTTCCCCAAAAACGACTGTCGTTACTGTTGTCACGATTGTCTCCCATAACAAAATAACGTCCCTTCGGTATCTCAAAATTCATATCACGCATAAGTCGTCTGGAGTTAACTAATATATCATGATCGGCATTATCCAGATGTTCTGTTATCAAGTTCGCACCTGTCATCATCATACCAGAACCAACACCCTCATAAATGCCCTTAAAATCTTGCTTAATTAGTACATTATTAATATACAACTGCTTATTTTTATACGAAATTTTATCACCAGGCAACCCAACGATCCTTTTTATATAGTCTACTGATGGATCTTTTGGGTAGCGAAACACGGCAACATCGCCTCGCTCAGGCTCACTGACGCCAATAATTTTTGTATTAAGCACTGGTAATCGAATGCCATATGTGAATTTATTAACAAGTATAAAGTCACCCGTTAACAGCGTCGGCATCATGGAATTAGACGGAATACGGAACGGCTCAACGATAAAAGAACGCAATATCAATACAATAAGTATCACCGGAAAAAATGAATGCGCATATTCAACAATTTTTGGTTCTTTGGCCCATTCACTGGTATCGCCCTGGTGCGCACTGTGGCCAGAGCCGCGTACCGAATCTGTGGCTTTTTCACGCCGCTTGGGCGCGAAAATAAAAACATCAAGCCCCCAAATAGCACCCGTAAGGAATGTGAGAAACACCAGTAACGCCGAAAAATCAAAATTCATATATTGTCCTACTATTATTATTTAGCTGCTTTATTTAGAGTTGCCCGCTTATTTATTCTTTCCCACTTGCAGCACTGCCAAAAACGCTTCTTGAGGAATCTCGACTGAACCAACCTGTTTCATACGTTTTTTACCTGCTTTTTGTTTTTCCAGTAATTTTCTTTTTCGAGAAATATCACCGCCATAACATTTTGCGGTCACATTCTTTCGCAATGCTTTTACATTTGCTCGTGCAATAATATGTGATCCAATAGCGGCTTGTATCGCCACATCAAACATTTGTCTGGGAATCAATTCTCTCATTCTCTCAACAAGATCACGTCCGCGATATTGAGACTGATCACGGTGAACAATAATCGACAGAGCATCAACTTTTTCACTATTGATAAGTATATCCATTTTCACTAAATCTGCTGTTTGAAACCGTTCAAACGCATAATCCAAAGAAGCATATCCGCGACTGATCGATTTCAAGCGATCGAAAAAATCCAGTACGACTTCATTCATCGGCAACTCATAGGAAAGAGAAACCTGATTACCAAGATATAACATCTTTTTTTGCACACCGCGTTTTTCGATGCACAAACCAATTACATTACCGAGATACTCCTGCGGTAACAATATATTTGCCAAAATAATCGGCTCGCGTAATTCCGTAATTTTGTTTACTTCAGGCAGTTTAGCCGGATTATCTATTTGCAGCAGTTCACCGTTTTGATCAAGCACTTCGTACACAACTGTTGGTGCGGTTGTTATTAAATCAAGGTCATACTCTCTTTCCAAGCGCGCCTGAATGATTTCCATATGTAACATGCCAAGAAACCCACATCGAAATCCAAAGCCCAATGCTTGCGAGGTTTCCGGTTCATAAAATAATGCGGCATCGTTAAGGCGAAGTTTGCCCAGCGCTTCACGTAAATCTTCATAGTTCTCGGATGAGATCGGAAACAACCCGGCAAAAACCTGTGGCTGTATTGGCTTAAAACCAGGCAATGCTTCTTCTGCAGGCTGATTTGCCAAGGTTAACGTATCCCCTACCGGGGCGCCTTCTATGTCTTTTATGCCAGCAATGACATAACCCACTTCCCCTGCTTTTAACACACCGGTGTCACGGCGTTTCGGCGTGAATATGCCGACATTATCAACTTGGTGGCTGATACCGGTAGACATCACTAAAATTTTATCGCCCTTTTTTAAGGTTCCATCCATAACCCTGATTAATGACACCACACCAAGATAATTATCAAACCAGGAATCGATAATAAGTGCTTTAAGCTTGCCATCAACGCTTCCTTTTGGTGGTGGTATAACCCTGATTAACTCTTCAAGTATTTCCCCTATTCCTTCTCCAGTTTTAGCACTAACCCTCAGCGCATTTTTCGCTTCTATACCAATAATATCTTCTATTTCATGGATGACCTTATCAGGATCCGCTGCTGGTAAATCGATTTTGTTAAGTACTGGCAACACTTCAAGTCCCTGTTCCAGCGCAGTATAACAATTAGCAACACTCTGCGCTTCTACGCCTTGTGAGGCATCAACAACCAACAATGCGCCTTCACAGGCAGCAAGTGAACGAGACACTTCGTAAGAAAAATCGACATGACCGGGGGTATCGATAAAATTGAGCTGATAATTTACCCCGTCTTTAGCCTTATAATTCAGCGAAACACTCTGTGCTTTTATCGTAATACCACGCTCACGTTCCAGATCCATCGAATCCAGCACCTGTTCATCCATTTCACGCTCCGATAAACCACCACAAACCTGAATAAATCGATCCGCTATGGTCGATTTACCGTGATCAATATGCGCAATTATTGAGAAGTTACGAATTAATTCCATATGCTTATAAACATGCCATTTGCAAACGTGCCCGTGTTACTGACCATCAAAAATTACCATTAAAATTATCATTAAATAAAGTACAAACAAAAAAGTAACGGGCAAAAAAAGAGGCGCCATTACTGGCGCCTAGATTCTAGCAAATTTAACCAACTTTTACTGAATTAGTAGTACTGAAATAGCAGCATATATGGGTAACCTCTTAATCTTCCGTGACTTTCAAGGCAAGGAAGACTGGGCCACCCCTACGCTGAACCAGAATAGGTACAGATTTGTCCTTTTTCAGACCTTTGACTATTTCTTTAAAATGGGAAACATCCTTAATTTGTTCATTATTTATCATAAGTATGATATCCCCTTTTCGCACACCTGCTTTGGAAGCTGGTCCGTTCTTGATAGCTTGAACTAATATTCCGTTTTTCTTCAGTTCAAGCTTCTCCCGTTGCTCTGCAGTCAAATCAGCAACGATAACACCAATCCGGCCATCCGTTGTTGCCTTCGAACCGCTAGAGTTCGATGCACGCAGTTCATCTTCAGCAGGTAATTCACCTATAGTGACTTCAATATTTATAGATTTCCCATTACGGATTACCTTTGTATCTACCGCTTTATTGACCTTGGTCACGCCCACAATAGGGGGCAAAGATGATGAGGTGGACACATCTTTACCATTAAATTTGACGATAACATCGCCGACCTGAAAACCGGCTTTTTCTGCCGGACTATCGGGCAACACTTTCGCAACCAGAGCGCCTTTTGGCGTTTTCATACCAAATGATTCAGCCAGCTCCCGAGTAACATCCTGTATCAAAACACCCAGCCAACCACGTGAAACGTGTCCGCTGCTTTTCAATTGATCTACTACATCCATGACCATGTCAATAGGAATCGCAAACGACAATCCCATAAATCCACCCGTACGACTGTAAATTTGAGAATTTATACCAACAACTTCACCCTCAAGATTAAACAGCGGCCCGCCGGAATTACCCGGGTTGATTGCTACATCGGTTTGTATAAACGGCACATAGTTTTCACGTGGTAAGCTGCGTCCTTTCGCACTGACAATGCCTGCTGTTACGGAATGATCGAATCCAAATGGAGAACCGATTGCTAACACCCAGGCACCTACTTTTAATTTATCAGATCGCCCTATTTTCACAACTGGCAGATTTTTTGCATCCACTTTTAGCAACGCGAGATCACTGCGTTTATCTGAACCGATCACTTTCGCCGTTAATTGACGTCGATCAACAAGTCTGACAATGATCTCTTCTGCGCCCTTTGTCACATGATAATTTGTTAGTACATAACCGTCTTCAGAAATAATAAAACCCGAACCCAGCGATTGATTACCAAAGCGCTCGATCTCTTCACCTTCTTCCCCGAAAAAATGTTTGAATAAATCGCCAAAAGGGGCTTGTGGGTCTTGGTCTTTGTGCAATTTATCCTTTGGCATTGCTCGTGGCACCGGCCTTTGTTGCTTTATCTTCTGGGTCGTACTGATATTAACAACAGCGGCACCGTAATTTTCTACAAGTTCAGTAAAATCGGGTAGTGACCGCGCCTGAGCTGAAACAAATAAAACTTGTCCAATCGCCAATAAAAATAACCCAACAATAAATCTGCTGGCTTTAAATGTATTCATGCTATCTCCTGTTATTTGTGTTTCGAATGTTTAGGTTGCTTCTTGAAACAAATAAACGAAACAGGTAATTTCTGTATCTCTATTTTCTAGACAAGAATTTTAACGATTAGTTTTCTAATAAAACGGCTCTAAAGCTGGCATCATTACTTATTTTTCTTGATACGTGCTTAACAATATAAAACCCCGAAACCAGACCCACAAGCGCAAAACTAATCGTCAGGCCTTCACTGCTTAACACCTCTCTGCCTAATAAAAGTGTATTTATGGACTCAGTCACTGTATAAAAATATTGTCCAAATAGTGAAAAACCAAGCATAAAGACAAGCGGTAGAAAATAAACCAGCAACGCACTTTTTATGAAAGCATTTTCCTGTAGCCCTACGACAACCTTATCGCCCACTTGCACTTGGAAGTCACCTACCTGCGATATGCCATTGCCAACCTTCAGATGAGTAGGTACGTGCTCTATCTTTTTACTAAAAAATTGGTTCACCAATGACACGCCACATCCTTGATTCGCGGCACAGCTTCCACACACAGACTGCCTATCTATTCGTACCCAAATATCTTGCTTTTCAACCTTAACGACTATTGCTGCTTCTCTTAACATGGTTTTCGCTTAACCTTAGAATTGCTGCCCCATTGCCATTGAGTGCAAGCGTAACGCAGCATTTAGCGATTTTCAACATATTGTACGGAACTAGCAATTAATTTAACGGTTGATTTTGGTACTTCTCCAACGACTGTAACCTGATGATCGTTGACTACAGTACCATAAACATTGACCGCCCCCATATAAGACGTACCAATAAATTTTTTATTTTGCGTAGCCAGTCGCTCAACATACACTGACACAGATGCAAGCCCATCAGAAAGCACGATATGCTCGACGGTCGGTTCTGTAGACACATGACGCAGATAATGTTTGGTAGAATGGAATCCGTTTGGCATATTTTTTACTACCCAATTCGTTACACCATTGTCATTGTCTTTAACACCATCATTTGCTAATTCGTTATGCCAGGTGAATTCTTTGCCACTCACTGTTGGTTTTAATAAAAATGCTGGAATTTTATCAACAACACTTATCTCAGTAAACATGATGAGTTCAATTGTGCGATTGTTTTCATTTAGCAATGCAGAGCTTAGTAATAAGCCTGTATCAGTATCTATCCACAATTTACGCCCATACCGGTAATTATCTTTCGGGCGCACCAAAACTGTTTTAGACAACCGACCTGCAATTCTGTCATCTTTACCTAATATAAAACGATAAGAACTCTTCAAAGCTTCAATATTTTCAGGCAATGCGAATAGTATATTTTGATTACCTTGATTCTTGTTAACCATTACCGATTTATTATCTGGTAAAATGCACGTTACCAAATTTTGCTCGCGTACAATTTCTCTTGCACTTCCGTTTAAGTGATACAATCTCTCCTTTTCACCCTCTATACCCACACTATGAAAAATTTTCATAGTCTCAATTTTACCATCATGATAATAAACAAATGTTCCCTGATAATTTAAAGTTTGTGGTGCAGCATACATTCTCTTCAGTTGCTCAAACGCTTCCAGACTGGAATCACTTGCCCAAGATACAACTGGAACGATTAAAAGGAACAGGAATTTATAATCAGCTTTCACAGGTTTATTTATCAGCCTTTTGTGAATGACTAAGTTCTGAATGGCTAAGTTCTGAATGGCTAAGTTCTGCATAACCAAGTTGCGGGCGATCGGGGGTATACCCGATTATTCTGGCATAAGGTAAAACGCCTGATACGCCGGATGCGTATTGATTGTGGTTAGCTAAATATTTGTTTAACTGGTTTTGAAAATCAGGAGGAAAAACCATCTGCGGTTTAGCGAGGGCCGTCGTCTGCTGCGTGACAAGAGCCGCCTGCTGTGTGGCAAGAATCGTCTGCGGTTTGGAAACCCTTGCGAACTCTTGTTTAGAAGGCATTGTTGGCAGTGCGGCAATCGGGGCTGTAGTGTTAACGCCATCTTGCGTTGTAAATGACTGTGATACCAATATCGCCACCACCATCACAGACGCAGCCACGGCCAGGCCGGCAATTTGTTTAAAAATGGGCGTTGGCATAGGAGAAACATTATTGTTCGGCGCATTGTTCTGAAAGGTGTTCTGAGCAGGAGCTAATACACGATTCGGAGCAAGGATGACAGGTTCATTTTCCAGCTCTGACATAACTCGGTCTGCCAGGTTATAATCTACCTTTTCTGGCAAATGCTTTTGTAATGTATCGCTAATCACATGATAACGCTGCCATTTCTGTTTCAAACCTTTGTCTTTGCCAGAAAAGTCTTTGCCAGAAAATAAACGCGAACACATCTCGTCAAACTCAGACTGGCTCAATTCGTCGTCAATAAATGCTGAAAATTTCTCATCTTCCATATCAAACCCTGCCCTGCTAAATAGCTAAATATATTACCATTTTTTTAATGGCTGACTCTATATACTATTATTAAACCCTTATATAAATACTTTTATTATACTTTTATTTATAATACTTTTATATATACTTACAATAACAAGTCATACCCTACATTACGTACCTATCACTAAGCTTCTAGCGCTAAGCTTCCAGGCTCACTCAATCAATGGTTTTAGTTTTTTGTCAATAGCCTCTCTAGCCCGAAAAATCCTTGATCGAACGGTACCTACCGGGCAATCCATTGCTTGCGCTATCTCGTCGTAACTCATACCTTCGATTTCTCGCAGCGTAATGGCTGTTTTTAAATCTTCCGGTAATTGCTCAATTGAGGAAAACACAATTTTTTCAACGTCATCCCTCAATAATAATTTTTCAGGTGTTTCATAATCCTTTAGACTAGCGGCATCTTCAAATTGTTCCGCATCTTGTGTATCAATATTTGATAATGGTATTCGCCGACTTTGCGAGACCAAATGATTTTTAGCTGTATTTATCGCAATGCGATACATCCAGGTATAAAATGCGCTGTCGCCTCTAAAGTTAGGCAGCGCCCGATAAGCTTTTAAAAATGCCTCTTGAGACACATCCAACACTTCACTTGAATCGCGAATATAACGTGATATTAAATTAGCCACTCTCTGTTGATACTTACGTACCAATGCATCAAATGCCGTTTTATCTCCATTCTGAACTCGGCGAACAAGTTCACTATCTATGTCTTGTTCGCTCATACAGGCCTGCCCTTATCAAATTCAAACTCTTCTCCAGGCCTATATTCGTAGACCTTACAGATAAAATATAGTTCATGTAACGTGTTAAATTAGTTATATATTTTGCATATAGTTGGCAGTAAGATAGCCTGTTAAGAATAACGCCTAGAGTACCGAATCTTTGTTTTGAACTCAACTTATTGATTTATTAAGGAAACACCTACAAATGAAGCCGCAGTATCAATATGATGTACTGGTAATCGGTAGTGGAGCCGCCGGTTTAAGTCTGGCACTCAGACTGGCACCCCACGGGAAAATCGCGCTGATATCCAAAAAGGAACTCACTGAAAGTTGCACGCTGTATGCCCAAGGCGGCATAGCAGGCGTTTATAAAAATACAGGAGATTCAATACAAACACATATAGAAGACACCATTAAGGCCGGCGCAGGTCTCTGCGACAGCGAAATTGTACAATATGCGGCTGAAAATGGACAGGAACAAATTGAATGGCTAATCAACATGAAGGTGCCTTTTACAAAAGAAACGGCATCAAATGGCGAGGAACGCTTTCATCTTACACGCGAAGGCGGCCACACGCATCGAAGGGTTTTCCATGCGACGGATGCCACTGGCAAAGCGATTGAAAATACCCTGGTAGACAATATTCTTGGACACCAAAACATCGATGTTTTCGAGCACCACATTGCCATCGATCTCATAATGGACAGAAAAGCACCTAATTCAGAACAATTTGATCAAAAAAAAGGGGATGCGCAAAATAATCGTTGTTTGGGCGCTTATATACTAGATCGTAGAAAAAATGCAGTTAATGTCTTTCGCGCACGTTTTGTCGTGTTGGCCAGCGGCGGAGCAAGTAAAGTCTACTTATATACAACTAATCCTGATGTCTCAACGGGCGATGGTATTGCCATGGCGTGGCGTGCTGGTTGTCGTGTTGCCAATATGGAATTCATTCAATTTCACCCAACGTGTCTTTATCACCCAAAAGCAAAATCATTTCTTGTCACCGAAGCGCTACGCGGAGAGGGAGCCAAGTTATTATTGCCAGACGGGAAGCCCTTTATGCAACAATTTGACCCAAGAGGTGAACTTGCGCCGCGTGATATAGTGGCCCGCGCAATCGACCATGAGATGAAACGCCTGGGTATTCCCTGTGTTTATCTCGATATCAGTCATCAACCCACGGAGTTTGTTAAATCTCACTTCCCTACGATTTATCAGCGTTGTCTGGAACTTGGGATCGATATTACCAAGGAACCCATACCTGTCGTCCCCGCAGCTCACTATACGTGTGGAGGCATTGTCAGTAATCCTGTCGGTATGACCGATATTCCCGGCCTTTACTCTATAGGTGAAACCGCGTTTACCGGTTTGCACGGCGCAAACCGAATGGCTAGCAACTCCTTGCTGGAATGCGTTGTATTTGCCGCTGCTGCTGCTGAAAATATTTTGGCTAATCTGGATGCTGTCCCTTATCCACCACTATTATTAGAATGGGACGAAAGTCGAGTAACTAACTCAGACGAGGAAGTCGTTGTCTCTCATAACTGGGATGAACTACGTCAATTCATGTGGGACTATGTCGGCATTGTACGCACAAATAAACGGCTCGAAAGAGCAAAGCATCGTGTAGACTTGCTTACTCATGAAATTGATGATTATTATGGTAATTTTCGCGTGACGAACGATTTACTTGAACTACGTAACCTCGTACTAGTTGCAGATTTAATTATTCGTTCAGCAATATTAAGAAAAGAAAGCAGAGGCTTGCACTACACACTGGATTACCCGCAAGCAAATGAAAACACGCAACCACAAAACACCATTCTTACTCCACCAAACTATATTGAACCAGTGTCAAACGAACCCGCAGACGCCGCAACTCACCCGCGTCCATCGAGTCAGGTAACAACACACACGAACAAGAACGAAAATATTTTGTATTAAAATTCAACCTGGAATTCAACCTGGAATTCAACATAGAGTTTAGCTTCTTAAAATTTAACACGGTCATCCATGTATGCACATAAGTAGAGGGCAATAATTGAGCATCACGAGTATGACCATCACTAGTTTTAAGTATCCAGTTATTATCTGTGCCCCAAATAATCTGTGTGATTGAATTTCGCTTTTTTAACGATACACGATTGTAAACATCCCATAGACTCACCAAGACCAAAACAGAAATTAGAATTTTCAAATAAATATTAATCGAAACTAAAATGACTGACATAACTGCACCGACGTGCACAATAAAAATTGTGCACGTCGCCAACCTGGACGGATGAATATTAAGTGTTAACGGGGTAGCGTATTCGTTCGACGACATGAGCAACCTCCTTGTCGAGAGGTTTTATTTTTCCCATCAAATACTCAAAAAGTAATTGATCGGGATAAGTTAATAAATTTTCAAATATGTCTTTTTGATTATTCGCCAAAATGTCATACTGCGTTTCTAAAAACTCCTGAAGTAAAGTATCCAGCTCCAGCATCCCGCGGCGGCACCGCCATTGTAATCGATTGTGGTTGGTCATATAAGGTGCTTCAACATTAGCTGTTTAATGTTGTGTATTGCTTTGGTTGGGTTCAAACCTTTCGGGCAGACGTCAACACAATTCATTATCGTATGGCATCGAAATAAACGATAAGGGCCATCCAGATCGGCTAATCGTTCTAAGGTTGCCTGGTCTCGACTGTCGGCTAAAAAACGCCAGGCTTGTAACAAAGCTGCGGGCCCGCGAAATTTATCCGGATTCCACCAAAATGACGGACACGCTGTCGAACACGCCCCGCACAAAATACACTCATAATAACCGTCCAGTTTATCTCTGTCTTCAGGGCTTTGCTTACGCTCAACCTCAGTCGCTGGCTCGTGCACAATCAAATAAGGCTTGATTGATCGATATTGATGAAAAAACTGTGTCATATCCACGATCAAATCTCGAATGACCGGTAACCCAGGTAACGGCCTTACTTCAACCGGTTGTTTCAAACTGGTCAACGGCGTAATACAGGCTAAACCATTGCGCCCATTTATATTCAACGCATCCGAACCACATACGCCCTCTCCACAAGAACGTCTGAAACTGAGCGTTTCGTCTTTTGCTTTGATCAGAGTCAACGCATCCAACAACATCATTTCATCATTTACATCAGCTAAATCGTACTCTTGCATTTTTGGCGATTGATCTGATTCTGGATCGTATCTGTATATGGAAAATTTCATGTCAATTCATTTATGATAAGTTGAATGCTCTGGCGCTAGCGCTCTTGATGATAAGCGTAATGTCTCGACCAAATAATTAATCAAAGCACCTACTCATTAAATGAGTAGCTAATAAACCCTCGGTTTCGGCGCAAATGATTCCACCGTAAGCGGTTTGGTTCGCACTGGTTTAAAGTCCAGCCTTTTGTCTTCTTTAAAATATAAACTGTGCTTCAGCCAATGCACATCATCTCGTTCAGGATAATCCATTCGAGAGTGCGCGCCGCGACTTTCAGTGCGCGCCAATGCCGCTTTTACAGTTGCTATCCCCAAATCAACAAGGTTCTCTAATTCCAGCGCTTCGATTCTTGCCGTGTTAAATATCTTGCTGTGATCTGTTAGTCTTGCGTCTTCCAATCTTTTTTCTATATCCAATACCTTGTCTACACCCTCTTGCAACACATCTTGCGTTCTGAATACACCACAATATTTTTCCATGGTCTCTTGTAATTCATTTTTCAAACCATCAATGGATAAACCGTCTCCTTTTTGATCCCAGCGCGCCAAATGCGCCATCGCCTGGTCAACACTGTCCTGATTCATTTTGCGATGATATCGAGCTTCTGATAAATATTTTATTATATTCTTCCCTGCCGCACGTCCAAACACAACAATATCCAGTAATGAATTTCCACCTAATCGATTTGCTCCATGTACTGAAACACACGCGCACTCACCTACAGCATACAATCCCGGAATAATATCTTCGGGACTTGACCCAACCGGCATCACCACTTGTCCATATCGGTTTGTAGGTATACCGCCCATAGTATAGTGCGCAGTAGGTGAAACCGGAACAGGTTCCTCTGCCATATCTTTATGTGCAAATGTCAGGCATAAATCGCGTATAGCGGGCAATCGTTTTTTTACAAGCTCTGAATCCAAATGATTTACTTTAAGTAACACATGATCTTTATTCGGCCCACAGCCTCTTCCTTCACGTATTTCAATGGCGATTGAACGACTGACAACATCACGACTCGCCAGGTCTTTCGCCTGTGGTGCATAGCGTTCCATGAAACGCTCCCCTTCTCCATTAATAAGGTAACCACCTTCCCCTCGCGCACCCTCGCTTAATAACATACCCTTACCGGCGATACCTGTCGGATGAAACTGAAAGAATTCCATATCCTGCACGGGAATACCTGCACGCAAAGCCATGGCCATTCCGTCACCCGTATTAATACGTGCGTTTGTATTGGTCTTGAATAAACGACCCACCCCGCCGGTTGCGATTAGTGTCGTTTTTGCCTCAATGAGCAGTGGTTCGCCAGTTTCAATTTCCAGTACTAACGCGCCAAGAATATAACCCTCGTCATCTCGAATCAGGTCAATTGCAAAATATTCATCAAAAAAATGCGTTTGTGCCTGAATGTTTTGTTGGTACAAGGTATGCAAAAGCACATGCCCGGTTCTGTCTGCCGCCGCGCAGGTTCGCGCTGCCTGCTCACCACCAAAGTTCTGGCTTTGTCCACCAAAGGGGCGTTGATAAATATTGCCGTTGTCCAGCCGAGAAAAAGGCACGCCTGAATGTTCAAGTTCGATGACTACTTTAGATGCTGCGCGGCACATATACTCGATCGCATCCTGATCGCCGAGGTAATCGCTTCCCTTTACTGTGTCGTACATATGCCAGTGCCAGTTATCCGGGGTTACGTTGGCAAGTGCTGCGTTTATTCCACCCTGTGCGGCAACTGTATGAGATCTTGTTGGAAAGACTTTGGATACGACAGCCACATTTGCTTCAGCTTGCGAAAGCTGTAGTGCGGCACGTAAACCACCACCACCGGCACCAATAACCAAAGTATCAAATTTTCGTCTTGCTAAACCCATTCTCTACACCGTGACCTCATTACCTAACTAAAAGCACAACAGTCAAAGTACAACCGCAAGCATTACTTAAGACATATAACCTAAGGCATAACCGAAAATAAAATACGTATGCCCCATATACCCATTAATAATAAGCTCGACCCTAACAATACCAACAGTAACAATCGCAACGCTAACGGATGCACATAATCAATGATGACATCACGCATACCTACCCAGGTGTGAAACATAAGCGCAATAAAAAATGCGGCCGTCGCAACATTGACAATGGGATGCGCAATCCAGCCATGCCATTGATTATAAGAAGATGGAAAACAGATCGATACTGCAATTATTACAGCAACCATAAAAATAGCCATGTAAACGGCGCTTAATCGCTGTATCAGCCAGCTTCGTAATCCATTTGCTGGATGCCAACTCATAATATGAACCACACTACAATAAGCAAAGCAATTATCTCGCATATATGAACAAACCATGCACCTTTGCTTGCGGAATTTTTATCCATACCAATTTGGATATCGATCAACAAAAAACGAATGCCAGCAAAAAAATGATGAATAAACCCCCAAAACAACATGACTACTGCGTACTTGACAACACCATGGCTTAGAATAGATTTAACTTGATTGAATCCATCTTGGTTCGATAACGACAAATCAAACAAGTACAAAAAAAAAGGAATAGATAAAAACAGTAAGACACCGGATATTCTATGACCAATCGACAAAATAGCCATCGCCGGCATATCGATTTTGAGTATATCCAGAAATACAGGTCTTTTTTTATTGTAATTCATATAATTAGAAGTTTAGACAATACCTTGTATTCGTCCAGCTTATGTTATGGAATCTCTGGTGCGCCTGTGAACGGATATGCACCTAAAATCAACAAAGTACCTGCTTCCCTGCGTAACTGTCGACTTTAAGGGCGCATACGCATCATTCATGACACATCAGAGGTGCCTAACATATATAATAAATGGACCGATACGCTAAATTAAGTCAGTATAATGATATGTTCAATAATAATTACTATACCTGATATCACTCAATGATTTTTACTCATTATTCAATGACATTATGAAAACAGAATGGAAAATATTCCTGGAAAACGCCGGCGCGTTGGTAGAAAACGGCTGTGTGCAGCATTTCGGAAATCCCACGCGGGAATTAAAAGTCGTCAACACGGGTAGCATCATTGCTGACCTGTCCCATGTTGGCCTTATCGCCGTCTATGGCGATGACGCAATCAAATTTCTTCAGGGCCAATTTACCAATGATCTAAACGAAATATCTGAAAATTATTCACAACTCAATGGCATGTGCAACCCCAAAGGACGCATGCTAGCCATTTTCAGAATATTCCAACGAAGTGATCGTTATTATCTTCGGCTACCTCAAGAATTATTACAAGAGACAATCAAAAAACTTAGAATGTATGTTTTAAGATCGAATGTCACGCTTGAGGAAGCAACTGACACTTTCGTACGCATAGGCTTGAGCGGACCAAGTAGCGAAAGCCAACTTAAAGATGTGCTAGGCAAAATTCCTGAGACAGTAAATGATGTCTTACAACTGGATAACTTAACCGTCATTCGTATTCCCGGCATCAATCCTCGATTTGAAATTATTGGTGAAATTGACAACATACAAAAACTTTGGAGTAAATTGGATGTCCATTCCGCCCCCGTTGGAGCCGATGTCTGGGCATCAATTGATGTACTGGCTGGTATCCCAACAATTTACAAAGAAACAACTGATATGTTCGTCCCTCAAATGGTAAATTTTGATGTTGTTGGTGGGGTAAATTTTAAGAAAGGTTGTTACACCGGGCAGGAAATCGTCGCCCGTATGCATTATTTGGGCAAATTAAAAAAACGGATGTATCTTGCGCATGTATCTTCCACTAATAAACCACTAGCGGGCACTCCACTTTATGCGAAAGATTCAGCAAACGAACAAAGTGTCGGTAATATAGTCGATACAAAACCTTCTACTGACGGCTATTATGATTTACTGACTGTGATAAAAAAAGACAACGTAGAAAAATACAGAATCACTATTGGCGCTATAGACGGTCCTGAGATTGAGATTAAGGAATTGCCCTATTCGCTGGATTTATCGGAAACAGAGAAAGAATAAAGAGCCAATCCGATGGAAGATGAAATCGATAAATTTATATCCAATCTACTCGAGGATTTAAAAAATAACCGTTTAATTCTTCCAACCCTGCCCCAAGTGGCGATCAAAGTAAGTGATACTTTGGATAACCCTAAATCCACCGCCCGTGAAATATCAAAAATTATTTCTACTGATGTTGCATTAACTACACGATTAATACATGTCGCCAACAGCCCAATTGTTAGAGGCAACAGCAAAGTAGAAGATGTACAATCAGCCATCACCCGCCTCGGACTTAAATCGGTCAAAAATTTAGTGACCACACTGCTTATAAAACAATTATTTCATACGAGATATGATTCTCTAAAAAAACGTATGGAACAGTTATGGAGCCATAGCACTCATGTGGCAGCGATCAGTTATATCATTGCTAGAGATCACACAAAATTAGAACCAGACGAAGCGATGCTTGGCGGACTGATTCATGATATAGGAGAGCTTCCAATATTATCGTATGCAGAAAAATACCCTAGTATTGCAAATGATGAAAATACCTTGTCCAAAATATGCCGTCAGGTCGGCCCTGTACTGGGTAAAACGATGCTAACCGCCTGGCGATTTGCAGATGAACTGAAAATCATTCCTGCGGAACGGGAAGTATTAGAGCGGACAGGTTCAGACAAAGTAGAATATGTTGATATCGTCCTGCTTGCTAACTTACACAGCTATATAGGTAAGAAACACCGCCTGGCCAATATTGATTGGGAAAATATACCGGCACTTAAGAAGCTGGGACTGACACCCGATGTAAGTATCAAAGCACTGCATGAAGCCAGAGAAGAAATCACGGAAGTCCAAAAATTATTAACTGGATAGCACATTTTAAAATATATCCTAGATTTCCTAAAATCACTTAGAAAGAGCAAGATTACTAAATTAACATACAACAAGAAATCGACATATTTATATCTGGCTTACTCGATGATATTAAAAATAATCGAGTTAAATTGCCCACCCTGCCCCAGGTCGCAATGAAAGTAAGCGATGCCATGAGAGATCCCGATGCAACTGCAAAAAGTGTTGCTAAAATTATTGGCACTGATGCCGCATTAACAGCAAGGCTGATACAAGTTTCTAACAGTGCTTTCGCTCGCGGCAATTCGAAAGTTGAAAACGTGCAGATGGCAGTCTCCAGATTAGGAATGAAAACGGTTCGAAATTTGGTCACCAGCTTGATAATAAAACAACGGTTTCACACTAAGTACCCTACTTTAAAAAACGCATGGAAACACTTTGGATACATAGCACCTATGTCGGCGCAATCAGTTATGTACTAGCAAAAAAATTTACTGTGCTCATGCCGAAAAATTTCCAAAGATTGCGACAAATACCACCGAGTTGGAGATAATCATAACGAATCTCAGACCTTCCATCGGTAAAATGATGCTGCAATCCTGGGGTTTTGCACCTAAATTAGTTACTGTCGCAGATGAATGTGAGAAACTTCATCGCAATCCATCCAAAAAAACCTGACTATACTGATGTCATACTTGTAGCCAATTTACACAGTTACTTAGGCACACAACACCCGCTAGCTAAGGTAAATTGGGCAGAAATACCCGCTTTGAGAAAACTGGGTATGAATCCGGAAGACAGTATTGAAACAATGCAAGCGGCCAAGACAGATATTTTAGAGATACAAAAACTACTGTCTTAG
>JAADIM010000048.1 GCA_013151345.1 Gammaproteobacteria bacterium
ACCTCCCGAAATTTCATCGGAGCCTGCTCTACCATAAAGAACGTCGACCCCTCCCTGTCCAAATAAATAATCTACGCCGTTGCCGCCGTCAAGCCTGTCGTTGCCATCGCTGGTTGCACCATCGAGAAAAGAGTCTCCATAAAGGTAGTCATCTCCATCACCGCCTAGTACGGTGTCATTGCCTTCGTTGCCACGAAGTTCGGAGTCAGAGCCTGGTCCTCCGTGAATATGGTCGCTGCCAAAGTTCCCAAATATTTTGTCTTGACCTTCTTGACCGAATAGAAAATCGTCTCCGTAGCCTCCCGATATTGTATCCGCACCATCTCGACCACAAATAACATCATCGCCGTCCAGACCCTTGATATTGTCATCACCATTTGTCCCGATGATTACATCGTCTCCGTCGGTTCCTAAACAGTCGCCTCCGGTACAGATAATCGTGGGTTTCATTCCCATGCAATAATCCCCCCCCAGCCGCTGGTGAAAATATCCTGTGGTCCCTTGTGATTGCTTGCGTAGGTCAGGGTGCTAGTGAGGCATAGAAAAATTGCCGTCATAGTCAGACTTTTTCTTGATAAAAAGTTGTGTTGTACGTTCATATCTAAATCGCCTAAATGCTTTGTTAATCCTAGATTAATGAAAGAAAAGGGGTTACAGTTTTCACCAGTAATGATTTATGCATCTAAGAACATATGAGGTGAGCATGTCAGCATTATTTTGGAGAAATCAGTATATTATTTCAGTGACATATTAATGCTTAAATATGTGAATTATTGCCATGTTGTCGAAGCCTGAGAATAAGAAAACAATCTACCACTTCGACGATAGCTATGTTCACTTCATCAAATATCAATATCGAAATCTTGCCGCTGCCCGCAGCAATCACCTGAATGGCGAGGCTAATGTATGCCAGTTTGCCATCCGGTTTTTTACACTAGCGTGGCAATTTTTTTTTGCTGTGGTGACGGCGGCCGCTATTTTGTCCTGTTGCATGCAGGCATTTTGTAGGTTGGTGAGTTCATTTTTCCGTTGTGTCAGCTAGAGAGGGGCATTTCGTTAGTGGCAAGCAGTGTTTGCGTGCTCACTTGTGAGTCAGCGCCAGACGTTTTCTACGGCTTGAAAACCAGGTCAGGCTTGTGTTGTTGTGAAACTCCTGCCAATATTATGTTGTAAACCCACTATTACGCAGTCTGATCTGCGAGCATAACGAGCCACATGTTACAATTTCCCGATGCTCAGCCTTTCCCTGAAATCAAACGTATCATCATCGCCTACAGTAGCGGCCTGGATTCCCATGTTTTACTCCACGCGGTTGCCGCAATGCGTGTAGAATTGACTGGTTGCGAATTCATTGCTCTGCACATTAATCATGGCTTGAGCGAAAAGGCCGGGCAATGGACAGCACATTGTGCAAGCCAGTGTGAAGCACTGAATGTATCGTTTGCAAACATCAACGCTGATGCTAAAAACAAAACCGGTGAAAGCCCAAAAAGCGGTGGCGCGTGAGGTACGTTATCAGGCCTTTCATGAATTCATGCAGCCGGGGGACTGTTTGCTGACGGCGCATCATCAGGATGATCAGGCTGAAACATTGTTGATTCAGTTGTTGCGTGGTGCCGGGCCACGGGGTTTGGCGGCCATGCCGTGTTATTCCGATTTTTCTGAAGGCTGGCATGCGCGGCCTTTGTTGAATGTTATTTCATATTATACATTTGTAATAATCGAAGCTAATTCGTATACCAATAAAGTTATTAAAATTGATTTAAAAAATAAAGAATGGAGAATAAAAGGTAAAGAAACGAATAAATTAGAGCTAGGTATTAGTGATTTTTCTGAATATCAACTTAAATCGTTAATAGCAGTTCAAGATCCAAAATTCTATGATTCTATGATCATAATGGCCTTGATTTAACAACGCCGGGAGCCGGGTTAACAACAATTACTCAAGCTATAGTTAAAAAATTATATTTTGAAAATTTCAAGTCTGGAATTGCAAAAATTAAGCAATCGCTGATCGCTATATTTATAGTTGATTCAAAATTACCAAAAAAAGAACAATTGGAATTATTTGTAAATCTTTCTTATTTTGGAAGTGTTAATAAAAAGCCTATTTATGGTTTTAATCGGGCAGCATTTATATATTATAAAAAACCATTGAACGTCTAGCTTAGCAATAAAATGCAACTATTAAAGGAAGGCATCATGCACATACGAAATGGAACTCCAAAAAATAATGGAAAATTAAAATGATTCGCACCATATCTATATTGTTGATGTTTGTTAGTGTTGGCTGTGTTACGTACATACCAAAAGATGTTGATTTATATAAAAAATATTTGAGGCTTGCAGAAGCTGTAAAGGAATCCCGCATCGAAAAAAATATGAAAAATTTTTATACAGCATCATATACCTTGAAGAAGTTAATTTAAGTGATGAAAATTCATTGTTTTTATTAAGCTTACCAAGTTATATGAGAAAAGTTGAATCACATTATCAAAAATTTAATAGCGATGGTGGTTGTATGACCGTAAATGGTTTTGAACAGAATGGAGAAGCAATGGCGCTCTATGTCGAATACACAAGTAGAAATGACTTATGGCTCGTCAATTATATATATTTAAGTTTTTTGGAAAATAAAAATAATTTCATCAATAAAGCTATTTGCCCAAACGAAGCAGAAAAAATAACTATATTCCATTAATTGCATAATGCGTTTTCCTTTATACCCTTTTCCCATGGTCATGCGGCCGTAATCGAATCGAGTGACCGTTTTATTAAATGTCTCGTTTCAATTTATCTGAATAAAGTCGCACTTTCAGTATTTATTTTACATCCAAAAAGGGTGCTCTAAGGCACCATAATTGCTGTTGCTGGTTTTAAAATAATTAGTAATCAACTGGTTATAGCGCTATTTTACACCAGACCCGCCTCCACACTTTTGCTTGCAAAAAAAAATCTAGTCCAGTAAGGTCGGCGAGTTTTATGAATATTGTTGAGTAAATACTTATTGAGTGTAGATAGGCATGATATTTTTCCGTGTCAGTTAAACGGTTAAACGTAAGTTAAACGTAAGTTGAGCGTGAGCCAAATGTTGGTTCAATGTTAGTTAAATGGCCGTTGGATAATCTTATAAGCAACACGCCCCATTTTATCGTATTGCTTGCGGTATAAGGACTTTTAATAGAAAAAAAGGATTTTTAATGAAAAAAATAACCATCAATATAAGTCGTCCCCTCTCTAGTTTCGTCTTGAGCATTTTTCTTTTAATTGCGTTGTTTTTGTTGCAAGGCTTGATCACGTCATTCGTTTTTGCTGCCAAGACAGTTGCAGGGCATTGGACGAAGATGGACACGCTTTCCGTGTCGTGTTGGAGTACAAAGGGCTAATGTTACTATTAAAATATGTGACGTTCATGGTTATGTTTGGCATAGGCGCCTGCAGTGTTTCCATGGCGATTTCAGATTATGAGGGACTGAGGCATTTTGCCAACAGAATTACTGAAAAATTACCAAGTACCTGGCAGGTGGTCGAAGAGAAAACGAATGTGATTCCGTATGGGCACTACTATGGACTGAAGTATGATGGTCAGAAAGGATTGTCGCTGCTGCTGGAAGGCAAGAGAGATGTTTTTTTACACTGGAAGGATAAAAGTGGTGTCTGGGACCAGGAGGCGCTCGCTAAGGAGTCGCTTGAGTTATGGATAATGCCGCCGGAGTATCGTGAAAGTTGGAAGCGGTTCTTCATCATCGGACGACCAAAACCAGCGGAGCTGATCTTTTCTGGGAAAGAGGCAAGAGTGTATGGTTATCCTGCCCATCGAATAGGTTCTAATGAAAAATCTAATGAAATATTGCTGTCTCGTAGCTCTGGAGCAGGCTGGCCGGATTCACCCGTCCATACGGGAGTTCTATCTTGGGGAACCTGGAAGGAAGATATTAAGGAAATTTTACAAGACTCCGACTTGTTAATGCAATAGGATGTCGAGTCAAGTAGTGGTCCTTCTTTACGCGCAAGCTTTATGCGCAGGTACAGGGTAACACCTTGTATATTTACACCGCAGACGGACGGTTGCGCGGGGAGTACGCAGCAAACGCTCTTTCATTATATAGACAACAAAGCCAGTGACGTGCAAAAATATTAACCTCAGTTATCAGCCTATTCTCGCAGAGTGAGGGGCCACTATTTAATCCGGAGCGCATCGGAATGACGACGAAAAAAACAAAAAAGACACTAAGCAGCAAATCAAATAAGAAAAAAATCGACACATTTTTCCCTGGCTTCCCAAAAGACATAATCAAGTTTCTTAAAGAGCTGTCAAAAAATAACAATCGCGACTGGTTTCAGGAGAATAAGGAGCGTTATAAGTCGTCCGTAGTCGCGCCCTTGTGTGATTTTATTGTGGCGATGGGGCCTCGACTAGAAAAAATATCAAATTGTTATGTCGCTGATGCGAGACCTCACGGAGGTTCGATGTTTCGTATTTACCGCGACGTACGTTTTTCAAAAGATAAAAGACCTTATAAAGAGCATGCAGCTTGCCATTTTCGACATGAAGCTGGCAAAGATGCGCATGCGCCTGGATTTTATTTGCATGTCGAACCGAAAGAAATATTTGTTGGCGGCGGGATCTGGATGCCATCTAATCCAGTCCTGGATAAAATTCGCCAAGCAATTATTGAAAAACCAGATAAATGGAAAAAAATATGCAAAGGAAAAACCTTTGTAAAATATTTCTCTGCGATACAAGGCGATGGTTTAAAACGACCACCCAGGGGCATTGATAAAGACCACCCTTTGATTGATGATTTGAAGCGAAAAAGCTTTTTTGCTATGCATGAAATTGATGCGAAGTTACTCTATACGCCCAAATTCATCACCGAAGTAGAGCGTACTTTTGCCGCGCTGAGTCCCTTGCTGGAATTTCTAACCCAAGCGGTTGATTTACCGTATACACGCAGTAAAAGACCGATCGGTTTTATTTAAGAAAAGACAAATAAAGCGCGTATTTTAAATGCAATGCAATTATGCGCTAAAGATCTCGATCTCGGTGCTTATTCTCGGTGCTATGTAGCTATATTTCCTGGGAGAGTTTTTTTGGAATGACTGCACCATGGTAGCGTGCATAAACTATTGGTGGATGTGTTTTTTCTTCATTTTAACTACGTCTCCGGGATAGATTAGATTCGGGTTATTGATATTGCTCAGTTTGGCAAGTTCCGGATAGAGGTATGGGTCGTTCAAGTATTGCCTGGCGATACGCCACAAAGTGTCACCTTTTACAATAGCGTGTATAAACAGGATATCTTCAGGTAGTGTGTTGTTGGCAACTGTCGTGGTTGCGGGCGCTTGGTCTTCTGCTCGTTGGTGAATAATGATTTGGTGATTTTGTGTGTCAATGGTTATTATTTTCTGTGATTTTTCGATTACTGTTTCAGTAACCAATGTCTGACTACTCTCGTTTATCGTATGTTGAATGGTGTTGCGTTTTATTTTTTGCGTATTCATTTCTGTGACTGATGTTGCGTGGTGTTTTTCTGCACCTTTTCTGCACCTACATGAGTTTGTATTGCCTTGCTGTGCGTGTTTTTCAAATCGGGCGATGTTCCAAAAGTAAAATATATAAGCCCGTTGATCATGGTGGATAGCAAGAGCATAATAGATGCAATATTGGCGATTTGGTTCTTGTTTTCATCGCACTGTTTATAATGCTGTTTGTCCGGAGTGATGTTCTGTTTGGGTTCTTGCGCGCTGACTGTATAGTTAGATTTTGTAATGGTCTTTGTTATTCGTGTGATAATTTCTTTTTCTAGTGTAATATTTTTCTGGGTATATTCTATGGTTGCTTCTTTAAGTTTTTTTACATTAGCAATAGGCCGTTCCTTTGCTTGTGTTGCGATTATTGCTTCCGGTGTTGTTGTTGAACGGGTTATTGAGCGCCTTATTGAACGGGCTATTGGAGGGATCTTAGTAATGTTTTTTCCTTCTCGCGGATTTTTCTCTGGATCGTTTTTGGTGAGAGGCTGATGATTTAATTCTGTCGAATTTTTATTTTTATTGATACCTATAACGTTATTGTCAAGCGGGTTAACGGCAGGTGAATTAGGTTTCGTAATTGAATTTGGTCTTTTAGCGCCAGATAGTGTTTCAGTATCGATCGGTTGTTTTATTGCTGCTTTAGTAAATGAGAGTGTTGAGACAAAATTGGTTATATTGAGTGAGTCCGTGTTTTTAAGTTTCTCAAGATTTACTTCCAGAATTATGTGTTGGTCTTGCAGTATTGCGCGGCTAAAAACGCCAGTGTTTAATGTTGGTAATTTTTGCCAGTTAAATTTGGCTGCATCTGTGGCATCTTCGATACGATCAACCCAGAACGCGAACAGTTCGTTATCAATGTGAGTTGTGATAAAAGAGCCGGATTTGGGGTTATCTGGGTCGGGTAATGCAAATTTTTTTCGTACACTAATTACGTGCGCAAAATCACCTTGATACCAAAAACCTCCTGCAATCCACGATGGCATATTCGGCAGTTTCGACAAAGGTTGATAGTCGACAACAGATTCAATTTGCTGCATATCGGAGCAAAATCGTATTGAGTCGACAGAAAAAATCAGAATTGACCCAAGCTCCAACGTTGCCGTGATGGGGTCTTCGTAAATAGTGGAATCCATAGGGGTATATCGACAAATAGCGTTTAAGTTTTACATTGGCCAACTGCGCCGCAATGCGTACAATAGCGGCTGTTTTGTACTGTCTGCCTGTTTGTCGTAATAAGTACTAGGATAAAATCAGGAATTAAAAAGGTGTTATCTCTATCATTATGTTTTATCAGGAAAAATTTGACGTAATTATTGTCGGCGGTGGCCATGCGGGTACTGAGGCCGCGATGGCGGCTGCGCGGATGGGCGTGAAAACCTTGTTGCTGACGCACAATATAGACACGCTTGGGCAGATGTCTTGCAATCCAGCGATTGGCGGAATTGGCAAAGGGCATTTGGTCAAAGAAATTGACGCGCTCGGTGGGTTGATGGCCTGCGCTACAGATAAGGCGGGTATTCAGTTTCGCCGGTTAAATTCACGTAAAGGCCCGGCTGTTCGCGCCACGCGCGTGCAGGCAGATCGCGTGCTTTATAAGGCGGCCATTCGTATTGCGTTAGAGCAACAGGATAATTTATTTATTTTCCAACAAGCCGTGGAAGATTTGGTCGTTGAGAATCACCGTGTTGTGGGTGTTGTTACCCAGATGGGGTTACGCTTTAGTGCAACGGCGGTAGTATTAACGGTGGGTACCTTTTTAGGTGGCCGTATTCATATTGGCCAGTCCAGCTATGAAGGTGGGCGTGCAGGGGACCCGCCAGCGAATGCATTGTCACGAAGATTGCGAGAATTACCTTTTAATGTTGGCCGCCTAAAAACAGGGACGCCCCCCCGGATTGACAAAAGGACTGTAGATTTTTCCCAGCTTGTGGAACAACCGGGCGATGATCCAGTGCCGGTATTTTCTTATCTGGGTTCGACAGAGGATCACCCTGAACAAATTAGCTGTCACATTACCCATACCAATGAAAAAACCCACGAGCTAATACGTGGTAGTTTGCACCGATCACCGATGTACAGTGGTGAAATAGGAGGGGTGGGGCCGCGTTATTGCCCGTCTATTGAAGACAAGGTGGTTCGTTTTGCGGATAAGAATTCGCACCAGATTTTTATTGAACCGGAAGGCTTAACGACGTCTGAGATATACCCCAATGGGATTTCAACCAGTTTGCCTTTTGATGTTCAATGCCAATTCGTTAGATCAATTAATGGCTTTGAGGCGGCGCACATTACCCGCCCAGGTTATGCGATTGAATATGACTATTTCGATCCCCGGGATTTACAGCCATCCTTGGAAACCCGCCATATGCCTGGATTGTTTTTTGCGGGCCAAATAAATGGCACAACCGGATATGAAGAGGCCGCTGCACAGGGGTTGATCGCGGGAATGAATTCCGCCAGGCAGGTACAGGATCGTGACACCTGGTATCCAAAACGGGATGAGGCTTATATTGGCGTACTCATAGATGATTTGGTTACACGTGGTACTCTGGAGCCCTACCGTATGTTTACCAGTCGGGCCGAATATCGCTTATTGTTACGCGAAGATAACGCTGACCTTCGATTAACCGAAATAGGACGAACCTTGGGGCTGGTAGGCGATCAGCGCTGGGACGCTTTTTGTATCAAACGTGACGCGATTGAGTGCGAAATGCAGCGATTGGATGCTAAACACGTCGATCCTGAAAATATTCGTGCGGATGAAAGTAAACGTGTATTTGGGCAAACATTAGCACGGGAGGCGTCTCTGATGGAGCTGTTACGTCGTCCGGAGGTGAGTTATACGGGCTTAATGACATTAACTGACGCAGGTGAGCCGGTTTCAGATCCATTTGTGGCCGAGCAGGTAGAGATCCAGGCTAAATATGCGGGTTATATCGAACGCCAGCAGCTAGAGATAGCGCGCCAGCGCCGTAATGAAGAATTGAGCCTGCCAGACGCGCTGGATTATCAACAGGTTCGTGGTTTGTCTAATGAGGTGACACAGAAATTGTCAGTGTCACGCCCTAGTACACTAGGGCAGGCAGGGCGTATTCCCGGCGTAACCCCTGCGGCTATATCATTGTTGTTGGTTCACATGAAAAAGCATTATGGGCGTGAATTGGGCGGTAATTCGCGGGTTGCTCAAAAACAGTCAGGCACTTTGTAGCGGTTGGAGTGAGCGAAACGAAGTCCAACAGCAGTGGTTGGCGCGATACCGATACTCCGGCTGTTGGAGTTTGCTTCGTTCACCCCAACAACTACAAAGGTTTGTTAGCATGAATGATATGTCGTTGTTAGACGAAGGTTTAACAAAATTAGGTGTGCATTGTGGGGCAGAAGAAAAACAACAACTGCTTGATTTTGTTGAGTTATTGATAAAATGGAATCGCGTTTACAACCTCACTTCAATTAAGGATCGACGCCAAATTATCATTCGCCACTTATTTGATAGCTTTAGTTTAGTCGCTTTTATTAAGCAATATTTGTGTTCAGGCTTAGGAAATACAGCGTCTGGAAATGACGTGTCAAAAAAAAGGATAATTGATGTGGGTTCTGGAGCGGGATTGCCCGGGTTGCCGTTGGCAATCATTTTTCCGCAATATGAATTTGTTTTGCTGGATAGTAATACAAAAAAAACCCGATTTATTGTGCAGGCAAGCAGTGATTTGGGCTTAAAAAACACTACAATTGAGTCTAACCGATCACAGGACTTTCGCACTGATTTGCGATTTGATTGTATAATAAGCAGGGCGCTGAGCTCATTATCAGATATTGTTGCTATGACAGCGCATTTGTGTGTAAAAAATGGTCTTTTTATGATCATGAAGGGCACATTTCCTACACAAGAATTGGAAACTCTAACAGATGAGGTTATTGTTAGGTTTATTGAATCGGTAGATGTACCCGGGCTGGATGCTGAAAGGCATATTGTATGTCTGCAGGCAAAATCTTTATAGAAACCGCTTTAGGTGGAAAAAATTATGGAATCACATAACGAGACACCGAAAAACAGCGCTCCGAGAAACAATGTCCCGGGCGAAGTTGATGAGGACATTGTTGATGAAAGTAAGGAAGCGCTAGATGTCATTGGGGCGATGAAGCAGACCATCGACGATGCTATAGACAAAGCGACTGAAATTACAACTGGCGGTTTTAGCCCCGCCAATCCAACAGAAGAACGCCCGACGAGGACGAATAAAGGTAAAGTCATCGCCATTACTAACCAAAAAGGCGGTGTTGGTAAAACCACAACAAGTGTTAATTTGGCCGCGTCGATTGCCGCCACCAAGCGTAAAGTGCTGTTGATTGATCTGGATCCGCAGGGAAATGCAACAATGGGTAGCGGCGTCAATAAAAACACCGTTGCGTCGTCCAGCTATGACGTTTTGTTGGGTGATTTGCCGATTGAAGATGCATTAATTCACTTAGAAGAAGTCAATTTTTCCATAGTCGCATCAAACGCGGATTTAACCGCAGCAGAAGTCGAGCTACTCAAGGTGTCCGATCATGAAAAACGCTTACGCAGCGCGTTAGAGAAAGTGCGGTATGAATTTGATTATGTGCTGATCGATTGTCCACCTTCGTTAAACATGCTGACAGTCAACGCGTTGGTTGCAGCGCAATCAGTGATGATTCCAATGCAGTGTGAGTACTACGCACTGGAAGGCTTGTCTGCATTGATGACCACGATTGAAAGTATTCGTCGCTCGTTAAATCCACATTTACAAATTGAAGGCTTGTTGCGTACTATGTTTGATCCACGCAACAATTTATCAGCAGACGTTACTGAACAGTTGATTAAGCATTTTGGCGACAAAATGTACCGCACTGTTATTCCAAGAAACGTTCGTTTGGCAGAAGCACCCAGTCACGGGCTGCCCATACTTTATTATGATAAAGGGTCGCGCGGTGCGCAGGCGTATTTGGCCTTGGCCGGAGAAATATTAAGAAGAGACGCCGTTAACACGGCAGACACTGGAACCTGGGCGCAACGATAACAATCGATAACAAGCGATAACAACAGGGCATAAATAAAATAGTGTCTTGGCGTATGATAAGTTCAATATAGAGATTAGAAAACAGAGATTAAAATTATGGTGGCTAAAGTGGCGGGTAAAAAAAGGGGATTAGGTCGTGGGCTAGATGCATTGCTGGGTGGGTTAGACAACAAGTCATCAGAACTCGACGCAGATTTACGTCAGCTACCGGTTGATTTGATTCGCCCTGGGAGGTATCAGCCGCGCATTGATATTCATCAGGAAACCTTAGAGGATCTGGCAAACTCGATTCGTGCGCAAGGTGTGATTCAGCCCATCGTTGTGCGACCTGTTGGTGATGGTCAATATGAAATTATTGCTGGTGAACGGCGCTGGCGTGCGGCGCAATTAGCGGATTTGCATGAAATTCCAGCCGTAATTCGTGATGTGCCGGATCAGGCAGCCATTGCGATGGCGCTCATTGAGAATATTCAGCGTGAAAATCTTAACCCAATGGAAGAAGCGATGGCATTGCAGCGCCTAGTTGATGAATTCGAAATGACACATCAACAAGCATCCGAAGCAGTGGGTCGTTCAAGGACAGCAGTAACGAACTTATTGCGTTTGCTGACATTGGAAGAAGAAGTAAAACAATTCGCACAAAATGGCTTACTGGAAATGGGCCACGCGCGTGCGCTGTTATCCTTGTCAGGCGCTAAGCAAGTACAGGTAGCAAAAGATGTCATTTCAAGGCAGCTTTCAGTCCGAGAAACGGAAGGCCTGGTGCGCAAAATCAGTGAGCCAAGCAAAAAGAACCCCAAGGCCACTGAGACAATTGATCCAGACATAAGAAAGTTTCAGGACGATCTAGCCGAGCGTATCGGTGCCAAAGTCGCCATCCAGCACCAGGATAAAGGTAATGGTAAATTGGTTGTGCATTATAATAATCTTGATGAGTTGGAAGGAATTTTGGCGCATATTAAATAACGTGAATACGATTTGATAAGCGTAACTTTTACCCTGCCCCATTCATTAAGGGCTTCACTTATCCCCTTTTCTAATTATGTATTGCTTGCAAATTTTACCTTTAGCGTCAGTATTCTTGACTGACCCCATGGATATTTACCCAATTTTCTACCGACAGAATGTGATTTGACTGGTTGGTGCGGTAGTGGGGATTGTTGTGTACTATCGAAAAACAATTATTAAATAGCATGAACAGTTACTGCACAGGTGGCAGACTCGGGGAATTAAAGTAATACTTCTTAATTAAAATTGCTTTTAACCCGGAGCGAACTTGCGGTGTAGGGAACATGGGCGCTATAATGCCGCGTCCAAATTCCTGATGATTTAAGGATGCCTAAGCCAAAATCCAAGCCAAAAGGCACAGGGAGATTGCTCATAGGGGTTGGAACTATTCTGGCCTCGACAGTGATATCCGGGTTTATATTGGGGTATCTTACTGACGCCTGGTTAGAGACAGCGCCGATTTTTATGTTAGCGTTTGGAGGCTTGGGTTTTATTGGTGGCTTGCTAAAAGTCTATAAATTGTTAACAAATCCAGATTTTTTTAATTAATTATAAATTGGCCCCTAGTAATAGCGCTTCTGCTAATGAAGTAGTTGAGAAAGCTCGTAAGTTAGTTGCTCTGCAATTAGGCATGATGTTATTGGTTTCTGTTGCTTTTTTCGCATGGTTTTTTAAATCCGGGCAGGGACTAAATGCGGTACTGGCAGTTGGATATGGTGGATTAACCAGCGTGGCATCTACGTTGTTATTAAGTTTCGGGGTCAAACGAGCCTCCGATGGTGTGCTGGATAATCCCGGCAAAAGCACCATGATTTTATACGCTGGTGCAGCGCAGCGGTTTATTTTAGTATTGGTGGCGCTTGCATTTGGCTTGAAGGTGTTGGAATTGTATCCAGTTGGTTTGTTTGCTGGTTTTGCAGCAGCGCAAATGGCCTACTTGGTAAGCATGTATGTTTTTAAAGATATTTAAAGAATAGTTATAGATGAAAGATCGGTTGTGATAATAATAAACGAGTAAGTATTAGGAGTTAATAGCTTGAGTGCAGCAAGTGAGATATCGGGTAGCGAAGGCGGGCAAAGCACCGTAGAGTATATTCAGCATCATTTGACCAATCTTTGTGCCGGTGAGGGTTGTGAAACAGGTGGTTTTTTCTCCTGGCATTTAGACACGCTATTTTTTAGTTTTTTTCTGGCGGCGCTGATCGTGTTTGTTGGCCATCGAATGACGCGAAACCTAGAAACGGGTGTTCCCAGTGGGTTTCAAAATTTTATTGAAGCCATTCTTGAGTTTGTTGCAGGGCAAGTAAAGGACACCTTTCCTGGTTATAATCCCCTCATCGCGCCACTCGCCCTGACGATTTTTGTCTGGGTTTGGTTGATGAATTTTATGGATCTGATTCCGGTCGATCTGTTGCCTGTCATCGCAGGGTTTCTCGGTATTCCATATTTAAAAGCGGTTCCAACGACAGATTTGAGCACGACTATGGCAATGTCATTAACCGTGTTCGCGTTGATCATCTATTACAGTATTAAGATTAAAGGCCCGGTGGGTTATTTCAAGATGTTCCTGTTTCATCCCTTCGGTAAATTTTTTGTACCCGTTAATATCGTTATGACGGCGATTGAAGAGTTAGCCAAGCCGTTGAGTCTGGGGTTGCGTTTATTTGGAAACTTGTTTGCTGGCGAGTTGGTATTCTTACTGATCGCGCTGATAGGTGGCACACTTGCGGTGGGATTCGCTGCGTTGTTTTGGTTACCATTGCAGGTTATATTGGATTTGGGATGGCTGATTTTTCATTTGCTGGTGATAACGTTGCAGGCGTTTATTTTTATGGTGCTTACTATCGTTTATCTGGGAATGGCGCACACATCTGATCACTAAACTTATGTTTACAAAGTGTTTAGACAAAGTGTTTAGACAACTAAAGTTTGGGTTTAAGTTTAAAAAGTTTGAGTTTGGATGATTTAGGTTTGAAAAGTTTAAGTTTGGAAGGTAATGTTTTTAATTTTTTAATTTTATAGTTATATATCTAAGGAGAAATTTATGAATGCTGATATGTTAGCAACAATCTATGCCTACACTGCAGTAGGAGTGGGTGTTATTCTTGCCGCTGCTGGTTTGGGGTCAGCGATAGGTTGGGGGCTGATTTGTGCGAAGACCCTCGAAGGTATTGCTCGCCAGCCTGAAATGCGGCCTGCTTTAATGACGAACATGTTTATTTTTGCCGGCTTGATGGAATCATTTCCGTTTATCATTTTAGCGTTTGCTATGTGGTTCCTGTTTGCTAACCCATTCGTAGGTGCGCTTTCAGCAGCGATAGGGGCATTGTAACAGCGGGTTAATTGCAAGATTTATTAGCGGTTGTATATAAACATGATTAGAGGAACGGCATAATGAATATTACTGTCACCCTGATAGGGCAGATGGTCGCTTTCATTCTACTGATATGGTTTGTGAACAAAGTCCTATGGGGCCCCATGTCACAAATGATGGAAGCGCGTCAGAAGAAAATAGCAGATGGTCTTGCTGCATCTGATAAAGGTAAAGCAGAACTGGAACGAGCTGAAAAGCGGGCAACAGATTTACTAAAAGATGCCAAAGTCCAGGCGGGAGACATCCTTGCGCAAGCTCAAAAACGTGCAGGTGAAATTGTTGAAGAAGCTAAAGACACAGCGCGTGCAGAAGGCGCTCGATTGGTCGTCGCGGCAAAAGCCGAAATAGATCTGGAAATCAATCAAGCCAAAGAGCAGCTTCGTACACAGGTTGCAGCTATAGCATTGCAAGGTTCTGAAAAAATATTGAAACGGGAAGTGAATGCTAAAACGCATAACGATATGTTAAACGATCTGGCTGCGCAAATTTAGCTAGAAAATAATTAGCGGGTTATCTTTCTTGCAATGAAAAAGAGTAGCAATCTTTCTTGCAGTGAAAGAGTAGCAATAAAGAGAAAAAATAATGGCAGAAATATCAACAATCGCACGGCCTTATTCTCAGGCAGTATTTGAATTGGCGCAAAGCCAAAAGAAGCTGACTGAGTGGTCGCAGATGCTTGGTTTTCTTGCGTCTGTGGTAACTGAGCCACATATGCAATCGTTAATTAGTAATACCAGCATTAAAAAAGAACAGCTAACAAAGCTCATGGATGATATTTGTAGCGACAAGCTGGATGATGCTGGTCGGAATTTAATTAAGGTATTGATGGAAAATCGTCGTTTGGGTTTGATGCCTGAGATTTCAAACCAATTCGAGACCTTGCGTGCTGATGCGGAAGGTACCATCGAAGCTGAATTGGTCTGCGCATTTGATGTGACTGATGCGCAGTTAAATAAAATATCAAAAGCATTGCAAAAACGACTTGGTCGAAAAGTAAGTTTAAAGGCACAAGTAGATAATAATCTAATTGGTGGCGCGATTGTACGCGCTGGCGACGTCGTTATTGATGGCTCAGCAGTTGGACGTTTAGAGAAACTATCAACTGCCCTGTCTTATTGAGAGTGATCATATTAAGCATGCTCTTGTTAAACACTTGCTCATTGATGATGAAATAAGTAAACAAATTAGGTACACAAATCAAGTAGAAGAAAAAGATATTGTGAATTTACCGCACACTTTTTAAAGATTAGAGGAAAAGCAAAATGCAATTAAATGCTGCAGAAATTAGCGAATTAATCAGGAAGAGAATCGAAAACTTCGAAGTTATTACCGAAGCACGTAATGAAGGAACTGTTGTCAGTTTGACTGACGGCATCGTACGAATTCACGGTTTATCTGATGTGATGCAGGGTGAAATGATTGAATTTCCTGGCAACACATTTGGGCTGGCGTTAAACCTCGAACGTGATTCAGTGGGTGCGGTGGTGTTAGGACCCTACGAGCACATTACTGAAGGTGACACAGCAAAATGTACCGGCCGAATTCTTGAAGTGCCAGTGGGCGAAGCTTTGTTGGGACGCGTGGTAGATTCGCTAGGTAATCCTATTGATGGCAAAGGTGAGATAAAAACTTCAGAAAAATCACCTATTGAGAAAGTTGCACCTGGTGTAATTCAACGCCAATCGGTTGATGAGCCCGTGCAAACCGGTTTGAAATCCATTGATGCGATGATTCCGATCGGTCGTGGCCAACGCGAATTAATTATTGGTGACAGGCAAACAGGTAAAACAGCCGTTGCAATTGATGCAATTATTAATCAAAAAGGCACTGGCATTAAATGTATATATGTCGCAATTGGTCAGAAAGCCTCTTCAGTCTCTGCGGTGGTACGTAAACTTGAAGAGCATGGTGCGATGGAACATACGATTGTTGTTGCTGCAACCGCGTCAGAATCAGCCGCGTTGCAATTTATTGCACCTTATGCTGGTTGTGCAATGGGCGAGTTCTTCCGTGACCGTGGTGAAGACGCGTTGATTGTTTATGATGATTTGACCAAGCAAGCTTGGGCATATCGTCAGGTGTCATTGTTATTGAGACGTCCGCCAGGGCGTGAAGCTTATCCTGGTGACGTGTTTTACCTGCACTCAAGATTGCTGGAACGTGCTGCGCGCGTTAATGCTAATTACGTAGAAAAAATAACCAACGGCGCTGTAAAAGGTAAAACCGGTTCTTTAACGGCTTTGCCTATTATTGAAACTCAGGCGGGTGACGTATCTGCGTTTGTACCGACCAACGTGATTTCTATTACTGATGGGCAAATATTCCTGGAAACAGATTTATTTAACGCGGGTATTCGACCGGCGGTTAACGCAGGTCTTTCGGTGTCTCGTGTTGGCGGTGCTGCACAAACCAAAATGATTAAAAAGCTCGGTGGCAGTCTTCGTCTTGACCTGGCGCAGTATCGTGAGCTTGCCGCATTTGCCCAGTTTGCATCTGACCTGGACGAAAGCACCCGTAAACAGATCGAACGTGGCCAACGGGTGACTGAATTAATGAAGCAAAATCAATATTCGACCTTGAATGTTGCCGAAATCGGCTTTTCATTATTTGCCGCCAACAAAGGTTTTCTTGACGATATCGACGTTAACAAGATTGTTGATTTCGAAGCCGCTATGCATGCTTATTTGCGTTCTTCTCACAGTGCTTTGCTGGAACGCATTAATGAGAAGGGTGATTATAATGATGATCTTATTGCAGAAATGAAAGGCATTCTGGAAGAATTCAAACAAAACAATACTTGGTAATTGGTTCACCTGGTAATTAATTCGCCTGGTCATTGGTACGTAAAAAGAGGCTAAATTGTGGCTGTCGGTAAAGAAATAAGAACGAAGATTAAGAGTATTCAGAACACGCAAAAAATCACGCGTGCGATGGAAATGGTTGCGGCCAGTAAAATGCGTAAAGCGCAGGAACGTATGGCTGCTGCGCGGCCATATGCACAGAAAATCCGTAATGTTATACATCATCTGGCGCACGCGCATCCTGAGTATAAGCACCCTTACTTGCTAGATCGTAGCGAAGTAAAGCGCGTGGGTTTCATTGTTATTTCGTCTGATCGTGGTTTGTGCGGTGGTTTGAATTCAAACTTGTTTAAACAAACCATTCGAGCGATGAAACAATGGCAGGAAAAAAAGGTTGATATCGATGTTTGTGTTATAGGGAAAAAGTCAGCAGCTTTTTTTAAACGTGTTAATGCAAATATAGTTGCGCAAGCAACCCAATTGGGCGATAAACCGCGAATTGAAGACCTGATCGGTACCGCCAAGGTTATGTTGGATGCGTTTGATAGCGGCCAGATTGATCGTTTATTCATTGTGTACAATGATTTTGTGAATACGATGACGCAAAGCCCGAATGTTGAGCAATTGCTGCCGATTCACAGTGAAGAACCAGATGAAAAGTTACAGCATCATTGGGATTACATCTATGAGCCTGAGGCGAAAGAAGTATTAGATGCGTTACTAACGCGCTATATTGAATCGTTGGTTTATCAGGGTGTGGTTGAGAATTTTGCCTGTGAAATGGCAGCGAGAATGGTTGCGATGAAAAGCGCTTCTGATAATGCGGGAGATTTAATTAGTGATCTTCAGTTGGTATACAACAAGGCGCGGCAAGCTGCAATTACACAGGAATTATCAGAAATTGTTGCAGGTGCTGCAGCAGTTTAGCGCCCAAAGCAGAGAATTTTTATGCATTTACTGAAGTGCTTTTTTAAGTAACGCATTTGAAGAAGAATTTAAAATATTAGAAGAGGAATAAATATGGATTCGGGCAGAGTTACACAGATCATCGGCGCAGTTGTTGACGTGGAATTTCCACGTGACGCAATGCCAAAAATCTATGATGCATTATCGATTAGCGAAGCGAATATTACGCTCGAAGTACAACAACAGTTAGGCGACGGTGTTGTTCGTACTATAGCGATGGGTGTTACAGATGGTTTGAAGCGCGAAATGGCAGTCACCAACACGGGTGCGCCGATTTCGGTACCGGTGGGGCAGAAGACGCTGGGTCGTATTATGGACGTACTTGGTGCGCCTATTGATGAAAAAGGGCCGATTGGCGAAGAAGTGCGATGGGCGATTCATCGTCAAGCACCTTCTTATGAAGAGCAGGCTGCCAGCGCAGAAATTCTCGAAACAGGTATTAAAGTGATCGATCTGGTTTGCCCATTTGCCAAAGGCGGCAAGGTAGGTTTGTTTGGTGGTGCGGGTGTTGGTAAAACAGTTAACATGATGGAGCTGATTCGTAATATCGCTATCGAGCACAGCGGATTCTCGGTATTTGCTGGTGTAGGTGAACGTACTCGAGAAGGTAACGATTTCTATCACGAAATGACAGACTCGAACGTGATCGACAAAGTGTCATTGGTTTATGGGCAGATGAATGAGCCGCCAGGAAACCGTTTGCGTGTTGCATTAACTGGCCTAACGATGGCCGAGTATTTTCGCGATGAAGGCCGTGATGTATTGTTATTTATCGATAACATATATCGTTACACCTTGGCAGGAACAGAAGTATCTGCATTATTAGGGCGTATGCCTTCTGCTGTGGGTTACCAGCCAACGCTAGCTGAAGAAATGGGTAAGTTACAAGAACGAATTACTTCAACTAAAACAGGTTCCATTACATCGATTCAGGCGGTATACGTGCCAGCGGATGATTTAACGGATCCTTCTCCGGCAACCACCTTTGCTCACCTTGATGCAACGGTTGTATTATCACGACAAATCGCTGAATTAGGTATTTATCCTGCGGTTGATCCATTGGATTCAACCAGTCGTCAGCTTGATCCATTGATGGTGGGGCAAGAACATTACGACACTGCGCGTGCCGTCCAAGGTATATTGCAACGCTATAAAGAATTAAAAGATATCATCGCTATTCTGGGTATGGATGAATTATCTGAAGAAGACAGGCAAGTGGTATCTCGTGCTCGAAAAATTCAACGTTTCCTTTCACAGCCGTTCTTCGTTGCAGAGGTGTTTACGGGCTCACCTGGAAAATATGTTTCACTGAAAGATACCATTACTGGATTTAACGGGATTATCAACGGTGAATATGATCATCTTCCTGAGCAAGCATTTTATATGGTGGGTGGGATTGAAGAAGCCGTTGAACGCGCCAAGACTATGCAGTAAATAACTTCACATTAAATATAACTTCGCAATGTTTATTAGAACTGAGTTTGTTAGAGAAGTGTTTATTAGAGCTGGGTTCATTTAAAGAAGTAATAATTAGAGACTAGATTATGGCAATGACGATTCATGTAGACATTGTAAGCGCTGAGTCCGAAATATTTTCGGGCCCTGCAGAAAAGGTATTCGCACCTGCGGAAATGGGTGAGGTCGGTATCCTGCCGCGCCATGCACCGTTGCTGACCATGTTAAAGCCAGGTGAAGTAAGGGTGGTTTTATCCAACGATGAAGAAGAAACTTTTTATGTATCCGGTGGTATGCTGGAAATTCAGCCTCATACAATAACAGTATTATCGGATACTGCCTTACGAGCCGCCGATATTGACGAAGCGGCGGCAGTCGCAGCCAAAGAGCATGCAGAACAAGCCATGAAAGACCGTAAAGGCGAGATAGATTACGCATCTGCTGAAGTGGAATTGGCGCAGGCTGTTGCACAATTAAGGGCTATTCAAGGTTTGAAGAAGAAACTAGGCCGTTAAATACAGCTCAAGTTTGCGGATTGAGACAATATTCGGAACAATGGAAAGGGCAGTTTTTACTGCCCTTTTTTATTAGTCTTTTTGTTATATGAAAGATCAGTATCCCTGGATTGTTACAATCCATTAATCGCTCTAAAATAGAACTTCATGAAATCATTTTAGTTCTCTGGTGAATATGACAAATAAAATATCGATTGTTATTTTAGCGGCAGGGCAAGGTACACGGATGAAATCCGATTTACCCAAGGTGTTGCACGTGATTGGAAATAAATCCTTGTTAGAACATGTCATTGAAACTGCAAATGAGCTTGATGCAAAGAATACGGTAGTTGTCTACGGCCATGGTGGTGAGCTTGTGCCTGATACCTTGTCACATTTACCGGTCAAATGGGTTGAGCAATCTGAGCAACTAGGAACTGGCCATGCGGTTTCGCAGGCGATCCCCGACATTGCTGAAAATGATATTGTGCTGGTTTTATATGGCGATGTCCCCCTCATTAAAAGTAACACATTAAAAACGCTGGTAGATGCAGTGAAAAATGATGCTCTTGGATTGTTAACAGTACAGTTGGCAGACCCCACCGGCTATGGCCGGATTGTACGCAACAGCCAGAACCAGGTGGTTCGTATTGTTGAGCAGAAAGATGCCAATGAAGTGGAGCTGAAAATAAATGAAATCAACACCGGGTTTATGGCTGTCAAAAGAACGAAACTATTTGGCTGGCTAAACAAACTCGACAATAATAATTCTCAAGGTGAATATTATCTAACAGATATAATTGCGCTAGCCGTTTCGGATAATGTAGATATAAATACCACGTCGGTTGATAATATAGCCGAAGTAATGGGCATTAATGACAAGATTCAGTTAGCCAATATGGAACGGCAATTTCAATTGGAACAAGTACAAAAACTAATGCTACAAGGAGTGACATTACGTGACCCCGGTCGTATTGATGTGCGTGGAAAAGTAACAGTGGGTAAGGATGTTACGCTGGACGTCAATGTGATAATGGAAGGTGAGGTTAAACTTGGTAATCGCGTCACTATAGGTGCGGGAGTGGTGTTGCGTGATGTTGTTATAGGGGATGATGTTAACGTTAAGCCCTATTGTGTTTTTGAAGAAGCGACCATTGGCGTAAATTGTCAAATTGGTCCATTTTCCAGAATAAGACCGGGGACGAAACTGGCCGAGGATGTGCGTATTGGCAATTTCGTAGAAATTAAAAAATCACAAATTGATAAAGGCTCAAAGATAAATCATTTAAGTTATATTGGCGATACGGTTATGGGATCAAAAGTAAATATTGGTGCTGGAACAATTACTTGTAATTATGACGGCGCTAATAAACACCAGACGCAGATAGGAAACGATGTTTTTGTTGGATCAGACACTCAGTTTATTGCGCCGGTGAAAGTTGGCGATGGTGCAACTATTGGTGCTGGGTCCACTATTACAAAAGAAGTACCCGCGCGCGAGCTAACGTTGGGTCGAATTAGGCAAGTTTCTGTGAAGGGCTGGCAACGGCCAAAAAAAATAAAGTAACGAAGTATTTTGTCCTCTGTTTAACAATAAAGGAATGATATAGATGTGTGGAATTGTTGGTGCTATTGCTAAGCGAGATGTTCTACCTATATTGGTTGATGGCTTAAAGCGTCTCGAATATCGAGGTTATGATTCTGCTGGAGTGGTAGTTTTAAATCAACAAAACTGTCTGGAGCGCATTCGTGCTCAAGGTAAAGTTGCGGAGTTGGAAAAAAAACTTACCAATGCGGTTAGCGGCAATCTAGGTATCGCGCATACAAGATGGGCCACGCACGGTGTACCCAGCGAGTCCAATGCCCATCCTCATATTTGTAATAACGTGGTTTCTATTGTGCATAATGGCATTATTGAAAATCATGAGGCGTTACGAGAGCAACAGCTAAAGGCTGGATATCATTTTAGTTCAGAGACTGATTCAGAAGTTATCGTTCATGAAGTCCATGCGTCTCACGTAAATAATAAGTTGCCCATATTTGATGCTGTTCAAGCGGTGACTAAAAAATTAGACGGGGCTTTTGCATTGGGTGTAGTGAGCGCCAATGAGCCTGACCTGTTGATAGCAGCGCGAAATGGATGCCCTCTAGTGATTGGTGTCGGCGATGGAGAGCATTTTATTGCTTCTGATATCGCTGCATTGTTACCCGTCACGCGTCGGTTTATTTTCCTCGAAGATGGCGATGTTGCCGAACTTTCGCGTGACAATTGCAAGATAATTGATGTGAATGGTCATCAGGTTGATCGACCCATTATTGTAAGTAAACAAACCTCAGAATCCTCAGACAAGGGGCAATATAAGCACTACATGCTCAAAGAAATATTTGAGCAAACAAATGCGGTTGCGGAAACGCTTGAGGGTAGAATAAGCGGCAGTCGAGTTATGGAAGAAGCCTTTGGTGTTAATGCCAAAGACATCTTTGATGAAATAGAGGGAGTGCATATTATAGCCTGTGGTACCAGTTATCATTCAGGATTGATTGGTAAGTACTGGTTTGAGTCAATAGCAGGCATACCATGCAGCGTAGAGGTTGCAAGTGAGTTTCGTTATCGACGGCCTATTGTCAGAAATAAATCTCTTATTGTCACTATTTCCCAGTCTGGAGAAACGGCGGATACGTTAGCCGGGTTACGAGAATCAAAACGGCTGGGTTTTGGCCGTTCGTTAGCGATTTGTAATGTGCCGGAAAGTTCGTTAGTCAGGGAATCTGATTTGATTATGATGACGCATGCCGGACCTGAGATTGGCGTAGCATCTACAAAAGCATTTACGACGCAGCTTGTCGCACTAATATTATTAGTGATTGTATTAGGGCGGCGTAGGAACGTAACGGACAAAATGGAAGCCGATTTCGTTAAGCAGTTGCTCTCTTTGCCGAAAAAAATTGACAATGTATTGAAACTGGATAAAAAGATAAAAGCAATTGCTGAACAGTTCGCAAATAAGCAACATGCTTTATTTCTTGGGCGCGGTACGCATTATCCAGTAGCGATGGAAGGTGCATTAAAATTAAAAGAAATTTCCTATATTCATGCCGAAGCCTATCCTGCAGGTGAGTTGAAACATGGCCCGTTAGCATTAATCGATGAAAATATGCCGGTTATTGCCGTTGCACCAAACAATGAGTTACTCGGAAAACTAAAATCAAATTTACAAGAGGTGAGCGCCCGTGGTGGTAAGCTTATTGTGTTTGCAGATTCAAACATCGATGTTAAATCGACTGAAAGTGTTCAGGTATTAGAAATAGCGTCAGTTGAAGATCTTATTTCCCCGATTATTTATACAATCCCATTGCAGCTATTGGCTTATCACGTGGCTGTTTTGAAAGGTACTGATATTGACCAGCCTCGTAATTTGGCAAAATCCGTCACGGTCGAATAAACGGCCGCCAGCTTTAGGAGGGGGATTGCACAAAGCGAGAAAGCGATAAATAGCCGAGAAAGCGATAAATAGCCGAGAAAGCGATAAATAGCCGAGAAAGCGTATAAATAGCCGAGAAAGCGTACAGAAAGCGAGGAAGCAGACAGCCAGTAGGATTGTAGGATATAGTAACAATCAGTATACAGCAGCCAACAACCTAAATTTCTTTAGCGCTCTTGCTATCCATAGGCATCCAGGCGTGAATGTGCAGGTCCAATTTATTCCAATCATTAATACCGACTAAAATAGTGTTCCCTTCCAGGTACTCAATAAGTACCTTTGCTAAGTTTCCGGCTTCATAATCCAGCATGCGTACTTTAACGAGCTTTCCGGTCTGGTTTACGTACCAAGCATTTACGATAGGTTTTTGCGTTGTCATTGTACTGTACTCACTTAATTAGCTTCACTACTAAAAAACTAAATCCCGATCTCTTGATTGCTTAATCCATTAGCTATAATTTATCTTTATCCCAATCATTATTATATCTTTAACGGCCCTTATCACAAGCAAAGAAAATCGTGAGAAAGATAAGGAAATTATATGAAGCTAATCTTTAATATAATAAATATATATAGACTATGCTGATTGTTATATTGTGTAACTATATAAACGCCGTTAATATCATAAAAGTGGATGTAAACGATCGGCCTTATCGTTTTTTCGGGTTGTAACAGGACAATTCAAATATTTTACTGATGTTGTTGGAGGGGCGTGGGTGCAGGCGCTAGTAAGGTGATCTTGAGGACTTGCTCTGGTAATGTATTTTTATGTACCGACGGGAATAACACTGAATTCGTGTATTTTTTCCTGTTTACTGAGTGCGGTTGCCAATTCACTAAAGTTTATTGTCTTTTTTGTGCTTATCGTCATCTGATATTCAAACATTTTTCCATCAGAATTAAGTGTAAAACTGGGTGTAAACGAGTTTATCGAATGTGCATTTATAATTTCATATATTTCAGTTTCGTTTAAGTAATTATCCCTGGGCATTCGGATGGTGAGTTTGCCATAGTTTACAATTGGCATTTTAGATTCAATTCTATTAAACAACGTTAACGTGCCCAAAGTAATAACGCTTGCGGCGGCTGCAGCGAAGAAAAACCCCATTCCTATCACTATACCTATTGAAGCGGTCATCCATATCGAAGCGGCGGTTGTTAGACCTCTGACGGCTAATTTTTCTTTCATAATCACACCAGCGCCAAGAAAACCAATGCCGGTCATAATGCCTTGCGCCATTCTGGTAGGGTCAACTCGTATGGTGTCCATATGTGCGGCTTCAATTAGTTGCCACTGAAATACAGTGAGTAACATCAATAGGCTTGATGAGCAGCAAACAAGAGTATGTGTTCGGAAACCTGCTGGTCGGCCATGGTAGGTTCTTTCAAAACCAATAATACCACCAGCAAGCATTGCTAATAATAATCGAGACAATACGGTTACGTGATCAGGGTCCAACATGCTGTCCTTAGTTGAAGGTACTGCATACAAAATGCATGAATTATTTGTATTTTAAAAAATGTAATGGCGACAATAATTACTACGGCAAAAAACCGAAAAACTTTATAAAAGTCACTAGGAAGCGGTGAAATATTTTCACGACACTGCAATTCTATATTCCGCCATCACTATATAGTGATGGCGGATAATGTTAGGCAAGCCTACTTACACCTTGGTTAACTAAATACTAACTAAATCGCGGTTATGCTGCTTGCTTGAGGGCCTTTGTCTCCAGTTTCTTCAACAAACCGGACCTGAGCACCTACTTTAAGTTTACTAAACCGGTTGTTAAGAACACTATTTTGATGAAAATATATTTCCCTGCCTTCATGTGTTTCAATAAATCCATAACCTTCTTCTGGACGTAAGTCTCTAACAAACGCAGAGGCAGGGATTTCGTGTAATTTAACATTGCCGCGTTGTTTGCGAGAATAACTTTTTAATTGTCGTATTGCCGCTTCAAATGCATCACGAATGGATACATATAAATCTTCTCTTGGTTCTCTTTTAACTACAATTTCTGTGTTGGGTACTTTGATGTTAATAATTATATTGAAAGAATTACCTTTGTGGTGGTGGCGGGGCGGTGAGCATACTGTAACCCGGCAGTTAATTATCCGGTCACTGAATGTTTCAAGTTTTTCTGCTTTTTCTCTAATTGTTGACTCAATTGCTGCTGTAAGTGTGATTCCACGTGAAGTTATAAGTAAAGGAAATTTCATGTACTGTACCTCAACTGATTGTTACCAGATGGACGGGAAGAGGCGTTAATGGATACATGCATATTATTGTGCACCACCTCTGGGTTGATTGTTACAAGATGAAACTATTACAACACAAAGCTGCTGCAACTGTTGTTTTAATGTGTCATTGCGATAACTAATAATACATTTGCAATGAGAATGCTGTTCTTTTATTTTCTGCATTCCTTTCTTTGGTTAATTTGATGCTGAGTTTATAGTTTATAGTTTGTAGTTTGATTCTGTAACTAAATCCAATAGCTTAACCATACACAATGTATAAAGCAGCCTTTCACTTATAGACTACCATATTCAAGCGTATCGGCAAGCGGTATATTTATTTGTACATATAAAGGAAAGGAAGCTCTGATTAGCTCATGAATGCTGTTCATGACCTAATTAGAGGTTCCTTATATAAGGAAATCGTAAACGTAGACTGTGCTTTTTATGTGACGGGTTAATGCTTGACGAAGTTAGTTTTTTTAAACAGTAACAATATACCCGTAGCGTTTGAGATTTAGGTGCTAATAGCACACCCTCTTCATTCCATGGCTGCGTGGCCTGCAGGGATGCAGGTCAGGCGCGTGAGCAGGAGCGGAAGCGTTGACATTCCTCGCAATAGTCCCGCTATTACTCGTCATGTCGCCTTGCCATGAAATGAATAGGCCGCACTCTTAACACCTAGATCTCA
>JAADIM010000133.1 GCA_013151345.1 Gammaproteobacteria bacterium
CTCAGATAGTCCATCAAATTTGGTGCCGAGGGTCTCAATCGAACCCTTCTGTATGGCAAAAAATGTACGGTAAAAAAATTCACCGAATAACCAGAAACCAATGAGTATCGGTAATCGTTCTTAGTTTGTAGGGTTTCACGCTTACAATAAGTGAATAATGTCAGAAAACATAATATGTAACATGTTGCATATTTTCCGTAATGAATTTTGGGTATATGCTACAATAATTAATAATATTCAACGAAATAGTGATAACTATGGCAACGGTAGATCGATCAATTGTTAGAAAAATTAAATTAACAAAAGAAAAAGTGACCATAGTTATTGGATAAAGCAATCGGTTGAAGCAAGACTTGAAACGTTAGAGTTAATAAGAGAAGAGTACAATAACTGAAAATTTCATGATCAACAAAGATTTCAGCGAGTTTATCGAGTTATTAAACAAAAATGATGTTAAGTATTTGGTTGTTGGAGGGTATGCTTTAGCATTTCATGGTTACCCCAGATACACTTAAAGATATAGATTTTTGGGTGTGGATTGATAAACGGAATGCGGAGCGTATCGTGCAGACACTGCAAGACTTCGGGTTTTCATCACTTGATATTAAAGACGAAGACTTTTTAAGCCCTGGTTACGTGGTGCAACTTGGTCAACCACCTAGCCGAATAGATTTACTTACTAGTGTTACGGGACTAGATTTTGAAGAATGTTATGCGTCCAAAGTGCATATATACTCATCACGAATAGGTTTTCGGTTTTATCACGCACTGCTGCACGCTATCTTCGAACGTTCTTCAATCAAAAATACTCGAAATAGAGCGACTATTCCTGCGTATTTTCTCAAAGCTTCCGCTCCTGCTCACGCTCCTCGCCTACTTCCCTGTAGGCGATCAGAACGTCCGAATCTAACGTACATCAGTACGCACTAAAACCGAAAGCCTATTCGTGATGAGTATAAGTATCCAAGGATCAGAGATTGACTTTATAGATTTGGAAAGTTTTAAAAGGAATAAAAAAGTGGTGGGCAGGTATCAAGATCTCGCTGACTTGGAAAATCTACAATAGCTGCGCACACATTCTCAATAGCGTTGTAGGTACAATGTTGTAACTACAATACAGTTAACCCCGTACGTCACAATAATTTTCAAATTATTGTGACGTACGGGAAATTTAGAAAAATTTCTTAAAAACCAATTGGTACCGAGGGTCGGAATCGAACCGACACGGTGTTACCACCACCGGATTTTGAATCCGGCGCGTCTACCAGTTCCGCCACCCCGGCAATAAGATACGGAGCGGGATATTATAATGTTTCCCTGTCTTAGGGCAAGGATTAACAGCGAAGCGACAATTAGCCGAGGATTTTGCTAACATCGCATAGTATGCGGGTAAGCGATTTCAATTATGACATTCCAAATAACCTGATTGCCCAATATCCCACCGAGGATCGTACGGCAAGCGGGTTGCTTTGCCTGGATGGACACACGGGCGCTATTGGTGACCGGGCGTTTTCGGATTTACCTGGATTGTTAAGGAAAGGTGATTTACTGGTTCTCAATGATACTCGTGTATTACCTGCTCGCTTGCATGGTTATAAGGCCTCTGGGGGCAAGATAGAAGTGATGATGGAGCGAATTCTAGATAATCATCGCGTTCTAGCGTTAACCCGCGCGAGTAAATCACCAAAACCAGGCGATATTTTGATCTTGGAAGGTAGTTTGGAGGCGGATGTACTTGGGCGTCGAGATGATTTGTTCGAGCTGAAATTTCGCGACCAGCGGCCGGTCAATGTACTCTTGAAGGCGCTTGGACATATTCCGTTACCACCTTATATTGAGCGCGAAGATAATGCCTCGGACCGTGAGCGCTATCAAACTGTCTATGCCCGAAATGAGGGGGCTGTAGCTGCGCCGACCGCTGGTTTACACTTTGACGTGCCTTTATTGGAACAAATATATCGATTGGGTGTAGAAATAGCCAATGTGACATTGCATGTGGGCGCGGGGACGTTTCAGTCACCTCGTTGCGAAAATGTGGTCGATCATAAGATGCACAAAGAATATGTTGATGTCTCGCCTAAAGTCTGTCGACAAATACGCGCGACAAGAGAACGCGGAGGACGCGTTATTGCAGTCGGCACCACCAGTGTACGAAGTCTCGAGGCTGCCTCCCAATATGGCGAGATTAGTCCATTTCAGGGAAATACCAATTTATTCATTTATCCGGGTTACACATTTAAAAGCGTTGATGCGCTTATTACCAACTTTCATTTACCGCAATCAACTTTGATGATGTTGGTGTGTGCATTTGGCGGTTATGAGCATGTAATGAACGCCTATCGTCACGCTATTGAAAAAAGTTATCGTTTTTATAGTTATGGCGATGCCATGTTTATTGAAGCGCAGGGAAAAATCAAAAGTTAGCGCTTAAAGATAAAAAAAATCAATAGCTTACAGGGTATTAATTGTGGTAAAGATAAATGATTTATGAAATTTGAATTATTAGCAAAGGATAGCCTCGCTCGGCGGGGCCGCTTAGTTTTTGATCGCGGTATTGTGGATACACCTGCATTTATGCCAGTGGGCACGTATGCGAGCGTCAAAGCGGTGACACCAGAAGAGGTTAAAGACAGCGGCGCACAGATTATTTTAGGTAACACTTTCCATCTAATGCTGCGCCCGGGAACCGATGTTGTTGCTAAGCACGGTGATTTACATGATTTTATGCACTGGGACGGGCCAATATTGACGGATTCCGGTGGGTTTCAGGTGTTTAGCCTTGGAGAGTTACGCAAAATATCTGAAAAAGGCGTTCTATTTCGATCACCTGTTAATGGCGATGAAGTTTTTCTGGGGCCAGAGGAATCAATGGCTGTTCAGCGTGCATTAGGTGCGGATATTGTGATGATTTTTGATGAATGCACCCCCCATCCTGCGGATGAAAAACAAACAAGGGAATCCTTGGAACTCTCTTTGCGTTGGGCGGCACGCAGTAAAGAGGCACACGGTAACAGCGTTGCCGCGTTGTTCGGTATTATTCAGGGTGGCATGTACGAAGCGTTACGCGAGCAATCTCTTAATGGTTTGTCCGAAATAGGATTCGATGGATATGCGATTGGTGGGTTGTCTGTTGGTGAGCCAAAAGAAGATATGCTACGGATTATGTCACATGTGACACCCGCAATGCCGCAAGAAAAACCCCGTTATTTAATGGGGGTAGGAACGCCGGAGGATATTGTGGAGTCGGTTCGCAGGGGAATTGATATGTTTGATTGTGTGATGCCAACGCGAAATGCACGCAATGGCCATATATTTGTACAACAAGGCGTCATTCGCATTCGTAACAGCCAATATCGCGATGATATAGCGCCCTTGGATGACACATGTGGGTGTTATACATGCCAGCACTACAGTCGCTCATATTTACGCCACTTAGACCAAGTGGGTGAAATTCTGGGCGCCAGGTTAAATACCATACATAATCTTTTTTATTATCAAACATTAATGAAAAACCTGCGTGAATCGATTTTAACTGGCAATTTGGATGATTTTGTCAACGAGTTTTATGCAAAAAGAGCACAACAAGTGCCAATTATGCAATAATGTGCCGCTTTGAATAGGCTGTGGAATTTGTAAACAAATTAAATGACGTTGGTACTTTAGTTATAAATTAAGATAAGGACTGCAAAATGAGCTTTTTTATTAATGACGCGCTTGCTGCGGAAGCGGCACAAGAACAAAATTTATTAACCGGCATGTTGCCGCTGATCATCATCTTTATATTATTCTGGTTTTTATTAATTCGACCACAAACAAAACGTGCAAAAGAACATAAACAATTGGTTCAAGCGTTAGCCAAGGGTGATGAAGTTGTTACTAACGGAGGTGTACTTGGTAAAATCACTGGCGTAGATGAAAGTTTTATTTCATTAGAAATATCCAGTGGTGTGGTCGTAAAAGTACAACGTCAGGCCGTTGCGACTATTATGCCAAAAGGCACTATAAAGTCGTAGCTTATACATAAGAAACAGAACAACATAAAAAATAACATCTGAGTAGTACAAATTATGA
>JAADIM010000107.1 GCA_013151345.1 Gammaproteobacteria bacterium
CAGCTTAACCATCAAATCGTACTCACTTATACCCGAAGGTTGTGTTTCGATGATCTCGCGAATGATGGGTAACAAAGTATTCACTGGCATAATCCTAAATAAATCAGTTGGATCTACTGCGGGTACCTAATGTGCTGAATCTAACGCGTTTTTCCATTTTTTAAGACTCACCCGTAGAGTGACTACGCGATCGCCTTAAAAAATGAAAAAACACGCTATCTTCAGCACCTTAGACTCCCTCGTGACGATCCAACTGATTTATTTAGGATTATCGGCAGCATAGTCTCGTTGCATTGGCATCAATGGGTGATGCAGCTGTTTATCATAACCTCAGCACTATAGATAACCCCCAGCATTTTTGTACACATCTCTCAATTTTATACAAATAATCATTAATTATTAATCTAGTTTTGTTTTTTATAATATAGTGATTTTCTAATATTAATAACCCATAAAAACACATAATTACAGGAGATGCCACGTGAATAGAATAGTCAACACGATAATATTAAGTTTGTCCCTAGCTTTTCTGTCCATAAACCACCTTTTAGCAAAAACCGATGAATTTCCTGGAAGACTGGAATTTCCTGACTTCCCCGTCATTGAATTACATGAACTCCGCCGTCAAATAGATGATGTGGTGGTTGTCGACACGCGTTCTGCATACGAATACCAGACACTGCGTATCAAAGGCGCTATCAAAATGCCTGTCGCGGACAAGTCATTCGAAGAGGATTTGAAGAAACTCGCAGATGCTACTAGCAAACCTATCGTTTTTTATTGCAACGATCGTACTTGTTACAAATCTTATCTTGCGGTTAAAAAAGGCTTCCAATCAGGTATATCAAACTTAGCTGCCTATGACGCAGGTGTGTTTGAGTGGACAAAAACCTATCCCGGTATAGCGGTGTTGTTAGGTAACAGCCCTGTGGACCTTAGTAAATTAATCTCAAAAGTAAATTAATCTCAAAGAAACAACTTGTATCTCGTTTTCTAACACCAGAAGTCTTTAGCAATAAAATTGTCGACAATAATAATTCAATCGTTCTCGATATTAGAGACAAATATCAACGGGCAGGTGTTGGTTTCTACTCTGGCAGAGAACGCTGGACCAGTCTTAACAACCAGAAAAAACTAAATAAATATATTAATCTCGCCAAACAAAAAAATAAAACCTTGTTTATTTATGATGAGGTTGGTCAGCAAGTACGCTGGTTTCAATACGCCTTGGAAAAAGAAGGTATCAAAAACTATTACTTTATGGAGAAAGGCGCTGTAGGCTACAGCGCGATGCTTAAAAACATGAAGTAGATATTCGCTGCCACTTTTTGGGTAATCATTTTTGTCTCCCCTGACAACGGATTACCCGAATTGCCCGGTTTTTATGACGCAGTCGTAATAACGGGTTATAATCTTCCGTCGATACTATTCACTATATATTAGTTCGCCCTACGTGATCTTTCAGGCACCACGGCTCACTGCTGAAATATTTAAAGCAAACATGTAGATATGGAAGACAATATACAAAATGAACATATTGACCAGCTAAACAATGAAACGGGCAAGTTAAACTGGAAGGAACTTGAACGCCATTTCGCACGTGGCGCAGTTATCAAGGTTGCTATAGAGATCGATCTTGTTAATGCCGCAGCTATGTTTGCTGAAGACAATAAAGTGCTGGTTGAGTCTTGGTTAGCATCTGGCCAGGTCGTTCGCGCAAACGAAGATGATGCGCGGCGATGGGGGAAAAACCAGCAAGTATTCTGGGCAATCGTTACGGCACCCTGGGTGTTAGTGCAAGAGATTGTCGAACAATAATCTATTTTTTGGAATCGTTGGATTAAATCTGGATGGGTAAGTATGAGTCTAAAATCACCAACGGCAAAGCACGAAACGCAGTGAAAATTGAGTATCGCGAGCATATCGAGAACATCAAGAATATCGACAAAATTCGCAACGACGCAGTTGGCGATTTTGAGTCCATAGAGACCATTCATGACTTAATCAGAGGTTCCCTGCTAATCCAACAATGACAATACTTACTCTCAGCAATGTGTCGCTGGCCTTTGGCCATCACCCGCTATTAGCGCATGTTGATTTTGAAATAGAACCAGGCGAGCGGGTTTGCCTGATTGGTCGCAATGGCACGGGCAAATCCACGCTATTTCGTGTTATCGAAAATCTCACGCAACCCGATGATGGCAAAGTTTGGCGCAAAGATACCTTACGTATATCTCATTTGGAACAAGAGGTACCTCAGGACGCATCGCATACTATTTACGAAGTCGTTGCCGCAGGTTTGGGCGAGCTAGGGCAAATATTGACGAAATATCATAGCACCATACACCAAACTACAGACCATGACGCGGCGTCCCTCGAAAAAATGTCACAATTACAACATCAAATCGAAGTGCACGATGGCTGGAACCTGGATCAAAAAATAGAAACCGTATTAAGTCGTTTAGTACTACCGGCAGACAAACGCTTGGCCGATTGTTCCGGTGGTGTACGTCGACGCGTTATGCTCGCCCAGGCGCTGGTCAGCGAACCTGACCTGCTACTGCTGGATGAGCCAACCAACCACATGGATTTGACTGCCATAACATGGTTGGAAGAATTTTTACTTTCCTTTAAAGGCGCCCTGATATTTATAACACACGATCGCACTTTTCTAAAACATCTGGCAACAAGAATCATCGAACTTGATCGAGGCGCACTCACTTCCTTTCCATACAACTACGATAACTATCTGCAGAAAAAAGAAGAACTGCTCGAAATTGAATCCCGCGCCAATGCTAAATTTGACAAGAAACTGGCCGAAGAAGAGGCCTGGATTCGCAAAGGCATTAAAGCCAGACGCACAAGAAATGAAGGCCGCGTGAGGGCATTAGAATCACTGCGCAAAGAACGCGGCAGTCGTGTTGGGCTAACAGGCAAGGTTAGATTGAACGTGGATTCCAGTGATTTGTCCGGAAAACTCGTCACAGATCTACGTCATGTAAATTTTAAATACGGTGACCAATGGATTGTTAAAGATTTTTCCACACGTATCATGCGTGGTGATCGCATAGGTGTCATTGGTCCAAATGGTTCCGGTAAAAGTACGCTGCTTAAAATAATATTAGACGAACTCAAACCTGATTCTGGCCAGGTCGTCATAGGCACGAAATTACAACTGGCTTATTTTGATCAGCAACGTGAAATTCTAGATCCAGAGAAAACCGTTAGGGAAAACATAGGTGATGGCAATGATTACATAGAAGTCAAAGGTCGCCCAAAGCACGTCGTGGGTTATTTAAGAGACTTCCTATTTCCGCCTGAGCGCATCGACTCCCCTGTCAAAATTTTATCAGGTGGGGAACGTAACCGCTTGTTACTGGCGAGACTGTTTACCCGCCCTGCCAACATGATGATACTCGATGAACCCACCAATGATCTCGATGTGGACACGTTGGAACTACTTGAAAATTTGTTAACTGATTATGAGGGTACTTTGCTGCTTGTCAGCCACGACCGCGCCTTTCTCGACAACGTTGTCACCAGCACTCTGGTATTTGAAGGCGATGGCCGTGTTGGTGAATACATCGGAGGTTATGAAGACTGGTTACGCCAGCGAAAAGATCGCATTACAAGCAACAAGCAATCGGGCAAAAATAATTCACAAACCGAAACAAACAAAAACTTAGCTGAAAATGTAAAGAAACAAAAACTGACTTACAAAGAAGCTAAAGAACTTGAATCACTGCCACAAATAATTGAAACCCATGAGCTAAAAATACAGCAACTGGAACAACAAATAGGCGAAAATAAATTTTATCAACAAGAAAAAGACACTATCACGGCCACATTAAACAAACTGGAAAAGTTACGCAATGAATTACAACTGGCTTATGACCGTTGGGAACACTTGGATTCAAATTAATCATTTTTACATAGAATATACCCGTGGCGTTTGGGATTTAGGTGTAAATGTGCGCCCTATTTATTTCATGGCAAGGCGAAATGACGAGTAATAGTCGCTCTATTGCGAGGAATTTCAACGCTTCCGCTCCTCGGTAACTGCTCCTGCTCCTGCGTTACTCTACCTCCTGCATCCATGCAGTCGTGCTCATGCGCCTGACCTGCATCCCTGCAGGCCACGCCGCCAGGGAATAAAGAGGGCGTGCAGTTACACCTAAATCTCAATCGCTACGGGTATATGTTATGGTTTTTGTCCAAACAACACGGTTAGCGTATACCACACACAACAACAATATTCACACTGCTGAAAAAACGTCCCTCATCAGAACGGGCCTGCAAATTAGTTTTCCATAATTCCAACTCAGTGCGGCTGGCGACACCCGCACTGAGTGCTTCAGTGCACAACCAGTCTCCGAAAGGTGTCTGACTAAAATCACGCGTAACGATTGGAAACTGCTCTACGGCAACATTACTAAGACCTTGGTCAAAAAATAAAACCGGCAACTGCCGACCTGCATAACCATTGGGGCGTAAGCAATTTGCAAAATATCCCATTAATCGTCTTTCAAGATCCGTGTCGTTATAATCAACAGAAACACTTCCCCAATCAGTATCAACAAATACTAAGCGACCCTCTTTACGTGTCACACGACATGCTTCTTTAAGCACATCCACTGGTAAATATTTTTTTGGTAGCACTTGTAATAATCGTTCTGCTCTGACTGCGTCAAAACTGCCATCGTCATGCGGTAACGCCAGAACATCGCCTTGCTGATGTTGTATTATGCTGCCCAAGCCATGCGTAGCAGTTTGGGAATTTGCCTTTGCAATCATTTCCCCATCAATATCAATACCGCAGACACGACCCGAATTGCCGACAATATTCGCCAGCGGAATAGTATCAATTCCGGGCCCGCACCCCAGATCGAGAAAATACTTACCCTCGCTGGCACCCATTAACTCATAAGAACGAAGCTTAATCTCCTGCGCTATCTCAGCAATCTTTTTTAGATACTCCGCACTAACATAACCGTCCGATTTTGGCATGTATATTCCTATTAATAGTTTTTTGAGCTGACTAAGGTTTAACTAAATTAAAATGAATAAAAATGTTTAAAATGTTTAAAATGTTTAAAATCATAATAACCACATCGACATTTTGTACAATTTATTCGCCCAAAACAAACTTTGTCAACACATTCATATTTTTCCCAGTGAGATCAGCCACTGCGCCTAAATTTTCGGCCGGTAGCTGCAAACGGTTTATCCATACCGTAGGATAACCAAACCATTTGGCGCCTGCCACATCCCATCCCGCAAAAGCGGCAAAAGCGATTTCTTCGCGCTTTAATTTAAGCACATCAACCCCCAGCTGATACGCTCGAGGATCCGGTTTGTAGGTTTTTACCCGGTCGGTACTAATAATATGTTCAAATAAATCGTCCAGGCCAGCGTTATGCATGTTCGTTTGTAGCATCTTCGGCGTCATGTTTGATAAAAATACTAACCTAATACCGGCATGCTTAAGCATCTTGAGCGCAGGCGGAACATCTGGCCAAGCTTTAAGCTTAAGATAGGCACCCATTAATTGTTTTCGTTTATTATCGTCCATTTCAAGTTTCATTTTTTTTGCAGCAAAAAGCAAACCATCTTCCGTTGCGTGCCAAAAATCCTTGTATTGGCCCGATAAGGCGCGTAACCACTGGTATTCGAACTGACTTTTACGCCAAGCTCTACCGAGATCCTTACCTTTTCCTGGATACAATTTTTCGGCCAACGCAAAAATAGGACGAGGATCAAAGATAGGAAAAGCGTCAAAAGCAATTGCCTTTATTTTTGGCTTGGCAATGACTTCAGACAGTAACGAAGTAGAAAAAAGACTAGTTGCAGCTCCGCTAGCCATAAATTTAAGAAGCTGTCGACGATCAAATGGCATAAAATCAATCTCCTATAAAAATAATGGTAATTTATTCACTCACTATAATTTAAGACGTATCAATCAGAGATCTTATTCCCTCCCAATTATATTTTTAAAGAAGGGAATATTTTTAGAGTAAAACCGTCTATCCTATATAATCATTTCGTGACTAAAATAATGCGAATTTTTTCCAGACGATCTAGACAATTTGAACAACAGCTTGAAATGCGCTGGGCACGTCTGTATCGCATCGCCTATTCATGGTGCCACGACCCGCAATTAGCGAGCGATCTAACTCAAGACACGCTAACAAAAGCGTTAAGAAAACATCATCAACTTAAAAAATATAATGCATTGGATGCATGGTTATTTACCATTTTGAATAACTGCTGGCGTGACCATTACCGCCGCAAAAAGGAAACGGTTGATATAGATGAAGTAAATTTGTCTCCCGCTGTACTTTCCGACGATGAAAATGAACGCATGCTGATAGTCAATTATGTACATAAAGCTATCGAAAAATTGTCTTCTGATCAACGGCAGGTGGTTACCTTAATCGACCTTGAAGAAATGACCTATAACGAAGTAGCCAGCATTTTAGATATTCCAATCGGTACCGTGATGAGCCGATTATCTCGCGCGAGGCGCCAACTCAAAGCACATTTGCAAAATCAGAACAATGATACAGATTCTTCTTCATCTAATCTCTGGAGAGTAAAATGAAGAGCAGCGAACTCATTTCTGATGAACAACTAAACGCATTTCTTGATAATGAACTCGATGATAAGGAACGTGCGCATATATTGGAAGCTATAAGGCAGGATAAAGAAATTTCAGTGCGTTTTTGTGATCTCAGCCAAATCAAAAACATGGTGTCACTGGCATACAAAAACCCGCCACAGCCTAAACAAAAAAATTACACTTCAGCGGCGATGGGTCGGCGAGAAAGCGGATTAAGAGTGGCATTTGCGTCTCTGGCACTAATCCTGTTTGGAGGTCTGTGTGGTTGGGTTGTTAGCACGCAACTTCTAAATCAGGAAGATTCCACTTTTCAGACTGTTTCGCAAATCAAACCTGGTTTATTAAAATCAAAAAAAATACTCTTGCATATTAATTCAATGGACAATACACGCGTACAAGCTACGTTAGAAACCGCGAAAAAATTGTTAAACTTTAACGGGTCTAACGGAAAAAATAGACTAGAACTTGAAATTGTCGCCAATGCAGACGGCCTAGGCATACTACGTCTAAATTCACCTTACTCCAATCAGATAAAATCACTCGCTTCGCAATACAACAATGTGACGTTTATGGCCTGTGGTATTGCAAAACAAAATGCTCGACTTAAAGAAGGAAAAGAAATTGAATTAATCCCGGAAGCACAAGATATTCCTGCTGCACTGGATCAAATTCTAAAGCGCATCAAAGATGGTTGGACGTATGTACGTGGATAATACAAAGAGCTCGTTTTATTTAGTATTACTAATCGATCGAGTATGCACTCTGATAACTATAGAATAATAAAAACTGCTAATAAAATAATTATTTATCAGAGTAAGCTCGATCAATCATACTGTTTTGTAACCACCAAGCAAATACCATTTCGAGAAGTATCGCAAAAGTCTCGTAGGCTGGAGTTAGCGCAGCGAAGTCCAACGCAGGCGTCCGACAAAATTCCGCTGTTGGACTTTAAACTTGATACTAGGCTTCGTTCCCCAGCAATTGTCCCTCGAAAGCTGCTCCTGCGTTATTCGACCTTCGGGCGTCCTGCCCTCAT
>JAADIM010000082.1 GCA_013151345.1 Gammaproteobacteria bacterium
GAAAATTGAATATTTTTCGACTCCCGAGGCTTTTCTTCAGCCTCGTTAGGCCCTTATCCGAAAGGAGTACCCGGAAGTCGTTGAAAATGCGACATCACAAGTACAGACCGAGTACATTATTTATCGAGTCTTGAATAGAATTTAGTTATCGGGCGCGCCTTCTAGTATCCACCGGAGTATCAATCTATACTTTTTCTCTGCCGTTGTTTTAAAGCCTGGTATTGTGCCCCCACCATGATGTTTGCCTGAAGGTTTGGTCAATATTGGGCTGTTTATAGCATCATCAAGATTGACAAAATTAACGACGTTATCATACAAGGTGCTTGCGATATTGAAATGCGGGTTGTCAAATCCTAAGTGGCAAACTGCACATTGCTCGAATATAGGTGAAATATCTTTAATAAATGATATGCCGCGTAATGTCGGGGAAACGCGAATAACAACTTCACTGGGAGGGCTTGCAGGGGTCCCAGCGATGCCATCATTTACTACCAGTTGCGCAGTATAATCTCCGGGTACATCGGCAATATAGAAGGCGTTGGCTTGATTGGCATTTTGTAATTCTGCATTACTGTTTGCCGGGCGTGACACCAGGGTCCAGTTAAAGGCTGCATCACCACCCGTATACAGACTGCTGTTGCCATTGAGGTTAATTCGTCCAAGCGGTGCTTCACGAAATGGTCCTGCATTGGCTATTGGCCTGCCAGGAGACACTATACTATTGTTTTCCAAGACTCTTGCTGAATCGATAGACTTGGCGAGTGTTTCCGCTACCGCTGCATTTTCCCAGAAACGATCCCAGGTTCGTAGAGCTAGCGGCATGGTGCCTTCGTCGAATACCAGATGCTCAATTCGGGACTTGTATGAGATAAACTTGTCATAGCTGGACAGGTCAATATCGCTTTGCAAGGCACTGCCCTGCATAACATGACAGGCACGGCAAAAAGGCGCAACCACTTGTGTATAAAGTTGGGTCGCTGATGCTGGTGCGTCAGGTGGTAACCAGCCGGGTGGGACATACTGGCCGTTAAACGAATTGGCGGGAAGTCCAGCGCCACCATACCAGCCTTCAATTGTTTCTTTTACAGCTGGCAATGGATTAGTATCTAGTACTGTCCGGTTAAGGATTTTGAACTGCTCTTCTTGCTCGCTGAGACTCACACTTGCTGTGCTATCGGCAAATAAATAGGTATCCAGGTCCCAGGGTATAAATCCAGCATTAGTATTACCAGCATCAGGATACACGCCGTTAATTAATGTCTTGGGTCGACCACCATGACAGGTATTACATAACCCGGGTACAAACTTGAAGCCACGACCATCCAGGTCAGCACCCAATGCGCGATTGTTGTTTTCATCAAAAACATAAAAAGACGTGTATCTTTCTACCTCGGTATCGAGAGGATTTTTACCTGGAGTAACATTGTGTTCCATCGCGACCGTGGCAATCAGGTTGGTTTCGTCTAATGCATCTTGCAGTGTCGGGTAATTTTCCACATAAGCGGAAACGATATCCGTGATTGGGTCGGTTCGAATATACATACGACGCGAAAAGCCAAGATCATTATTGTTTATATAGACTGCGAACGCATTCGCACCAATATCATACCCATTAAGATTACGCCAGGTATCGAGGGTTGTACGTTGGTCTACCGGGTCCACCGCACGATAGTATGCTGTTGCGGAATCGGCATTTTCCTGAAATAGGGGAGATGTCTGGTCCAGAAAAGAAAGGAACCGGTTATCATCGCGTCGAATTGGCTGGATAACATTGATGAAGACGGTAGTAGCCGCAGATCCGCCTCGTCCATCCTGGATGATATACTCAAAGCTATCACTGCCTTCAAACTGGTCGGGTGGTACATAGGTAAATGTACCATCCCCGTTATAGGTAACACTACCAGCCTGGGCGCTGGCAATATCAGAACTGGAAATTGTTAATGTGTCACCATTGGTATCCATGTCGTTGGCCAGGACGTTTCCCGTATTGACCGTCATATCAACATAGGTATAGACAGCATCACTGATTGCAATAGGTTGTGCGTTTATATCTACGCGTACTAGTGCATTTGATACAGCCACACCATCGGAAATGGAATAGGCAAAACTGTCGATTCCTGTGAATCCAGATGGTGGTGTGTAGTTGACAGTGTTGTTTGTATTTAATATGGCTGTTCCGCCAAACTCGGTATTGCCATTGACTGAAATTACACTGAGAGTTTTTCCCGGTGGTGTGATGTCATTTCCCAACAGGTTTGTAAATGTAGTTGGTGTATTCGGATTTGACTGTACCAAATCATCATTAGCAATGGGTATGATGTTGGCATTGACCGTTATGGTGACAGTGGTATTGGCGTTACCGCCATTACCATCTGTGATAGTGTAGCCAAAGGTGTCTATACCGGTAAAGTTAAGGGGAGGGGTGTAAGTGAAAGTGCCATTCACGTTATCCTGAACTTGGCCAGCGTTTGCGGATATTGCACTAAATGCACTAACTGCAAGGGTATCATTATCGGCATCGCTGTCATTTAAAAAAACATTATCTGTAGTTAACGTTACATTGACTTGCGTTTGATAGTTGTCTGTAACGGCGACTGGATCACGGTTAGTGCCAGATCCACTACTAGAGCCGATCTTAAGTTGTTGCCACTGTGCAATTGCGCCTTCTATGAGGCTGGCATTGGTGCCGCAATCCGACCAGCAATTATGTTCTCTGTCTTTGAGGTAACTCACGAGCACTGAGTCGCCAGGGACTAACAGGTTTACCAGATTTCTGTCAAGAGTCGCATCATGGGCAGTTTCCGCATCGGGGTGTGCTAATGCACCGTAGGGCAGATTGCCGTTATGACAGACGGCGCAATGTTGCTGCATTAGTGGAAGCAGGCTTTCTGAGAAGGCGTCAATACTGTTTTTAATTTCTTCAGGTGTGCCACCCGATCCTGATCCACCACCAGTGTCGTCATCACCATCACCTGGTTCAGGATTACTGGCAACAAGTTCATTCCATCGGATGATTGCAGCGATAATCGTGTTTGCATCATTGTTACAGTCAGTCCAGCAAAAATGTTCATCTTCAATGAGTCTATTAACAAAGCTGGAATTAACGGGTATCTTCAAATCCACTAGATTACGGCTCGTGACAACAGCATGTGCAATCACTGGATCGGTATGTGCGAATTTAGCCAAGTCTATTGTGGCGTTGCTATTTTCGCTATGGCAATCGGCACAATGCTCAGACATAATTGAGTATACCGTGTCTGCGAATGCCTTTTGATTGGCTTTAATATTAGAAGGGCTGCCTGAATCATTCGGTTGTTCTGCTGGCGTATTACTATTTGATCCACCGCAAGCGATTAATATAACTGCTACCCCTATCCAGAAAGGTACACGAATTAAAGTGTTCATCCAACTACTCCATTGACACGACTATTTTTATGATTAGTTATTAAATTGCCTAGACAGACAAAATTCCATTTTACATATCTCTAATTAGGATGCACTTCTTCTGTACAGATATGTATTATTACATGCCTGTATCTGGCGGCGCTAATACTGCCTAAGGTACTGCCTAAATAATTAGACTTGGTTCGCAAAATGGCTACATTATTATTATTTTGAAGGTGTATATTTAACGTTGTTTACTTAAAACTGAATTAAAAAGGAAAACTTAGTGCTAAATGAAATTGGTAACGAGAAAAATTACCATAAATAAAGTATTTGGGATGAAATTGTTTCTGAAATATTTTCAGCTGGCTTTGATGCAATTAAGTGTGAATTAAGCGTAGTAGTGCGGACTAAATCTGACACTTTGATTTGACTCGAAGGACTTGACTCGAAGAAAGTTACCCGTTTTGATTATTATTTTAGTTTTAATTATTATTTTATTATTATTTTAGTTTTAATTATTATTTTAAAGGTATCGAATCTCAAATCAAAACCACTAAAGGTAACTCCCAGTGATACCAAATAACAATTCTATAATACATAAAACCGTTCGCTGCCGTTCAGCGCGTTATTGACGTGCCACAATGTGTAAAAACTAGTAACTAGCCGTTGAAGGTACGGTATTAAAAAAGTGCCGACCGGGTACAGTGATTATCGAGTTTTGCTCAATTGCTA
>JAADIM010000094.1 GCA_013151345.1 Gammaproteobacteria bacterium
CCGGAATTTAAACGTGAGGCGGTACGGTTACTTGAGCAAGGCCATAAAGAATCATCGCAGTTGGCTCGGGAGTTAGGTGTGCGTCGTAATCAACTTTATAAGTGGAAAAATGAAGTTGATCAACATGGAGAAACCGCCTTTCCAGGTAAAGATGGTCGGCCAAAAAATAGTTCAGTTGATGCAACAGCCCCCCTTCAGACGGAACTCAAACAGCTCCGGGAGGAGAATGAAATCTTAAAAAAAGCAGCCATTTACTTCGCGAAGGAGTGCAAGTGAAGTATGCCTTTATTGTTGAGAATAGCTCTGTTTATAGCATCACGAGGCTATGCAGTGTCATTGAGGCATCTCGGCGAGGTTACTATGACTGGTTGAAGCGCCCGGCGTCAGCGCGTGCTCTATCCTGCCGTCAATTATTGGTTGAGATTCGACGTATCTTCTATGTTCACCGAGAAGTGTATGGTGCACCACGCATTCACCGAACGCTAGTAGAGGAAGGTCATCGTTGTAGCCTGGATCGCGTCGCTCGGTTAATGCGACTAGACAGGCTAATCCCTAAGACCATTAAAAAATTTAGAGTAACAACAGACTCACGTAACAGTCGTGATCCAGCAATGAATCTATTGAATAGGGAGTTTAAGCCGTGTCGCCCTAATGAGAAGTGGGTGGCTGATGTGACTTATATCCCGACGCGAGAGGGCTGGTTATTTTTGGCTGCGGTGCAGGATTTATTTTCTCGCAAGATCGTGGGCGGGTCAATGGGAGAGCGTTTAACCAGCGAATTAGCACAGAGTGCCTTATCCCATGCAATTCAAGCACGAGCGCCTAAGGCAGGCGTATTGGTGCATTCTGACAGGGGGAAGGAATACTATGCCGGAGATTATCAAGCCTTGTTATCAAGCCATGGTTTGACGTGTAGCATGAGTCGGAAAGGCAATTGTTGGGATAATGCGCCGATGGAAAGTTTTTTCCATAGTTTGAAAGTGGAGCAAGTTCATCATGATGACTATCGTACTCGTGATGAAGCACGCGCTGTTATATTTGATTACATAGAAATATTTTACAATCGTCAACGAAAGCACTCTTACATTGATTACCAATCACCGGTAAACTTTGAAGAACGCTTTGTTGCTTAACTGAGTGTGCGTGAAATCGGGGTAAGATCAAGCCTTGTTTTGTGCCTTTTTAAATCGCGGGATTTAATATAGTAGAGAAGAGCGAGCAAGGAACAAGACTGACCCCGTGCATTTGCTTTGTATTTGATGAAACCGCATCACAGATAAAATGACCTTATGAATCAGAAGATAAAACTTGTTTTTGGAATCATAGGGGTGCTTATTGCTTCGGCGTCAGCGTTATTGATAATCGTTGATGGTGTGGCAATAATATTTACCTACATTTCATTAGTATTTGCATTGCTTTCAATTGGTGTTGGAAATAAATTATTAAAACCTACTGGGCCATATTTGTTATGGCACACCTGATATTTGGATGGAGAGTTTATAGTGACAAAACCAACTACAGCGACTCTCGTGTTAATTCACCTGTAGGCTTCAAGAAGTTCGAGAGATGTAGTAACGAAATGTTTGAAGGTATAAATAAGGCACAACATGAGTTAACACGAAAACAAAAAGAAGAGTTTGAGCTATGTATGAACCAATGATATTTCAGGTTGTTTTTAGCAACCCAAATTAAGGAAACTCAGTGGTAGAGCCACAGCTAACCAGTAGCTCCAGCGAACAGGTCTGCAACACCATCGAGATTCACTGGATGTTTGACCCAGCTTTGTGGACTGCCGACAAAATCATTAATGACAAGAAAACCGGCTGGGGCCTGTGATGGTTCACCGTTACCCAAATCTTCATCACGCTCGTTTTCAATAACCACAGCTGCATAATGACCATCCGGACTAATTGCGCCAGAAACAGGTTGCCCGCCAAGACCGATTGTTGTCACAAGGGTTTTCGTATCCTGCAATTTACCACTGGGGGCAATAAAACTTGGCGAGGTATTGACCGCAACCAACGCCAAATTATAGGTGACAACCACCGAGGTAGGTTCGCCACCAACTGCGATGACACCACCGGGTAATGGATTGGCAGGATCAGTAATATCAACAAATCCCAGGTTGTCGGATTTTCCATCGGTATAGACAAGTGTATTTCCGTCTGTACTGGCACTGGCTATTTCAGCAACCGTTTCATTGGCTATACTGGTGTTCTGAAAAACCGGAAAAGTAGCAATACGCTTAAATACTTTTCCGTCTGCAAAAATGAAACCCCACAATAAACTTGCAGTAACAGTCAACGCAATTGCTGTTTTTCTGAAGTTGCAACTGTTGTTTATATTCCTTACTTCTCCTACCTGTTGTAAAGTGAAAAATAACAAGCTAACAGGGACAAATGAATATTTTGTTACAAACAGACAATAATCACATGACAAAATTTAATTTTGAGAAATGTTTAATTTTTATCGCAATGTCTATAATTCGAATAGATGGCCCCCCATTTTCCACATTGCTTTTTAGAATGGGAATCGGGAGGCCCCACCAGAATTTTTTGTCATGTATAACATATGAACGGAATTCATATATACATCAATAAACTTTAATTTTTATTTCAATCAAACTTCATCAAAGCGTCAATTTCCCTGCATAACATTTATTTTACGGACAAGTACACAGTGGAATCAAATCCACAGCCCCAAGAATCATTGATTATCAAACAATCAGGCGTGTGTACGCCTTCCTGTATGACGATTAAAGCCCAGGAGATACCATGAAAACCAATAAAAGTTATAAATAGATTTTTTTAACTTCAACGATATTTATTATCACCGCCTGCTACCTCAATATCCAGGCGCATGCCGATGAAGGCATGGCAATGACGAAAATAACCCACGGTATCGCAATTGGTGATGTACGCTCGCATAGTGCAGTGATCTGGTCTCGCAGTAACAGACAAGCAAAAATGCATGTGCGTCTAAAAGCGATACATGGTGATGGTGATAAAAAAACAAAGGGCAGGGTGAACACCTGTCGCCTAAAGGTCTGAATGCCAACCTGCACTACAACCCGATCGCTGAGCATCCCAACACACCTAAACGCTTATATCGATCAATTTGCTGGGGGAAAAATCTGGAAATGTTTGTACTCGATGCCCGGCAATACCGTGATGCCAACCTGACAGATGACAATGAAGACAGGCCAAAAACCATGCTGGACTGGGAACAATTAACCTGGTTAGAACAAAGCTTGCAAACTTCAGATGTGACTTGGAAAGTCATCATTTCCAGCATACCACTGTCGATTCCTACCGGTTTTCCAGCAGAATCCGGTCGTGACGGATGGGGCAATTTTGACCAAACCTCAGGATTTGAGAAAGAGATCATTGATATTCTTGCCTTTATGAAAAATAAGGACATGTACAATATTGCTTTTATCACGACCGATGTTCATTTCGCTGAAGTTTTCCGATACACGCCGTTTGCTGATACACCGGATTTCAACGTGTATGAATTTGTCACCGGGCCACCCAACGCCGGCCTGTTTCCTAACCGTGATTTTGATGACACGCTGAACCCCGAAAGTCTGTTCTTTTACGGGCCTGAAACATCTGATTCTGTAAAAACCTATGGTCAAGCCAGACCCTGGTTCAATTATGGTGGTATGGTGATTGATGAAAGTGGTGTCTTGCACGCGTCGGTAAAAGACGTGGACGGTAAAGCCGTTTTTCAGATATCATTGCCGTCACATGAATAAAAACCAAGTTCCAGTACGCATTAATTAAACCAATGTGCTTAAAATCAGGCTCTCTGTACGAGGGCCTTTTTGCTGAATACAATCGATTGAAATAAGTACAACACTTACGCATCCAAACAAACATGATAGAACAAGTGTTACTAAAGAATACCGGAGAAAATACCCTGAAAATCATCATGAAACACGCTCGCTGAATTTCAGCCATTGAAAAATACGCCAGTTATTTAAACGTTAGATTTCGAAAAACATTACTAATGAGCAGCAAAGAGATTTCAGATTATTATGATGCCACTGTTGATCGCGAGGTACGTTCTGACCTCCAGCAAGCAATTAAGCTTGTCGACGAACCTAAAATTGCGATTGATTGTGGTTGTGGTGCTGGAAGAGATGTTGCATATTTACTTGCTAATGGGTTTATCGTCCACGCCTTCGATATTGAATCAGACTCTATATTACGCTGTAAGAAACGGTTTGAGGGCAAAGATAATGTGTTTTTATCACGGGATAGTTTTAACCGTTTCTCATACCCATTCGCTTCTCTTGTTCTTGCAGATGCTAGTTTGTTTTTCTGTCCAGAAAGTGAATTTAGTGAAGTATGGAGTAAGATAAACAAATCGCTATCACCGGGAGGTATCTTTGTAGGCTCATTCCTAGGTCCTAATGATACTATGGCAAATCCAAACTACCGAAAGGAGTCCTTTTGGCCAGACATACTAGTTTTTAAGGAAGTTCAATTACGACCTAAGTTTAATAGCTTTGAGATAATTAATTGGACTGAACATAATATTGATGGAAAAACTGCACAAGGTAGATCCCACCATTGGCATATATTTTCAATAATTGCTAAAAAAATCTAACATAGCTTTTTAGAATGGGGATTGAGAGATCTGACACCAAAAATTACAAACAGTAGTGTAATGATTCTTCATTGCAACGGACCGGACCTGAAAAATTCTTCAACTAGTTGATCGAGATATATTTCCCAACCATCAGTAACAATAAAAAATAGTCGAATCCAACCAGCATTAAGGGAAACTCATGAAAGCAATTGTGCACACAAAATATGGACCACCGGATGTTCTTCAATTAAAAAATGGTGCTTCTGTGGCAATCGGCAATTTTGCTGTGCAGCTAGCCAAGAACGTTGGTGCGGACGTTACCGGGGTATGTAGTACCTCGAATATTGATTTGGTAAAATCTCTGGGAGCCGACAAGATTATTGACTGCACCAAGGAGGATTTCACTAAAAACGACCAGGCCTACGACATTATTTTTGACACCGTTGGCAAGAGTTCATTTTCACGCTGCAAAGGCTCACTAAAACAAAAAGGAATCTATCTTTCAACTGTTCTCACGCTGGCAATTATTTTCCAAATGTTATGGACTTCAAAGATCGGCAGCAAAAAGGCGGTGATCACATTCGCAGGTTTGAGACCATCAGGTGAGAAGAGCAAAGATTTAA
>JAADIM010000085.1 GCA_013151345.1 Gammaproteobacteria bacterium
ATGGGCCTATATGATGAAACCAATATGAAAAATATCACTTTTCGCCAATTACAAGTATTCGAATCGATCGCTAGAAATCACAGTTTTACATTGGCAGCGGAAGAACTTTTTTTAACCCAGCCTACTGTTTCGATGCAGATTAGAAAGCTCGCCGATACAATTGGTATGCCACTTTTTGAGCAAATCGGAAAACGCATTTACCTGACTGATGCTGGCCAAGAATTGCTGACAGCATCACGCGATATATCTGACACGTTCTCCAGCTTCGATATGAAAATCGCAAATATGAAAGGAATAAAACAAGGCAACCTGCGGCTCTCAAGCGTCACTACCGCTGAATACCTGGCACCTAGAATTCTCGGTATATTTTGTCAACAATACCCAGGAATCAAGGTATTTTTAGAAATTACTAACCGAGAACGCGTGTTGCAACGAATTGAAGATAACAAAGATGATCTTTATATTGTTAGTCTGCCACCGAATAATTTGAATCTGAACATTACCCCTTTTTTAGATAATCCACTCGTTGTGCTGGCACCTGCAAATCATCCTCTGGCTACAAAGAAAAATATTTCCATTGAAGAACTCTCAAAGGAAAATTTCGTTATGCGTGAACCTGGTGCCGGAACCGGCGTAGCACTGGCAAAATTAAAGCAAAACACGGGCGCCGAATTTAACGTCATTATGGAACTTGGAAGCAATGAGGCGATAAAACAAGCTGTCATTGGTGGATTAGGATTATCGATATTATCGAAATACGCGCTTTCTCACGAATTACAGGCAGGCGTACTTGTCTTATTGGACGTACAGTACTTTCCACTAGAATATAGCTGGTATATCGTCTACCCCAAAGGTAAACAGCTATCTCTTGTCGCCCAACGCTTTTATGAATTCCTACTCAAAGAAGGAATCCAACTTATCGGTTTATAAAAAATAACCAGATAAATAACTTACAATGTTTAATTCAAAGGTCCCTTAAACAATCTATTATGGTAACAATTGATCACCATAAGATATCAAGTCATCCAGTATCATCGTTAATTTTTCAGTTTGCGGGTGCGTATTTCTTATTTCTTGTATTTTTTCAACGTATTCATTAATGGTGATACTTGATCCCCCGTCAGGATCAGTGAGCCGCGTAATGCGATACGACTCCCAGCGCGCTTTTTCATCTTTGGTTAATGTTTCATAATAGTTTCTGGCGCGATACCGAAAAAGCATTTCTGGTATTCTTTCGTCTGCAAAATTTTCACTAAAATTAACTAGGTTTTCTGGCTTCTCTAGACGAATTGCTTCCATCTTGGCCTTGTCTTCAGCGCTGAAAAACCCCCCGGAATACAGGCTGTGATCAGGATCATGGCTGATATCGAACACTTTTTCACTAAATACAGCTTGAATTTTTCTTACTAACTTCTTATCTATTATTAATGATTTAAGATGATTCATCGCAACAGTCAAATCAATATGCAAACGTTTCGCGGCTTCGCCATCCAATGTACTCATTGGCACAACGACAGGACATTTATTAATATGAATTGTTTTTAATGGTATTCTCTGCACAGCCTCTGGCAATTCAGTGGCGGGAGTAAATAGCCTGTAACTAATTTCCTCTTTACTCAACGTTAACATTGGCGTGGGGTCATAGCGTAAATCGAAAACGATTATCGCATTTTTATTTGTAGGATGTGGCGCAACAGGCACAACGACTGCCGCCCAGGTATATTCAGCAGAATACATACCGGAAACATGTATAACGGGTGTTTTATTAGTTGGATTTAGCAACGCCGCTATTTTGCGTTTGTTACGATGAATATAAGCGAATTCATATAACTTAGGCTGTTTTTCCTTAATCAATCTTGCTAATTCAATTGTAGCGTAGACATCTGACAAAGCATCATGTGCCGATTCATGCGCAATTCCATTTGCAACCGTTAGATGCTCCAATTTATTGCTCGGCTTTCCTTCTGATGGCCCTTCAGTGTAAATAGGCCACTGGATCCCGCCAGGACGCAGTGCGCGTGTTAATCGTACGACATCAATAATATCCCAGCGCGAGCATCCATTTTGCCATTCTCTGGCATAAGGATCGAAGAAATTTCTATACAATGTGTAACGTGTAAATTCGTCATCGAAACGAATGCTATTATAACCAACAACGCATGTACCCGGCTGGGAAAACTCCTGATGCACTCGGTCGATAAACTTTGTCTCTATAATTCCTTTTTGCAATGCCATCTGGGGAGTAATCCCCGTCACAACACAAGATTCCGGATGCGGTAACATATCGTTGGATGGTAAAGAATAGACCATCAATGGATCACCAATGATATTCAGATCCTCGTCCGTGCGAACACCTGCGAATTGAACAATACGATCCCTCTTTGGATCAAGCCCAAAGGTTTCGTAGTCATACCAATAGAGTGTGTTTTTAGTTTGAATCAGCTTCCCTTCCTGTTCCTGTCTTCCTATTCAATTTCTGCTCCCTTAATTACCGCCTTTCCTGTAGGGAACCTGTAATTAAGTTTGAACGCGTATTTATGAGTTGCATCCGAAACAGCTTATATCAATATTAGCATTCACTTATTTTTCATTGTGACTGCTTGATAAAGAATCTAGCACGTTTTACTTTATACAAACAATCCGGGTATTTCCCTAATTCACAATCCTAAAATCGTTAGTTGGACGGCATGTAGAGTGCCTTTTTTCTTGTAACTGCTTCTTGTGACTGGGTCGGATGCCATTTTACGTACCCTAGAAAAAACCTGAGGCAAAACGTATACATCGTTAATATCGAAGAAATACTGAATAACTTCTGTTAGTTTGTCAGCTCTTTTTTGCTGCCTTCTTGCTAGCCTTTTTCTTGCTGACTTTCTTTTTTGTTACTTTTTTCTTGGCGGCCTTTTTCTGAACCATTTTCTTTGCTGTCTTTTTTGCAACCGATTTGCTAATCGCTTCTTTTTTGCTTACTTTCCATTTTTTGTCTATATAGTGTACAGTCCAGCCGCTAGCCTTGCCGTCCACTTCAGACATAATATACTGCTCTTTATTTTTACGACTGTATCTTATTATCGCAGGATTGCCGTCATCATCTTTTACCGGTGCTTCACATAGATAATCAAATTTAGGATCTAACTCACTACGATGTCTCAATAAATCTTCTACCTGGGGTGCTTTAGTTTCACGCGATTTAGGGAAAGCACTGGACGCTAGAAAAACACCTGCAAGACCATCCCTTAAAATAAAATAACCTTCTGTTTTTTCGCACGGTAACTCTTGCATATGGATTGGGTCTGCCTTTGGTGGCGCCACTTCACCATTACGCATTAATTTGCGCGTGTTTTTGCATTCCTCGTTAGTACACCCAAAATATTTGCCAAATCGACCTGATTTAAGCTGCATATCAGCACCGCACTTATCACAGTCTACAATTGGACCCTCATACCCCTTAATATGAAATTTCCCGTGCTCAACTTCAAATCCGGAACAATCCGGATTATTACTGCAGATGTGGAGCTTCCGTTCTTCATCAATTAAATAATCATACATTGCAGAATTACAAATTGGGCAACGACTTTTCTCTCGTAGTGCTTTTGCCTCAGCTTCGCCGTTACCTTCAGTCGATACAGACTCTTCACCCGAAATTAGGTTTATCGTAGATTTGCATCGTTCTTTTGGCGGCAAATTGTAGCCAGAACAACCAAGAAAGACCCCGGTTGAACCGACTCGTACCATCATATTTCTGCCACAAGTCGGACAAGCAATATCTGTTTCAGTCGGGTCATTGCTACGCATGCCCTTCTTGTCGTTTCCCGCAATTTTAAGCTGTTTTTTGAAGCCACTATAAAATTTGTCCAGAACGTCGGTCCATTCACTCTTGCCTTCCGCAACAGCATCTAGCTTTTTTTCCATACCTGCCGTGAAACCGTAATCCATTAAATCAGCAAAACATTCCGCCAACCTGTCTGTCACAATTACACCGATTTTCTCCGCATAGAATCGCCGACTCACAGTAGATACATAACCACGATCTTGAATTGTCGAGATAATACTCGCGTAGGTAGACGGGCGTCCAATCCCCTGTTTCTCCAGTTCTTTCACAAGACTTGCTTCAGTAAAACGTGGTGGTGGCTTGGTAAAATGCTGAGACGGATTTAATTGCTGAAGACCCAATAAATCACTTTCGCTTACTTCGGGAAGTATAACGTCGTCTTCTCCTTTGCCACCGGGTTTAATAACTTTAGTCCAACCATCAAAAAGCAATGTACGACCTTTAGCACGCAATTCATATTTTTCTGCATGTACGGTCAACGTCGTTGAATCATATTTTGCGGGTGGCATTTGGCAAGCAACAAATTGCCGCCAAATCATTTCGTATAAACGCACCGCATCATCGTCCATCTTTAGTAAATCAGACTTCATAACGCTTACATCAGACGGCCGAATCGCTTCGTGTGCTTCTTGCGCACCTTCAGCACTGGAGTAGACGATGGGATTCTCAGGCAGATATTTTTTGCCATACTTATTTCCGATATATTCCCGGCAAGCTTCGACCGCATCTTTACTTAAGTTGGTCGAGTCAGTTCGCATGTAAGTTATGTAACCTGCCTCATATAACCTTTGCGCCATCATCATGGTTTTCTTAACACCAAAATTTAAGCGTGTGCTGGCCGACTGCTGCAAGGTTGAAGTAATAAAGGGTGCTTTAGGCTTACTTGTAGACGGTCTAGTCTCTCGCTTAAAAACTTTATACTCAGCATTTTCAAGCGTGTGTAACGCTGCATCTGTTTGTTCTTTTGAATTCGGGCGAAAATTCTCGTCTTCATACTTGGCTACTTGTGTTGTCAGCTTACCGCCCTTGGGCGTCTTCAAATCAGCAAAAACTTCCCAGTATTCCTCTGGATTAAAAGCGTAAATTTCTCTCTCTCGCTCAACAATGAGTTTAACGGCAACAGATTGCACGCGTCCTGCTGATAAGCCACGCGCGACTTTTTTCCATAACAATGGAGACAACATGAAACCGACAACTCTATCAAGAAAACGACGAGTTTGTTGTGCATGTACCCGGTGCAAGTCAATCTTGGACGGATGTTCAAACGCTTCTTTAATCGCGTTGCGCGTTATTTCATTAAACACAACGCGCTTATAATCTGTTTTTTTACCGCCGATGGCCTCACGCAAATGCCACGCTATCGCCTCACCTTCGCGATCAAGGTCAGTTGCCAGATATATCGTATCGGCATTTTCAGCGAGCTTTTGTAACTCCTCTATAACTTTCTCTTTACCCGGCATGATTTCATAGGTTGCTTTCCACCCTTGTTCGGGATCTATCCCCATGCGTCTTATTAACGCTAACTGTGCCCTTTCTTCTTTGCGAGCTTCACGTTCCTTTTCTGGCAACTTGCGCGATGCGGCCGCCAATTTGGCCCGCTCTGAGGGCGTCATGGATGATTTTGCGGCGACACTGCCACTGGTTGGGAGATCACGTATGTGCCCAACACTGGATTTGACTATATAGTCTTTTCCTAAATATTTATTGATCGTTCTGGCTTTCGCCGGTGATTCAACAATGACGAGAGATTTACCCATATAAAATACACTTATTTTTTATCACTGTACTACCTTTCAACCCGCCCAAAGAAACGCCCCGTGTATAGAAATAAAGTCTACTACACCTTACTGTCAAGCAACAAAACGCACAGAGCACAATATTTCGCCTCAATCGATCAAAAACACAGCAAAAAAGGAAACTAACTGAACTAACCGGAGGTTTACCGTCCTCTGAACCATTTATCGGGGGATAGTTTAAAATATTGAATTGTTTTTCACATGACTACCGTAAATTAGACCCAATTAAACCCGGACTTTAATATAGTTACCTAGCGCCACTCTTAAACTCGAAATAAATATATATCTCAAACAATCATTAATAAACAATGATCTCCTGATTGACCTCTTGTAAGTACTTGATTGCAGGAGGCCGCGGAATCATGACACATTAACTTATTCTGGTATATACAGACGTATCTTCCTAATACCCAATCTAACTATTTGTCCATCGGGAAAATTCGAGACTCGCACCATTTTATTTATGCTTGCGCAATATTTTACATAATATTTGCCCTGTTGGTACGATATGGGTCACGCTGGTATTGCAGACTATTTAGGTACTGTAAAAAGGATAATCAGTATCAGCACTGGCATAGAAAGGTGGAAACATCTGCCTTAGTTAATGGCAAATCATTTGCAAACTTTTCCGGTAAATCCAGGTTAGATAAAAACAAAACTCAAAATAACACAGTCTGCACCGCCATTTGTGCAACGTTTAAAAGATTTGTTTGCGTCACTATCGATTCTAACCTTAGATGGATTTTTAAAATACTTCTCTTGTGTTCTCCGCAGCTCGATTAAGTTCACTTTTTGAGCGCTCCGAACAAATAGTGGACACGTACGATTTTCAACAAGCTTGGAAAAACGAACCTTTGCACTCCCCTTTGCACTCCGTAGTAAAGTACGACATAAATTTATTATAAATAAAATGAGACTTGATTCACATTAACTTTGAATACAATTAACTTAACATTCTTTTTTCACCATCAACTATATTAAATCATTTTAGGGAGAAAAATCATGAGCAAGATAAGTAAATATTTTCTTAGATTAAGTCTCGGCTTGTCTCTAATTTTAGGAATCTTTCCTGTCTTTGCTAGTGAATGCACCTACACATTAACTACTTCAGATCAGGGTATCGCAACAATAAATATCAAAAGGAATGAAGTTAAAATCAAAATCAAGGATGCGCGTCCTAACACAATGTACACCGTCTGGAATGATTTTAAGAACAGGGCATCTGGCCAACTTGCTGATGATTATCCACTGGATAAAGGTGCTATTGGTCGCGGTGTTGCGCCCACCTTCGCATCAACGGCTGGAGTGACTGCGGGAATGGGGCTGGATCCTAATTCTTTTGTTACCGATGAAGAGGGTGATGCGTTCTTCAGGGTTAAGCTGGACTACAAAGTTCTAGTAGAAGGCGCTAGTCCCGTCGTCGGTGGTGAACTTGCTATGCAAGGCATGAATCGCGTTGGTGGTTATTGGTTAAGGAAATACGACATTGACCCAAATACGGCGGCGAGTTTGCAAATGGTCGACCCAAACAACGCGACATTACCTCTGCTAGAACGCGCAACCATACAAGGCTTCACGATACAATATCACCCTGATTTCATCTCTCACGGCCACACACCAGGCGTTGGCGGCGTAGATCATTTTGGTGCTTTCAAAGGCGATATTCCAGCGAGCTGCTAAAAAACTGATACATTCTATATATACAAAAAGCTATACACAAAAGCAACGGGAAGCAACGCTTCCCGTTTTTTGTAGTTCGATTAAATTCATTTTTTGAGCGCTTTGAGAGCTTCAACGATATCATTAGGGTCCATTCTATTAATATAGATTTTATCAACGTGCGCTGCTTGGATAATCCGCTTTTGATCAATTACATAAGTGGCAGGGATAGGCAGTTCGTAAGAATTATCACCATTGGATTCTGGTACATCAATACCCCAATCCAAGTAAAGTGGTCTCATCTTTTGATCAACTATACAAAGTAACCCATACTCTTTTACAACCCGGTTACCAACATCGCTCAGTACCTCAAACTCAAGATTATGCTTTTCGACAGTTGATAGTGAGTTGTCAGGGGTTTCAGGTGATATGCCTATAAGGGTCGCGCCCAGTTGTTTGAATTCAGGGAGGCACTCTTGCAATGCTTTGAATTCAAGATTGCAATACGGACACCAACCTCCTCGATAAAAACTTAATACAACTGGACCCTCTTTTAAATAATCAGATAGTTTTCTATCACCGCCTTTTACACTTGGCAAACAAAAATCCGGTGCTTGATCGCCTATTCGTTTTGCGTTCTTATCAATATCCGACTCACTTAATCGCTGCATACTCAAACGGAGAGTTTGTTTAGAATCATCGTCTAAACTTTCAATAAATTCATTTGCTTGCTGCTGCGCGCGTTCTGTAAGAGAGGGTTGTTGTGCCATTATGATGCTCCTAATTGGATAAGGAATTAAGATAGTTCGATTAAAATACATATCGCTCGGCTTATTGCTTAAAATTAATACCATGCGTGAATCGCAGACCCTGGCAGAAATATAGTAGCAGGAAGTAGTTAGCTTTCTAACTAATAAATACGGTATCTTTTTCAGCGAAGGTTTTCCTGTGTTTTTATAGGGCCACGACCCACTCTTTTAGTTGTTTTATCTGTACTTCAACAACATGTGGATCATTTAATGCGTTAGCCAGAAGGTTCGTGCCACTCAAAGACGCTATCAATTTTTGTCCTAATGCGTTTGCCTGGGGTTTTCCCATTTGCACAAATTGCTCTGTTACCCATTCCAGCTGAAATATAAGTACAGCGTCTATTTTATCAGACAAAGCACTTCTGTTTTTATCCAGTTCTTGACACAGACTACCAACGGGACAACCATATTTTGCGGCTATCTCTCTCATTTCATTAGCAAAATCAAGAAACAGGACTAATCGTTTACGGGGGTCTGGTTCGGTTTCTTCAAAGCCTCGCATTAAGTCTTTTATACCTTCATCGTGCTCAGATATAACAGCTGAGGCGATATCTTCCTTGGTTTTAAAATAATAATAAACATTACCCAAGGGCACACCTGAGTCGTATGCGATATCCGCCAGACTAGTTTGGTTAAACCCTTGTTTATGGATCAGCGTCTTGGCTGAATCTACTAAACGTTCTCTTTTATCGCTGCTACGAGGCATAAGTTAGCTATTGTGAAATATAGTTAAAAAATTTAATTAAAATTGGAATAAGAGCGAATATCACTATACCGTAACAGTCGTTATCTACGCTATGCCTATATATCCCAGCAAAAGTAAGTATTATCACTATTTTTTATAATATTTTTATCAGACATTCACAGTTTCTACTGTCAAAACAAAATCATAAAAATGAAGGATAAGGAATCTCTTGACCTAGATGTTCTTGCTTTATATCCTCCTTGAGATCCTTTAGGCTCAGAGCAGAGCGGGCAAAAATCACTCGATTATTGACAGAGTACTGAGATTGAGTTACTAACACTGGGTTACTAAGGGCCGGTTTTTATTCAATAATTTGAACATGGGGAGAAAATAATGGTAATTCTGGAAACGACGCATGGCGAAATCACAGTAAAAACAAATGCTGACAAAGCGCCGATTTCAGTTAAGAATTTCCTCAAATACGTCGATGATGGTTATTTTGATGGCACCATTTTTCATCGCGTCATTCCTGGTTTCATGGTGCAGGGTGGTGGATTTACTGCTGAAATGGAAAATAAACCAAACTCAGCGTCGATCAAAAATGAAGCCGACAATGGGCTGAAGAACAATCGTGGCACGCTGTCCATGGCGCGTACCTCCGACGTTGACAGCGCAACATCGCAGTTTTTCATTAATCTCTCTGATAATGAATTCCTCAACCATGGGGATCGCGATTTTGGTTATGCCGTATTCGCAGAAGTGACTGATGGAATGGATATTGTCGATAAAATTGCAGCTGTCCCTACCGGCAGCAATGCGGGCCACCAGGATGTCCCTGTTGACCCCGTTCTTATTATTTCTGCTAAAAGAAAGACTTAAGTTAGGGTCCTATTAGTTAGTCATTAGTAGTAGCCCCTAGGCCAAATAGTCTTCTACGCCCGGATTGCCTTCTACATTTTTCAATTTTGGTGTATTTACTTTTTTGACAGAAATAGTCTTTTTAAGTCTCAAATAATCAGCCACGACATCCCATATAGGTCTCCCCGTTGATACGTCGTTTACTGAGGCCCAGCCGGCAACCTTGTATTTTTTATTGGCACTTATCGTCTTGCCATTATCCAGTGTCATGCCAGTTATTCGTTTACCTATACTTTCAGTAGGATCGCACACATAATTCATCCCGCCTATACGCACCATATCGCCGCCCTGTTGCCGATAGGGATCCTTGTTAAACAAATTATCCGCCACGTCTTCAAGTACATCCTTTATCACTTTACCTGTCATTTCACGTTTGTTAGTTTCAGGATAGGTAATGGCAGTTTGATCCATCACATGCTCCATCGTAATAGATTCCCCTGGTAATACTGTCGTTCCCCATCGAAATCCTGGTGAAAATGAAATCTCAGTGTCATTTTCTTCTCGTAACGCATCACATATCAACTGATCAAAAGTACCGTTAAAATTTCCGCGTCGATAAAGAAGATCGTCCGTTACTGCAAGCTTTTCAGTTAATTTATCAATAAATGGCGCCCGTACTTTTTTGATATACGCCGCCATCTCCTTATCAGGATTAATTAAATTAGAAAATATTGGCAATAACTTGTATCTGTAATCAACAACACGATTACCTTTGACTTTAAAATCTAATACAGCAAGAAACTTACCATTAGACCCGGCATTAGTAACCAGGGTTTTTCCACCTGAATTCCTGATAACCATAGGTTTTGGCACACCATCATGTGTGTGTCCGCCCATTATTGCATCTATGCCGGTTACTTTAGATGCCATTTTAATATCTACATCCATACCGTTATGAGAGAGCAGCACTACTACGGATGGTTTTTCGTTTTCGCGTATTTCATTAACTAGTGTTTGCAACTCAGCATCATTGATACCAAACGTCCAATTGGGAATAAATCGTTTTGGATTTGCGATAGGCGTATAAGGAAAACTCTGGCCAATAATTGCCATTTTTACGCCACCGACATTTTTTATAGTATAAGGTTTAAATGCATGACCGCTGTCTTCATCAAAAACAGGAACGCCTTCAAAAATTGCCTCATCTTTAACTTTAATATTTTGCGCAAGAAACTCACCTTTAAATTTTTTTATGTTTTCTAATATAACGTTGTCTTGGTAAGTGAATTCCCAATGACCTGTCATGCAATCTACACCCAAAAGGTTAGTCGCGCCGACCATATCATTTCCGTTGGTCCAATATGCTGTGCCTGACCCTTGCCAGGTATCTCCACCATCAAGCAAAATAGTGTTTTGACTTCCTTGTTCATTTCGAAGTCGTTTGATCAGCGTTGCCAAATGAGCAAAACCGCCCACTTTGCCATATTCTTTTGCCGTCGCTACAAACTCCAGATAGGTGAATCCGTGTGCTGCCATGGTGGAAGATGGAATTTTAAAATGCTTAAGCAAATGCTTTCCAACCAGATGTGGAGGCACCCCGAACGCATCATTCAAGCCGATATTAACGTTCGGCTCACGAAAATAAACCGGCAATAATTGCGCGTGGCAATCTGTAAAATGCAATACGCGTGCGTTACCAAATTTCGGAATATCGTAGACGTTTTTGGGGGCACGATTTGCTGCAAACACAGATTGCGGGATAATATTAGCGGCACCTGCCATCGCTAGTAATTGAACAAACTGTCTTCGAGAAATTGTCATTTTTTTCGTCCCCACACTGATTGAAACATAAATTGGAATTGTTCGTTATATAACCGCTTTATGCAAGCGATACAGCAGGCTATATAAACTTTAAATTATAAAATTAACGACAATTATAAAAAGTATTGGAAAAATAACTAATAAAAGAAGTTTTTGCGGTCATCAACAAAAACGTTGGTAACCTTTGATCAATCATCCATCACTTATTCCAGGAAGCAAAGGTACATAACTCAATATTGGGCACGCCGTTACCGTTTGGTGCGCCAAAAGCAAGACAAAACCGCGCAGATAAAAATGTTTTGTCTGGGCCCAGAATTACCGTCACATCCCCTGTCTTGGTATTATCATCCGGGTTCATCCAAGTGCCAGTGTAAATGCCGTTTACTAGATTGGAAGGACTCAGATTACCATCAAAACTTCCCCCGGTAACAGAAGTCGCGCTGTCTGTTCCAGAAAACACCAATGTATCAATATCAATCGTTACTTGAGAATTAAAATTATTGACAACGATCATTGGTGCATTTTTTACATTGACACTAAATCCTGACCAGCTACCCGCTACATCATTATTGATAAAAACGAGATTCCCATAAAAATCGATTAGTGTATCTACATCCGGGGCACCCTTTTGCATAACACCAAATCTAAACTTATCATCCAAAAAGGTGTAATGAGATGACGCTGTATCAACATATAACCCGCCGACTGTATTTGTTGTGTCACTCAAGTCGTATGGAAATATACTCTTAGTATTGGCTGCTACTGTACCCACCAGGTTCTGGTCAACCATCGTCATCAACCCCGAATCTTGCCTGGATACCGAGGTAATTTTGCCGTCGAGTATTGAAAAACTGATTATGCCACTGGCGCCATTATCATTAACATCTTGCTCTACACCAAACCATGTTCCATTTATTATATTGACACTCACACTGTCATCATCATGCAGACATCCAGAGATAACAAAGGTAAAAATAATAGCAACAAACAGATTAGACAACTTTGCTTTTTTCATTTCATATACCATAGTAAATAATTATTAACACTCAAAAAAACTTTAAGTTAATTCATGTTTGACTTATTCATTAAAGGATATTTATATGAGCCCAACATCGGAAACCTAGCAATTGTTCCCGGCACTTCAGTGATTACAATTGTATCATTGGTTCACAATATCTACCCATTCAGACTTACTCAGAGCCCCTAGAATAACTCTATTTCGCTGTCCGATTTTGTTTTTTGTGAATCAGAATTAAGCGTTTTCAGAACTTCTTCGACACTTTTGCCTTTTAATACTTCCTCAAATACATTCCTGTCTTCAGCAATAGTAAATTTAGATTTTATATTTTTTTGCAAATCATGCCATTGATTTGGATTATATATACGATCCGGATCTGACACTAAGCTGCTTAATCCCGACAAGCCGGTGGATACGTGACCTAAACGCTGCGTCAATTTATCATAAAATTGGAAAGCAATAATTGCCGCATGCATTTGTTCTCTTATCGCACTACAACGTTTCATCACTTTATCTTTCACTGCTTCGTCACTAATGTGAGAAATGTCGTCTGAGATTGCGCTGGTATTTTCAACCATATTGGTAAAAGAATCTGTTAACGTGTTAACAGACTCGTCACCATCACGTAATCCTTGTTGTATATAGGAAACTGCGAAATGCAGCATCAGTACCGTTTCTTTCACCTGACTCCAGTCCAGATCAGGACGCACTGACTCAGTTGTTTGAGCTGTTAGTTTTGTCATTATAATGTGGTCTCCACAAACGCCGTAATATTAGCCAAAATAATAAATCTCCGGGTTTCTGGTACTATATAGCGGATTATAATTATAAAACTTGAATCCAGACAATAAGTTAAATTAGCATTTTTTCAAGACTTCTGTTAGAAATCTTTACCGAAAGAATGCGATACCGGATTCGCCCATATACACAGCAATAGTGTGTTTTTATGTTTTTCCAATCGATTTATACACCGTTTATACAGCGACGAGCAAGAAATAGCCCCCAGATTATCAAATAAATGCCGATTTGCTATTACTGGGGACAAGTCAATGAAAAACCCGTCAAAAAATTATGTTGGAGAACATAAAGTAATTGTCACTTTCATTCATTCAGAATTCAGGTGAACCTCACTTGCGTTACTAATTACGGTTTATTTATAACATTTTCATACATACGAACCATGAACCTAAATAAATCAGTTGGATCTACTGCGGGTACCTAATGCACTGAATCTAACGCGTTTTTCCAGTTTTTAAGACTCACTCGTAGAATGACTACGCGATCGCCTTAAAAAATGGAAAAACACGCACGCTATCTTCAGCACCTTAGGCACCCTCGCTACAATCCAACTGATTAATTTAGGATGAACTTTCATTTTTAAAAAATACGCCTAAAATATTATAAAGCAGCAATTATTGGCATCTTCCAAAAATATTCAGAGGACACATGGCTATTTTAAAACGGTTTGTAATCACACGAATCCTGGCCCGAATCCTGATCTTTAGTTTTTTAATCACTGGCGCTACGACAAACAGCTCGGCTGATATATTTTCAATACCCAATCCTGCAAATTCAGTTGAAGGGGTAATACGTCCAAGTCGTGGAATGACAATGAATGAAGTACTAGGTGAATTTGGAGCACCACTTGAAAAGAAGAAGCCCGTGGGAAAACCACCTATTACAAGATGGATATACAATGATTTTACAGTCAACTTTGAAGGAAAATGGGTAATTCATTCTTCCGCAATACGAAAATAACTGAATTATCGATTCTACTCTTTTATTTTTACATACCTTTTTTTATGGAAGAGTTTTATAAAGAATTTTTACTTACCAGGAGATATAAACAGAGCCAAAAAGACTTAATCAGAGCTTCCTTAACGTAAAATAAACATCAAATCTGTGTTTTTTTGATTTCATTTCTACCGAAGGCTTCGTGTCATTTAACCAATTTGCATATAGAGGACGTTTTACTACAACTCTATTTTTTGCTTTTACCAATGCCGTAGGAAGCAATTTATCGGCATCAGAATCATTTCCAACAATATCTCTGAATACCCGCATTTCTTTTTTCACCAATGCAGAATTATTTTTTTCTGGAAACATCGGATCGAGGAAAATAACATCGGGTATATTAATTTCATTTAAGCCCTGCATAAAATCAATCGCGTCTGTGTGTATCAGACTAATATTATTGGATACAAGTTTACCGATCTCTGGATGTCTTTCAGCTCGTTTTATACCGTCTTCCAATAACGCAGCAATGACAGGCGACCTCTCTATCAACGTGACCTGGCTACCCAAGCTCGCAAATACAAAAGCATCTTGCGCAAATCCCGCAGTCGCATCAAGAATGCTTGGCGTATTACCTTTTTTAAAACCCACTGCTTTTGCGATAAGTTGATTTTTTCCACCACCGTATTTGCGACGATACTGCATTTTGCCCGCAGTAAAATCGACAAACACCGGGCCTTGTGAAGAAAAACAACTGCGTAATTCCAATCGTTCAGGCGAAAGATAAAACGAATACTTCGTGCCAGGCGATACGGTATTATTACAGCGCAGTCCCCAACGAATTGCTAACTGAAGCGCGCTGTCTCGCAGGCCTTGCTCGTAGGCTATCAACGGTAATGCACTGGGGCTATAGACGCTGGTCATAAAAGATACTCCTAAATACTAATATACTGATTATTATGAAGACCAAAACACTTCATATTACTTTTTGTCATATGTATATTAATATTTATTCTTTTACAACATAAGGGCTGGTTACTACTATTAGCTCTGCCACACCCATTCCACCCCTCGTGGCACTTTTAGGCTACTTAGCAATGCCAAGTAGCCTTTTTTATATTCTTTTTTATTCTATGCATATGCCAACCCGTTCTTTTACAACATATAATATGGCCACTGTAGTTAATCCGACTATTTTATTTACCCCCACTAGTGGTAATACAGGCCGTAAATCTCTTCACATTTACGGCCATTTTTTTTGACCTTTTTTTGACCAGAGTTCTTTGCTAGGCACTATTTATCAAAAGCGTTGCCTAGAAACCCAAATCGGAGACTCTCCCAGAGCCAGAGATAGTCGCGGGAATACGTCTATACATGTACAAATCGACGCATGTACTAAAGAACGATGCAATCTCCATTTTCATCCCTAGGAAAACGTCTGGGACTCACTCCCTGCAACCGATTAATTGTCGAATGAAGTTTTTTCTTGTCATATAAACCAACGTCACCGTCCGCGATGACCAGATGACCAGTCAATCTCACTGCACATCTATTTTCAATCTCGCTTCTCCGTCTGCATCGACAACCTGTAATCGCTTATAGTCCGCCACCGGTATCTTTATTACTGCGCAAGGGTTTGTTATTATCTGGGCGCTCATCATGCCCCGTTGCGGCTTCGCCCATTCCATATTTAATTCAACCGTTTGTTTTCGAATTATTAATGCATCACTCGCCAGACGTAAACTGTATCCAGCTGTCGGCATTTGGCCCATATGAATTATAACTATTCTTTCCCTTGAAAAATCAACGGCAGGGGGCGGTGTTCTGGCAGTAGAAAATTGATTGGACAACTTAGCAAATGCCCGTTCCAGCAACATTGAATCATCGACCCATTCCACATACGCCGATCTTGACTGTGATCCACAATGAAAACCAGAATAAATTTGCGTCACTTTGTCTGGATCACTTTTTTTAGGGTTACTGCCACAAGCGACCAAATAGAAAGGAGAGAAGATAATAAGTAAAAATGTCAGTATTCGCATGGTATTAGTATTGTCCGTCTGCAATAAACTTTAAGCATAGAACCTATTACGCCCTTTCGAAAGACAAAAAAATCATTAAAGATGGTTATTGCAACCCTGTCCTTTTCAAAGATAGCAATGCACCCGAATGTTATTCCGCAACTTGGATACCACCGCCGCTCTGAAAACGACTGGTAAAGTTCAAATTCTCTATATTATTAGTAGTAACCGTAACGCGTGAAATCTCGCCACTGGCCTCACCAGGATCATCATTTATTGAAAAATTATTCAGATCGCTAACTGCCTTTATCGCATATTTTCCCGGTTTAACACCGTTAATGCTGTAGTTGTACGAACCATTAATCGAGTTACCAATAATCACCGTGTCTTTTTTGTTATCAGCAGCATCAAGCAGTATGCCATATTGAAAACCAGTATCACCTGTACGGCTTAATGGACCAACTTGCATGGTAACGGGTACATTCACACTGCCGGAAATGTCACCTGAGTAATTAAACAAAATCACTCCTTGGTATTGCGCGTTAGAGAGTCCCGTACGATTAACTGTAACTGAATAGCGACCTAACTTTGTTGTTTGATCAACCATGATCGGCGCGACCGATAACCACGGCGGGCTGCTGATATCCGGCGCAAGTATAAAATTGCCACCGCCTAAATTACTTATGTTTAATTCCGCAGAAATACTCTGTTGCCCCGCAGAAGCGCCTGGTTCCGGGAAATAATATGATTTTGAACTAATAGACAAAAACGCGGGTAATGCGTCGCTACCGTTAGCGTTAACCAACTTCGCCAGCCGAACTGCTTTTTCGGCATCAACCAATCCAAACCCAAATTTGTCATTACGCACTCTTGCACCATCACCGGATACATCAGTGGAAATCGAACCTGTTTCGAGCATAATATCAAATTCGAGCGGCGTCATATTTGGGTAAACCGCTTTCATTAGGGCAGCAACACCGGCAACATGCGGTGACGCCATCGATGTACCTGACAAACTTCGAGTGATTGGGGTGCGCCTGTCAATGGCATTATCTATATCGAAGAAACCAGTTGCAGATGTGCTAAACACGCCATTATCGCCACTACGACCATCTCCACCTGGTGCGGCAATATCAATAAACTGACCAAAGTTTGAAAAACGCGATATTATTTTTTCTGACAGCACAAGCCTGCTCACGGCACTGACTGAGATAACGCCATCATAAGATGCCGGATAGCTGGGTACGTCTGTAGCTCTATTTCCTGCTGCCGCCACCACGATAACACCGGCATTAGCATTTCGTACCTGATTAAATGTATCCTGTTCAAACTGACTATATCTTCCACCGCCAAGACTAAGATTAATTATATCCGCCACATTCCCTGCTGCGATACGTGCAGTCGTTTCCGCGTCTGTCTCCTCAGAGTTACTCAACCCAGCGGCATAACGTACACCTTCCATGATGTCAAAACTAGTACCACCACCTAACCCTAACGCACGAATTGGCATCACCTTGGTATTTGTTTTCCAGGCAACGCCGGCAACGTTCAATCCATTATCAGATAATGCAGCAACAGTCCCCGCAACATGAGTACCATGAAAAATAGATTCATCATCTTCACCATCTTCATCGCCAGGGTCATCTGGGTTTGAATCTCTACCGTCTCCATCAATAGCAATTGAGAGCGATGAAATAAAGTCATAACCTTGGACAAGTTTACCGGCAAGATCAGGATGGGATAATACGACACCAGTATCCACCACGGCGACAACAATATTCGTACCAGGTACAGCAGGTGTGGTCACGGCATCCCAAGCTTTTGGCAAATTAATCAATGGATAATGCCATTGCTTACTAATATAGTCTGGATCATTAGGTTCAACTAACGGATGTCGAATATAATTCAGGTCTGCACTTGCTACATCTGACCGTAGACGCAACGCTTTCACTGCCATAATGGTATTTGATTTAAGTTGTTTCTGCGGATCACTGAATCTGGAATTTATTTTTTCGTTGCTTGCTGCAACCTTAATACCCAACACCGAAAACGCGATCTTTTTTTGCTTTTCTCCCCCTAATCCAAATAACATTGCAGCACCAGGCTGACCAGCCTTTGCCACCATCCCAATCGATGCGGCTCGATTCTTTACTGACAAATTTTGTACTGACACAACAGTATCTACTAATAGACCCGGCTGTGACGCGGCATTCTCTTTAAATTTTACGATTACATCACCAGGAACAAATTCATCCTGAATGCTTAACACACTACCAGTATCCAGAACAGTGGCATTTCCGATCGTTAATACATAACTCGAGTAGCCTTTTAATGCACAAACAATAATATTATAGATACCATCAGTGGGCACCACGAGATGCTCTACTGACGAACTGGATTTTGAAAATGCAATTGGATTGTTTGGAGAGTCACACGCATTAGAGGAAAAAGGGAGGGCATTTAAAGGCCCAAACAAATACAAATCCAGATCATGCTTATTTGGCTCGCTCACTCTATAATTACTTATTGATAGCGCTATCGTTTGATTTGCTGTCAACGTAACTCTATAGGTATCAAACTTATCAGCAATAAATTCAAATCGATCACCGATTGAATTAACTTCCTCGTCCTCACTTGTCGCAATTGCACTGGCAAACCCGCCGACGATCGCAGGGTTTGACACAGTTTGCGCAGTCGCGGGTGTATCGTTAGAAGCGAAAACCGCCAACGGATCATTAACATCGCTGTCAACAACAGAACCAGGTTGCGCAATAATGGTACCACTCAGAGAATAGCCGACCGGAATCTCTTGTATAATCTGCTGTTGATCGAAATTATCATCTGTAACAATCAATGTAACCCGAAAATTACCATAACCTTCGAAAGTGTGCTCGTTCGTTAGTCCTGCAATTCCATTTGTTCCATCGCCAAAATCCCATTGGTAGTTGGTAATATTTCCGGTGGAACTAGACGCATCAACCTTCACTTGGTAAGGAGGCGTCCCACTATCACCCACTCCCTCATAGGTGAAAGAAGCAGACAAAGGTGGCCGCGAGTCTGAACAACCGCCTAACGCTAATACTGCCAAACACAACAGGGTTAGCAAATTCTTGGCCGACAAAGTGAGGCGCTTGCTGAAAACCATCGTTGGCATCAATACTCCCTTAAACTGCTCCTTAAATTCAAATTCTAGCCTTACTTGCGCATTCTTTAGGATAAAGCAATCCCAAATACGCTATTCATATTATCTGTTGATAATTTCCTAACTATAAGCCCTATATATTAAAAATTAAGTGATCGAATTAACACAAATTCACCGGATATTGGCCATTAAACCAACTCACCTTATGAGTTAAGCTATTGTTAATATTAAATAAACCATCATTTGCGCATTATATCACGGACTGTGCCTTGAAATTTACCATTTAGACTCTAATATTGAGAAAAGATATGAGCATTTGTTCCTGAAGCCAGCCTTATATGATCACAAACGATCAAGACTGCATATATCTTAAAACAATAATTTCACTTACAATAGCGGCCCGGTAGGCCCGGTACCAGACATCCAATAAAAAGGCAGTTCAGGACACACGCAACGATGAGTACAAATCGAGTTTATAAAGTCATTTTCTCAAGTCAAGGCGAAGTATACGAAATTTATGCCCGGGAAATTTATCAGGGAGAAATGTTTGGGTTTGTAGAAGTAGAGGAAATTGTTTTCGGCGAGCGCTCCGCAGTGTTAGTTGACCCATCAGAAGAACGTTTAAAAACTGAATTCGCTAATGTAAAACGCACCTATATACCTATGCACACAATTATTCGGATTGATGAAGTTGAAAAAGAAGGCGTCAGCAAAATCACGCCTGTGTCTGGCTCCTCAAGTGAAAGTAAAATTACCAGCTTTCCTGGTTACATTCCACCTGGCGGCGATTCCGGAAAAAAGTAAAACTGACTTAATGGTTTGTCACAGCAGCTACGGGACTGGACTACCTGACTGAGCTACCGGACTAAGCTCTAACAGACGAAGCTACCAGACTGAGGTAATGACATGAGCCTTCTCAACATCGCTGCGATTCTCATCACATTAACCGCCCTTTTCAGCTATATAAATTTTCGCTTCATAAAACTACCTTCCACCATCGGCATCATGCTGATTTCTCTATGCGTTTCGATAATAATCGTCGGATTAGGAAAAATAGGCTTTGCTAACATTGCCCAACATAGCCGTGATTTGCTGGATAAAGTCGACTTTAATACAACGTTAATGCAAGGCATGTTGAGCTTTTTATTATTCGCTGGCGCACTGCATATTAATCTAAATGACTTGGCTAAACAAAAATGGGTAATAGGTGGCTTAGCCACTTTTGGCGTTATTTTATCTACGTTTATTATCGGATCGACCACCTGGTATCTGCTACGTTTACTTAATGTCGAACTATCTTTTATTTATTGTTTGATTTTTGGTGCCCTGATTTCACCGACTGACCCAATCGCTGTACTTGGCATATTGAAAACCGCCGGCGCCCCTAAATCACTGGAAACTAAAATAGCGGGGGAATCACTCTTTAACGATGGCATTGGTGTGGTTGTATTTATCGTGCTATTAGAAATAGCAACAGGTGGGCATGAAATACAAGCCGGGCATATAATTATTTTATTTCTTGAAGAAGCCGTTGGTGGAATCATATACGGCCTGATCATTGGCGCAATCGCTTATTGGATGTTAAAAAGCGTGGACAATTACCAAGTTGAAATTTTAGTCACCCTGGCACTTGTGATGGGTGGTTATGCGCTCGCTAACGTTATCCATACGTCCGGCCCCATTGCAGTAGTCGTTGCGGGTTTGCTGATTGGTAACCACGGGCGACTGTTAGCAATGTCAGATAAAACACGTGAGCATCTGGACACCTTTTGGGAGTTGGTCGATGAAATATTAAATGCTGTCTTATTTGTATTGATTGGCCTGGAGGTATTGGTACTCACTTTCAGTTCTGATTACCTGCTTGCTGCAATACTACTGATCCCGGTCGTATTAATCGCACGTTTTATTTGTGTCGGCGTTCCAGTCAGCCTGCTAAAACTACGCAGAGAATTTAGCCCCAATGCGATCAAAGTAATGACCTGGGGTGGTTTGCGCGGCGGTATATCAGTGGCCTTAGCCTTGTCATTACCTCCCGGAACGCAAAGAGATATTATCCTGGCAATTACCTATGTCATCGTTATATTTTCCATTTCAGTCCAAGGACTTACCATAGGCAAACTCATCCAGAAGCAAAATTTCGACTAAGCTGTTTTCCCTTGTGGGGTGTGTGATACGCACCCCACAAGGCGCGTACCTCATCAAAAAAACTTGCAAATACTAATGAGAATGATTATCATTTGTATTCACGTTAGATAATTTACACGAGGTAGCAGATGAAACAGCGTTTAACTCAAGGGCTCCTACTACTAACAGGGCTCTCAATTTTTCTTTTATTTAACATATCAACGACCTACGCAGATGACGGGATTATCGTGTTTTCAGGTCGCAGCGATAAATTCATAAAGCCGGTAATAAAAGTATTTACTGAGCAAACCGGTATCAAGGTCACCCTTCACAATGCTAAATCGACCGCATTGATTAACAAATTAAGATTTGAGGCTCAGCACACTAAAGCTGACTTATTTATAAGCAATGATGCCGGCAATTTGCAGATAGGCAGCGAACTAGACCTATTTCAACCTATACCGGATAAAGTAATTGCCGTCATACCGGAAAACTACCGCGCTGCTGACAAAACTTGGGTTGGCCTTTCAGCACGCGCCCGTGTGCTGGTGGTGAACAAAAATGCCACTGATATTAGTTTTGTTAATTCTGTTTTTGATCTGGCAAATCCAAAATTAAAAAATCGCCTGGGCATTACCAATAATACAAATGAAAGCTACATTGCGGGTACCACTGTATACATGCTGGCAACTGATAGAGACACAACAAAAAGCTGGTTGCAAGGCATAAAAGCCAACGTGGGAAGCGATGTATTTAACAAACACAGTAAAATCGTAAAAGCGGTTGCAAAAGGCAAAAAAGACGTTGGCCTGGTCAATCACTATTATATTTATAGATATCTTGCAGAAAATCCTGACGCACCTATTAAAATTATTTTACCTGACCAACAAAAAGGTCAAATGGGTGTAGCATGGAATGTAGCCGGAATTGCGATTAGCAAACATACCAAAAAGAAAGAAGCAGCCATTAAATTTGTTACATTTTTGCTTTCAGAACAGGGGCAAGCACTCTTTGCAAAAGTCAATCGCGAATATCCCACTCGCCCTGATATTGCTACAGCGCCGGAAGTACCTGCTGCCGACTCGTTCAAAGTGGCAAATATCCCCATGTATGAACTTGGTAAACAACGAAATGCCACTATAGACCTAATAGAAGAAGTTGGGATGCCGTAATACTTAAGGAACCTATGACTAAAATCGACTAAGTCATGAATGGACCTATGCGCCGAAAATTGGCAACCACAGTATTTGCAATGCCACGTCGTTTCGCACGTCCCGGCAACTGCACCTGCGTTGCTCTACTTCCCTACGTCCTTATAAGTCGCAGTGCTCTCACGATATCAGTACATTATCATGTATAAAGAAAATAAATTTGCATCGTTAAATACTCTATCGGGTGCTGTCGTCGCATTTTCCGTAATTCCATTAATATTTGTTATGTACAACAGCTTGCTGCTGTCATCAGATAAATGGCTGGCCTTTTGGCACAGTCGTATTCCAGAGTTATTATGGAACACATTATCACTTGCTACCGTCGTCGCGATTGGTAGCCTGATACTGGCGATACCAGCCGCGTGGTTTATCGCGAGACGTGATTTTCCTGGACGACGTATTGCAACCTGGTTAATGGTATTACCACTAGCGGTGCCTACCTATGTATTTGCACATATATATACCGAATTACTCGAAGATGAAGGTTGGCTAGGTCGGTTTTGGTTAACTCTATTTGGTGAGAATGCAACAATTCCCGAACCATATGGTTTTATCGGTGCCGCGTGCGTTTTATCTATGGCAAGCTTCTCCTATGTTTTTTTATTAGTGCGAAGTTCTTTATCACGATCGAGCCAAACCCTGGAAGAAGCCGCACGCATACAAGGCGCTGCACCATTAGAAGTTTTTAGGCGAATAACCTTACCTCTGTTACGTCCAGCCATCGCCGCAGGACTCGCCGTCGTCGTACTTCATGTCTTATCTGATTTTGGTGCAGTAAGCATGCTGCGCTTCCAAACCTTTACGTTAAGCATATATTTACAGATGAATGGCCGTTTTGACTACCAGGGCGCGGCAGGCTTAAGCTTTATACTGGTAATACTCAGTCTCACTTTTTTAGTTCTTGAACGTTTTTTTCGTAAACGACAACGTTATTATGCAAGTAGCCAATCTCGTGTTATCCGAATTAAACCAGCAACATTTAAGGAAATATTAATTATCTGGTCCTGGATCGGGACCATAGCTATATTCACCTTTTTATTACCACTGGCATGGATGCTTGCATGGAGTTGGGAAGCCTGGATTGACAATCTTATCGGCAGTGAATTCCTAGGCTACACGTCAAATTCCATCACAGTCGCATTCATTGCGGGAAGTGTCGCAGTAATAGTGGCGTTACCCGTTGCACTTTTTCATACTCGAATGCGATCAACTTTAAGTAATGTTTATATACAACTTTCCAGCGTAGGGTTTGTTCTACCTGGCCCCGTTGTCGCACTGGGTATTTTAACGTTTGTACTGGCATTTGTACCCGATCTATTTGCCACAGGTGGAATCATTATTTTAGTTATGGCGCTGGTCATTCGATTCCTGCCTCTTTCTGTTCAATCACAAGAAGCATCGTTACAGCAACTAACACCGTCAATTGAACAGGCGGGACGCGTTTTCGGCGCAGGACCATTGGAAAATTTTTGGCGCGTCACATTACCTATGATTCGAACAGGAGTAACTACCGCGTTTGTGCTTGTTTTCATCGATGCATTAAAGGAGTTACCGGCGACATTGATTTTACGGCCAACGGGTTTTGATACTCTACCAGTCAGAATATGGATAGAAGCCAGCGAAGAGATGCTGGAATTAGCCGCACCAGCAGCATTGATGCTGGTCGTAGGCACTCTTCCAGCGCTTTGGATTATGATGCACAATGAACGACAAAATTAAGCTGGGTATTCTGCCTCATGCGCGGATCTCCATGCTCGGAATCGGCACGTAATACTGAACCTATAAGCAATCTCGTAATTTATCAAACTCGTAATTTACCAAACATGGTTGTTTTGATTACATCAAATTCATGCTCGTTTATATCCAGATAGTCCAGAACAAGAGCGGACTCTTCTTCCCAATTAGCTTTTTGCGCTTTTCCGTTATATGCATAGGCCAGGTACTCGGCCATAGTGAGCAACGCCACTGATGCCCTAAGTTCACTTTTATCTTTATAGGAGTCCGACGATAATACTTCTTCCACATTATGATGATTTAAAATAGCCAGGCTCACACGCTCAGGCAAATTCCATGCTTTGCAGACATAAAAGCCAACTACCGCATGATTAGTATTCAGATTGTGATTCTCGACTTCTGTCATAGAATACTTTTCAGAGGTATAAGCGTATTGAAGCACTTCTGCATAATTTGGAAATTTTTGTAATAATATGGGCGCCCCGATATCATGAAAAAGACCTAACGTATAAGCCACGTCGGAATTCATTACACCTAGCTCATTCGCCAGATTTGCTGCGACTAGCGCTATCTCATTGGCAGAATCAAAATATGCATCAATTTCCGGATAATCGCACCTCTTCATCGCCTCTCTTAAACAAAATGCATTCACCATATTGACGACATTCGGCATGCCCAACAGTGTTGCCGCCCCCTGGACATCATCAATCTTGTCTTCTAATGCAAAAAAAGGTGAATTTATCGTCTCAATAACACTGGCTGTAACGGCTAAATCCTTACTGATAATTTCGCTTATCACTATACAATCAGATATGCCATCAGAGTAGTCACTCGATAGCTCTTTTTGTAGAGACAATAAGGTTATTGGTTGGGATGGAATATTAATATTTTCTAATATTTTATCTGCCTCCGGGTGACCAAGTGATCGCGTAGCTTCCTGATACTGTTGAGAATAACTCGTATTCGCTCTTTTATTATTCATTTTTGCACATCGCCTAACAACAACATGAGTCCTCCAAGGCACGTAAATTATTACAGACTTGGTCAGATACGCGCTTTCCTTTGCGCGAAACGACTAACCAGAAGCCATGCATTCTTTTTAGCAACAGTTATTTAGCGTCCTGATACGGAAAATATTTACGAAAATTTTACATACACAGACAGAAACCAAAATTCTGAGCGACCCAATCTGGTGACCAAAATATGTGATGGCAGCCCAGCTAGTTTTCCGGCAATATCACTCGATTTCTTTATCAAGCGGCGCAATGCGCACTAGCCACACCGTCACAGGGCCAGTATAATAACCGCTCAACATTACGTTATTGTGGAAGAGACCTTACATTTACACGCTTATGCGTGCTTAAATTGTTTGAGTTCAAGCAGCATTTGAGTTCAAACAAAAGCAAGACGATAAATTTGCAATCCTTATTCGCTAATTTATATATTTTTGTAATAAATGTAGGGCGCCGAAGGCGCAACCCGCTCGGAATCGCTCAGGCAAAAGGACCACACTAACTCGTTGATTCTGGAGAGCGGTTCACTCGTGATGAACCCACCGAAGGGGCTAAAGCTCTCAGGTACTTGGACAGAAGGGCGACAACTATACGATGTTACTTATTGTGTTAAAAGTAACCTATATTTGTCGCCTTTTTTTGTGCCTTTTAACTAACGGATAAGAATACTATTTTGTTAAAAAAAATAAGTAACAAAACGCCGCTTTACCAACAACATCTTGCTATGAACGCAAAGATGGTTGATTTCGGTGGATGGGAAATGCCGATTCATTATGGTTCCCAAATTACTGAACACCATCAGGTGCGTAATGACGCGGGCATGTTTGATGTTTCACATATGACGGTCGTTGATCTTAACGGCATTAAAACGCGTGAATTTTTGCGTTATCTATTAGCAAACAATGTGGATCGACTGAAAACAGCAGGCAAAGCCCTCTATACGTGTATGTTAAACGAACAGGGTGGCATCCTCGATGACCTGATCGTCTATTTTATGCGTGATGACTGGTTCCGCATGGTGGTAAATGCGGCTACCCGTGAAAAAGACCTCGCCTGGATAATCCAACATGCCAAGAATTTTTCAGTAGAGATCAACGAAAGAACCGATTTAGCCATGATTGCCGTACAAGGACCAAATGCCCGCGAAAAAGTACAGCAAATTATCGCCCATGCTGAACAACAATCCGTCCCCCAAATTAAAGACATGCCCGCTTTCAATGCTTACGAACTATCTGACTATTTTATCGCCCGCACCGGCTATACCGGTGAAGATGGTTATGAAGTTATTCTCGACAATGCACTGGCCAGCGATTTTTGGCAAAAACTGCATCAACTGGGTGTTAAACCCATCGGGCTGGGCGCAAGAGACACACTGCGCCTGGAAGCAGGAATGAATCTCTACGGCCAAGACATGACCGAATCCACAACACCCTTGGAATCAGGTCTTGGATGGACAATCGGTTGGGAACCTACCGATCGTAATTTTATTGGCCGCAGTGTAATTGATGCCCAACGCCAAGCAAAAGAACATAAAATATTTGTTGCGCTCGTGCTTGAAGGTAAAGGAATATTGAGGCACGACCAAAGGATCATGAGAGACAATCAGGATATCGGTGTTATCACGAGCGGTAGTTATTCGCCCACATTAGAACAATCGATTGCACTGGCGCGCATATCGCCCATTGTAGAGCAAAATGTTGCGGTCGAGATACGCGGAAAGTTGATCCCTGCTAAAATAGTGAAATCACCGTTTGTCCGTAATGGAAAATCCTGTTTGCCTTGACGGTTTAGCTTGACTAGTCATCTAGGCTATTTACGTAAACAAATTTTCACCACTATTTAATTAAGCTATTTTGTTGCATAATTTTATTTTACTTAATTTTACCTAAACTATAAGAAATCTAACATCCGAGGGAAACTAACATGAGCGATATTCCAGGGGATCTTAAATATACTAAAACTCACGAATGGCTAAAGATACTAGATGATAAAACTCTCGTTGTCGGTATTACTGCTCACGCCCAGGATCTGCTTGGCGATATGGTTTTTGTTGAACTCCCTGAGCTGGATACCAGCTACAATGCCGGTGACGACTGTGCGGTTGTCGAATCAGTCAAAGCGGCGTCCGACATTTATAGCCCAGTCAGTGGTGAAGTAATCGAAATCAACGAAGCACTCACCGATGCGCCTGAAATAATTAACAAGGCACCCTACGAAGATGGCTGGATTTTTAAAATGCGTGCAGAAGACTTTGACGAGGTGGAAAATCTACTCAATGCTAATGAGTACGAGGAATTCTGTGCTTCCGAAGAACACTAAATTCCTTGTACTTACACGAGCACTGACACCAAACACTTAATACTTTAATTAAACCTAACTAAATAATAATATTGTGATCCTATTATGCCGTTTATCCCGCACACTGACGAAGATATAAAAAACATGCTGGCCAGCATTGGCGCAGATAGCATTGATGCTCTATTTGATGAAATCCCGCCCTCATTGATCAATCAAGATTTGGGAGGGATTCCAGCAGGACTAAATGAGATCGATATCTCACGCCATATGCAAAAACAGGCAAATCAGGATGGAACTCCGCTTTGTTTTATAGGCGCGGGCGCTTATGACCATCATATTCCTGCGGCAGTTTGGGAAATCACTACACGGGGTGAATTTTATTCTGCCTACACGCCTTATCAAGCAGAGGCAAGCCAGGGCACCCTGCAGTTACTTTATGAATTTCAAACGATGATGTCACGGCTCACCGCAATGGACGTTTCAAATGCGTCTCTTTACGATGGTGCATCGGGTGTTGCAGAAGCGGCATTAATGGCCGTGCGTGCAAATCGAAAATCAAAATCAAAACGGATTCTGCTGCCACGTACAGTCCACCCGACTTATCGAAAAGTAGTTAATACTATTGTTAAAAACCAGGGCATTATCCTGGATGAACTGGATTTTGATCTTGACGGAGGTTACATCGACCCTGCGTCATTGTCCGATGAACCAGGTGATGTAGCAGCAATGATTATCCCACAACCCAATTTTTTTGGCGTGCTCGAAGAAGTCGATACACTAACCGACTGGGCTCATGATAGGGGTATGCTCGTCATTGCTGTCGTTAACCCCACTGCAATGGCATTACTTTCACCCCCCGGAGAATGGGGCAAGCTAGGTGCAGACATCGTCGTCGGAGAAGGCCAGCCTCTTGGCGCGCCATTATCTTCCGGTGGCCCTTACTTTGGATTCATGTGCTGCAAACAAGCATTAGTAAGGCAAATGCCAGGACGAATTATCGGTCGTACTGTCGATACCGATGGCAAACAAGGTTTCACCTTGACACTTCAGGCGCGTGAGCAACACATTCGCCGTTCTAAGGCAACATCAAATATCTGCACCAATCAAGGCTTACTGGTAACCGCTGCGACCATTTACATGTCAATATTGGGTGCCGACGGACTGGAAAAAACAGCCCGAATGTGTCATGAAAACACGCTCAAATTAATAAATTCGTTATCTTCCATTAAAGGTGTGCAAAAAATATTTAACCGACCAATGTTCCACGAAGCTGTTTTTAAAATTAGTGCACCCGTAAAAGAAACGCTAAAAGAACTTGCCCATAAAAACATTGCAGCGGGGTATTCGCTGGAAAATGATTACCCGGAACTAAAGGACATGCTACTTGTTTGCGCTACAGAAACCCGTAATCAAGCAGATATCGACGAATATAGAAACGCATTAGCCAATGTTTTGGCTTAACTTAACAGGAGATAATCAATCATGGCCAGCATTACATTAAAAGGAAGTCCGTGTTCAACAAGTGGAGAATTACCTGCAATTGGTACTCAGGCACCTGAAATTTTGTTAGTAGATGGCGAATTAAACGATGTAAATCTAGCGACATACGCGGGCAAGAAAAAACTTCTCAATATTGTACCCAGTCTTGATACAGCAACCTGCGCAATTTCAACGAAAAAATTTAACGAGCATGCAGTTAACCACAAAGACACCGTAATTCTAATTGTGTCCGCTGACCTGCCGTTCGCACAACAGCGATTTTGCAATGACGAAAAATTGTCAAACGTAGTTCCGTTAGCGATGATGCGTTCACGAGATTTCGCTAAAGATTATGGCGTACTGATAAACGACGGTCCTTTGGCAGGCGTCACCGCACGTGCGGTTGTCGTGATTGATGAAAACGATAAGGTTATCTACACACAACTGGTGCCTGAAATTGTTGATGAGCCTGACTACGAGTCAGCTCTGAAATCACTTGGTTAATAACTATTTAGTAAGTAGCTATATGATTTATAGCTACTTACTTTTAACGTTGATAAGAAGTAACTATATTAAGAAGTAACTATGTTAATATTTGAACACTCACGATCCGGTCGCATCAACAAGGCGCAGTCAACTAATCCTGGCTCGCTAGCTAACTCTATACCAGAGAAATTTCTTCGAAAAAAACGCGCAGGTCTACCAGAAGTTTCTGAACTTCAGGCAGTGCGTCATTATACCAGCCTGTCACAGAAAAATTTTTCAATAGACACACATTTTTACCCGCTCGGTTCATGCACGATGAAATATAATCCTCGCTGCTGTAATTCCCTTGCAATGTTACCTGGATTTCTTGCGCGTCATCCGGAAAGTGATGAGTCCCTGGGCCAAGGCTATCTTGCCTGTATGTATGAATTGCAAGAAATGCTAAAAGAAGCAACGGGCATGAAAAGTGTCTCAATGGCACCCATGGCAGGTGCCCAGGGAGAATTCGCCGGGGTTGCAATGATCCGCGCTTATCATGATTCACGCAAAGATCATTCAAGAACAGAAATTATAGTGCCAGATGCAGCACATGGTACTAACCCGGCTACCGCAGTAATGTGCGGCTACAAAGTTCGCGAGATACCTACCCGGAGTGACGGCGATATTGATCTCGACGCACTTAAAGAAGCGGTCGGTCCACAAACAGCCGGTATCATGTTGACCAACCCCTCGACGCTGGGTGTTTTCGATCGCAACATCGAGCAAATGTCAAAAATAGTACACGAAGCCGGTGGGCTGCTTTATTACGATGGTGCAAACCTGAATGCAATTTTAGGCAAAGTTAAACCTGGCGATATGGGCTTCGATGCAATTCATATCAATTTGCACAAAACATTTTCCACACCACATGGTGGTGGTGGTCCTGGTGCCGGCCCAGTGGGCGTCAGCGAAAGATTAATTCCCTTCTTGCCTATTCCCTATGTTACACATAATGTTGCACAAGACGTGTCGCAAGAAGGAGAACAGTTTCATTTATTAACAGAAAAAGAGTGTCCGCAGACAATAGGCCGTCTGTCTACGTTTATGGGAAACGCAGGCGTGCTGTTAAGAGCCTATATATACGCACGTATGCTTGGTCGCGAAGGCATGAAACGCGTCGGCGAATTTTCAACGCTGAATGCGAATTACACGATGGTAAAACTAAAAGAAAATGGTTTTAACATTGCTTTGAACACACGACGTGCAACACATGAATTCATTGTCACACTCAAAAACGAAGCAAAAAATATGGACGTTAATGCCATGGATTTTGCTAAGCGATTACTGGATTATGGATTCCACGCGCCTACAACTTACTTCCCTCTTATCGTGCCGGAATGTTTACTCATAGAACCGACAGAAACGGAAAGCAAAGAAATACTTGACCAATTCATTAGTGCAATGGCCACCATCAGAACCGAGGCACAAGAAAACCCCGAATTGGTAAAAAATGCGCCTTATAGCCTGCCAGTCAAACGACTCGATGATGTCAAAGCGGCAAGAGAACTTGATCTGGTTTTTCGTCCGGACACTGACCTGAAACCATGATTTCTGAACCACGATTTCAGAACCCCATAATGACTGAATCTATCAAATAAGACTATGGCAGACCAAGGCACAAAAGGTTTTTCCCGTATTTTCAAGGCGACAATCTATTCTTTGGCAGGACTAAAAGCAGCATTGAATAACGAAGCTGCTTTTCGACAAGAATTGATTCTAGTCGCTATACTGACACCTATTGGGTACTGGTTAGGTGAAAATAACTTTGAAAAAGCCGTTCTTATTGCTGCCCTCATGCTGGTTTTAATAGTAGAATTATTAAACTCAGCAATTGAAAATACGATAGACCGTATTAGCACAGAAAGACACGAGATCTCTGGTAGAGCCAAAGACATTGCATCTGCAGCTGTGTTTCTTTCGCTGCTTAACGTTGTTATAGTCTGGGCACTGCTCTTAACTAACTAGCGCCATTAAAAAACACCACTACTAACAGGTACTATTAACAAGTACTATTAACAAGTACTTGGCTCCTAACAAACTTGTAACTAAATAAGGAACTTTTCTATGTCAGCCCTCATTTGTGGTTCTTATGCTTACGATACTATCATGATCTTTCATGACAAGTTTAAAAATCATATTCTGCCTGACAAAGTTCATATGCTGAATGTATCTTTTCTGGTTCCCAGTCTACGACGCGAGTTTGGAGGCTGCGCAGGTAACATAGCCTACAATTTAAATTTGCTCGGTGAAGACCCCATTCCAATGGCCACCGTAGGCACCGACTTTGGCGCATATTCTGAATGGTTAGTTAAATGTGGCATTAACACTTCTCACATCAAACAAATTGAAGGCACATATACCGGACAAGCCTTTATTACCACCGACATGGATGACAATCAGATTACCGCCTTTCATCCTGGCGCAATGAGTATGTCTCACGAAAATAAAATAGCGGACGCATCAGGTGTCACACTGGGCATTGTGGCGCCTGATGGACGCGACGGCATGATTGAGCATGCAGAACAATTTGCAGAAGCAGGGATACCGTTTATATTTGACCCCGGCCAAGGCATGCCAATGTTTGACGAAAAAGATTTACTCACTTTTATTGAACAAGCCACGTGGATCACACTTAATGACTATGAAGCTGAATTGATGCATGAACGCACCGGCCTGTCGCCACACGAAATAGCCGAACGCGTATCTGCATTAATTATCACGCTAGGCGGTAAAGGCTCTCACATATACACCGCAAATCAACGACTTGATATTCCTCCAGCAATTACCAAAACAATCAACGATCCGACAGGTTGTGGCGACGCTTATCGAGCGGGCTTATTGTACGGCCTGTTAAACGAAATGGACTGGGAAACAACGGGACGTATTGCGTCTTTAATGGGATCAATTAAGATCGAAGTCAATGGCACGCAAAATCACTCTTTTACGCCGGATGAATTCAACACCCTATTTCGTGGTGTCTTTGGCAGAGAGATTTAGCCTTTCGCCGCCATTGAACAGAACTTATTTATAAAGCTATCGCTTTTTTGGTACTTTACTTAAGGTTTAATACTCCAACAACTTTGAATTGATGGATTCATCGAGACGACAAACGGTGGATGGGTGTGTGTTGACTTACTGTAGCTTAGAGTGAGCCTGCGAACCCCAACAACGGTGATTAGAAACGCACCGCTGTTAGGATTCGCAAGCTCACCCAGTCGTTAAGTGCCTGCTATTTAACACCTTATTTCGATAGTAGTGACAGGTCGTCTTTTTTTGTTATTGGCGGCTTGCATTCAAAACCTTCGCATACATAAGCGACGATCTGTTGCTGCGGCTTATAATTTACCAAAACACCAGGCAAATCAGACTCATCATCTGGTATCGCAACTAAAAATCGCCTAAGGGCGTAATGTTGATTAACAGCCTGCATCCAATCGCCCAACATTTCCTTGTTACCACGCAATACGATATTTTGTTCCGGGAATAAAAACTGTTCCAATGCAAGCAACAATGCATTATGAATATACGG
>JAADIM010000004.1 GCA_013151345.1 Gammaproteobacteria bacterium
ATACACAATCATGAGGCAATGAATGAAGGCACAAAGCAATCCTATGATCACTGAGACGTGTCATGTCCTGCTGGTTGAAGATGATGTCCGTTTATCATCGCTTATACAGGAATATCTGCAACAACAGGGGATTGTCGTCAGTATTGAACATAGAGGTGATCTGGCGGGTCAACGTATCTTGGACGAGCGTCCTGACCTTATTGTGTTGGATCTTATGTTGCCGGGAAAGGATGGGTTTGAAGTTTGCAAGGAGGTTCGTCCCGAGTACAGCGGACCGATATTAATGTTAACAGCAAAAGACGAGGATATCGATCAAGTAGTCGGACTGGAAATCGGTGCCGATGACTACGTCACAAAACCAATACAACCTCGCGTATTATTAGCACGTATTCGAGCATTGTTGCGTCGTTTTGGAAACAACACTAACAACGCGCAATTGGATGCCTCAACAGAACTTGATTTCGGCGGATTGAAACTAAATGAGAAAGCACGTGAAGTGCGATTGCATGGGGCGGTGGTTGATTTTACTTCCAATGAGTTTGAGTTGCTATGGTTTATCGCCAGACATGCAGGAACGATACTTAGTCGCGATGCAATTTTAGAGGAACTACGAGGCATCGATTATGACGGATTTGATCGCTCAGTCGATGTACGTATTTCTCGCTTACGTAAAAAGTTAGGAGATGATCCGGCCAGGCCTTTTCGAATTAAAACGGTGAGGGGGAAGGGTTATTTGTTTGTGGCCGAGGCCTGGGACTAATGGGAAAACTTTTTTTACGACTCTATTTGCTATTAGTTTTTACTTTTGCAATATTTTTCGCCGGGATAAATAATCTCGAACATATCCTGAAAGGCACACTAGAGGAAACTTATGGGGATCTCTCTAAAGGCACTTTACATTTAATTGACAAAAGGTTAGCTGCAGCACCTCATGAACAGTGGCCAGACTTAATCGAGAGCTTGAATAAAGAGGGAGGCTACCGTCTACGCTTACAAAAATTGAATGAAATAGAATTACCTGATGAGACACTTGCTCGCTTAAACGAGGATCGCATGGTTTTTCAGAATATATTTGGTGCACATTATGGTTATAAGCGTGTCCGCGATAGCAATCTTGTATTGGAGTTTCCTTTTAATCAATCCGAATATCGACATAATCAGCATGTATCCAGTAGTACCTTTAAATTACTCGAATTGGAATTAATAGATTATCCGCAGGCGGTATGGAACGAGCGTATTACTGAGATCAGCAAACAATTCACGTTCCCAGTCAGTTTACAGAGATTGGATGATGTGTCTTTATCAGGGCGCCCAAATTTAGATCTGATAAACGAAAAAATTACCTGGCATAAAATCGATGGCGAAGAATACATATATCGACTTATTAAAGACTCATCTTATGTACTAAAGTTAGGCCCATTTGATGATCCAGTTACATTGGATTATCTTGAAAGCATACTTCTAACTTGCTTGGCATTTATTGTCGCCATTGCAGTGTTATTTTGGGTTTATCCGTTATCACGGGATTTAAATCGTTTGGGCGTAAGCGCAAATGAATTTGGCCAGGGTGATTTCGACACGCGTGTCGTTGTGGCGAAACGATCCCCTCTAAGCCAGCTCGCAACAACATTCAATGCCATGGCAGATCGTATTCAAAATCTGATTTCTTCTCATAAAGAACTGACTAATGCGGCATCTCATGAATTACGTACCCCTATTGCGCGTCTTAGATTTGGCATGGAGATGATGCAAACCGCCATTGATACCTCGGAGCGTGAACGTTTTATTAAAGGTATGAACGCCGATATAGATGAGTTAGATAATTTAGTCGCTGAAATATTGACCTATGCACGTTTTGATCGTGACCGACCCGAGATGGCGTTTCAGCGCCAAGATGTTTCTACCTGGCTTGAAGAAATCGTCAATCAGGCAAAAAGAAATATGGAGTCTGTTTCTCTTAGTTATAATGTTGAAGGTATTAAGGATAAATATGCCAAATTTGAACCCAAGTTGATGGCACGCGCCGTGAATAATCTGTTACAAAATGCACGCCGTTACGCAAAAAGCAAAGTAGAAATTGCTGTAAGCATTGATGAAGAGACATTTTCAGTGTATGTAGATGACGATGGCCCTGGAATTCCCGAAAAGGAACGACAAAGTGTGTTCGACGCATTTAAACGATTGGATGCCAGTCGAGATCGCGATACCGGTGGATTTGGCCTTGGGCTGGCAATTGTGGATCGTATAGCACAGTGGCACAACGGCACAATTACCGTGACAGACTCACCATTGGGTGGTGCACGATTCATTATTTCCTGGCCTGTTTAGTCATATGGGCTAATTTTCCGGTTCAGTCCCAAGTTTGAATGTTAAAAGGATGAATTCATGCGTATACAACCAAGAACACAAATTACTATCAATGCTTCTGCACGTGAAGTGTGGTGTGTTATCGCTCATGAATATGAAAATATCGATCAGTGGTGCAGTAATTGAAAGCACAGCAGCAACAAAAGAAAACGGTGTGAAGTGATTCAATAGGATAGATATTTTGGTAAAAATTTATGGAACCAGTTATAGTTGAATTTCCGCTACGCGGAGAATGGATAGCGCCAAATACGCCCGGTTATAAAATACCAAGCCACGGTACAGATCTACTGGCGCAAACGTATGCTTACGACTTTATGCAGATTGATTGGCGATATCCCAAAAGTTTCCGGTGCTTTAAAAAAACCTATATTTCCGCCTTATTGTTTGGCGTACCGTTGAACCAATGTCTGGGTTGGTCCCAGCCTATCTATGCACCCTTCAGTGGCGAAGTTATTGAAGCAGAGGATGGGGTCAAGGAGCGGGACCCTGTTCATGCGGTACGCGACTTGTCTGTGGTACTTAAAAATTCTCTTTTCTTTAAGCCACCAAGAAATAATTTCGAAATAAAGTCGCTACTTGGTAATTATATTATTCTCAAAAGTGAGTCCTGCTACGCGTTTTTTGCGCATGCGCGCACAGGCTCTATACGCGTTAAGTCCGGTGACTCAGTGTGTATGGGTCAACAGCTCGCAGAGGTTGGACATACTGGTAATTCCACCGCACCACACCTGCATTTTCATCTAATGGACAGTCCGGTTCTGGCGACTGCGAAAGGTATACCATGTTGTTTTAGAGAATATGAATTGTTTCAAGATGGTGTGTGGAGTAAAATTTCCAACGGGATACCTGGTAGATACAACAGAATCAGATTAATTAATACATAGCCTTATCATCGTACTGAATTAACTAAATATATCTGAATATTGTTTCAGTTACAATTTGCTACATTCCAATAAAGTTATGTAACGGACTGCGGACTTCTAAGTAACTAAGATAAAGGGGCCCGCTGATTAAGTCATGGGTTCCTTTGAAAGAAAAATAACGTTATCGAAACTTAGAGGTGATGCAAATGGAATTAACAGAGAAACTTATAAGAATAGTTCTGATTCGGAAACCAATACACATTTTTCTCATTATAATTGCATTTTCTTTCCATGCTAGTGCCGTCGCAACGGATATAACTTTCACCGTAAAAGAAAGAGGTACCGGAGATTTGATCGAAGGGGCGACTGTCGTCATTGGTAATGGTGAAAAATATCAAACAACGTCCAAAGAAGGCAAGGTATCATTTAGCGGCGTTTCTGCTGCTACCGAGATAAAGATATTAGCGCAAGGGTATGAGAGTTTTTCTAAAGTACTCAAGAAAGTAGAAAACAAAATGACTTTTTATATTTACCCGGTCACGTTGACTGGAGAAGGTTTGCTTGTTACCGCTGATAGAATCATTGAAAAAGCGTCGAAATTTACACTTTCAAAACAAGACTTGTTAAA
>JAADIM010000068.1 GCA_013151345.1 Gammaproteobacteria bacterium
CTAGGTATATCAACTTGCAAATACATAACTAAAACAATGAGTCTCTAATATTTCTCCCGCATATTTTAAAATGTATATTCCTTCTCTTTATAATGTATATTACAAATAATAATTCTACACAATTGGGGGAAATACTAATGTGTGTGGGTGCTATCGAAGAAGGAGCGTGATTATTAGCGTTAATGTATAACGTCGCAAATTAGCCAGCAAAGATTTAGGTCGGCTGTATTTGCCTGTTTAGCCATTTTTTCTATATATTTGCCTTGGGTAATCTAAAATATTAGCGTTTGGTTTTTTAAGTTCCGTTAATGCATTTCTAGCAATCCATTTTGCTGATTTACTATCAATTTTTAGTATTTTATTTGCTGACGAAATCGCTAGCTTCTGCAGGTCTATATTTCGCTTCCCAATATTTCGAAGTGCCCAATTCACCGCCTTTTTGACATACACCCTGTCATCAGTTGCTTCTCTTTCAATAATTGGTAGGAACTGCTCAAATATTTCATTTCCTGCACTTTTTTCGACAAAGCCATAAGACGCCATTATTACAAATGCAGCACGTTTTATAAATTCGCACTCATGTTCTGACCACTCAACTGCTTTTGCTAAAGCGTACTCACTTTTAGAGAAAAATCCCATGCAAAATGAATCACATATTTCCCAGTTTTCAAATGTAACCACCCATTTTTCCATGAGATTTTCAGTAATAAAATGAGGGTTGTAAACCTTACTACAAAGTATTCTCGCTTCGTAAATTCCTGTATCGAAAAGTTCCAAAGCCAAGCTGTCGTTGTGACCTATCTCGCTAGCCAATTTTTTTAGATCTTTATGATAAATCCCAAGGGAATTAAAGGCTTTAATAGCAAATTTTTTCTGTTTTAAGATTACCTTTTCCGGATCAGCCATCCGTTCAAGTTTTTTAATAATTTCCTGTATATTCAAACCCTTTTCAGTCATTAAATGTTCCAAAATTAATTAGTTCGGTTATTGAAAATATCGCCGGCCCTGCTACCGAATCAATTCACATATTTATTATAATGTTTATTCTTTAGTAAGAAAAATCTAATGTAAACATAGATGCCGTTAATTTATGCAGGCTATTCAGCCATTGTGTGCCATACTAAATTAGTATCGTTTGAGGACGATATTAAACATAATATGTCTATAAATTTGTTGTACATTCAATGTCACAAACCAACCTAATAATTAGTTTTTTTATAGTTATTTCCGGGCTATTACCGCTTTCGTCTGTCAGTAAAGAAAATTCACCCACTTCACCCACTTCACTCACGTCATTAGCGCAGGATTCCTCTTCTGTTTACGATAAATATGATTTATCGGACGAGGATGAAAAGACTTCCCTTTTTGGAGATTTTTTCTCGGATGAACCAGGCGACCCGGTCGATTACGAGAAATATTACAGCGTGGCTAGGATGGCCTTTCTATTTGGTTACTATGATACGGCTGTTCTATATTGGCAACCGATGGCTGATCTTGGGCATGCAAAATCACAGGCATCCCTTGCCTGGATGTACCAAAGCAGCAAAGGATTTAAACAAAATTATAAGAAAGCATTCAAATGGTATACCAAAGCAGCAAAGCAAAACCATGCTATAGCACAAAATAATCTCGGTGTTCTATATGAAAAAGGTTGGGGAACAAAAAAAAATTTATCGAAGGCAGCAAAATGGTATAAGGAATCGGCAGAGTGGGGTTATTCATACGGCCAGTATAATTATGGCAAACTATTATTAGATGGTCTCGGAGTCAAAAAAAATGTTAGTAAAGCAACATACTGGCTGGATCTAGCATCTCTACAAGGTGTTCATCAAGCAAATGGCCTTTTGGGTAGAAACCTTAAAACATCCCCCTCCAAACACATTGCAAAAAATTCTCGGAAAAATATTCTCGGATTAAAAAAGAAAACTTGGATATTAAGGAAGAATCCCAGGTACTACACATTGCAGCTAATGCAAGGCAATAGTAAAAAGGATCTCACAAAATACATCAATAAATCGGATGTTAAAGGACAATTTGCTTATTTCATTACTAAGCAAAAAGGAAAGCAGAAAGGAAAGAAAAAAGCAAAGAAAAAAGGCAAAAAGACCTATAATTTAATTTATGGTGTATATACTTCTTATGCCAATGCATATCAAGGAATGAAAGCGTTACCTCCGAAAATGCATAAGCACCGTCCCTGGGTTAGGAAATTTGGCGGCATTCAACAGGACATAAAAAAACAAACTAAATAAAAATTATTAAATGGATGCAATACAAAGATTCATAAGTGCAGAAGGATATAGACCCAGCGCCAATATTGCCAGACCATTTATAGAAATCACAACGCGCATATCAAAGTTGGAGTGTATCGGCGTTGTATCAATCGCTTTTTCAAAATACATTGTTTTAATTATTCTTAAATAATAAAAAGCACCTATGATTGAGAACAAAACCGCAATTACAGCTAACCATACCATTTCCACACTAATTAACGACTGTATAATAGAAAGTTTCGCATAGAACCCTAACGTTGGCGGCACACCAGCCATTGAAAACATCAGTACCAACATAATAAACGCGTACCATGGGTTTCTATCGTTTAAACCTTTAAAATCTTCAATCTTGTCGGCCTCAAATCCAGTACGACTCAATAGTATGATCATGCCGAAACCACCTAAACTCATCAAGCTATACACTATAATATAAAACATTGACGCAGAATAACCTTCAGAATTTCCTGTCTGAATGCCTAATAATAGAAATCCAATATGCGCAATGGTTGAATAGGCCAGCATTCTTTTCAAATTGGTTTGTGCAATCGCGACTATGTTGCCAATCGCCATTGATAATATCGCGAGAATAATAAGCATATCTTGCCATTGACCATGAAGCGGTTGTAACCCATCGACCAATAATCGCATTGCCATAGCGAACGCGGCAATTTTTGGTGCTGTACCCAAATATAGCGTTACTGGTGTAGGCGCACCGTGATAGACATCAGGTATCCACATATGAAAAGGCACCGCACCTAACTTAAACGCCAGCCCGACGACTATAAAGACCAAGCCGAACGCTGTTATAACGTCCATTTCCCCATGTTGACCAGAGAGATAACTGGCAATTTCTCCTAAGTCCAATGTCCCCGCAGCGCCATACAAAATAGACATACCGTATAACAACATGCCAGACGCAATCGCGCCCAGAACAAAATACTTCATCGCTGCTTCTGATGCGGGAATGGAATCGCGGCGTAACGCCACCATCGCGTAAAGCGATAAAGAAAGTAACTCTAAACCAAGATAAACGGTTAAAAAACTATGTGCCGATACCATGATCATCATGCCCAACACACCAAACAAGCCTAATACAAAAAATTCTCCACGGAAGAATTTTTGTTCGATCAAATATTTGCGTGAATAGAGAAAACAAATTGACGTGATCAGATAAATAAATATCTTCAACACACTACTCATATTGTCACTGACAAACATATTCTCAAAAGTGAATATTTCTTTTCCACTAAATACATATAGCGTCAATACAGCAGCCACTACAAGGGTCAGTTGACTCAATAGATAAGTAAAAAATCTGTTTTCCTGTTTGACAAATAAATCGATGACGAGAATCAAACACGCCATACTGAGAACAAATATCTCTGGAATAGCGGGGACAAAATCAGGTATTTGAAAATTCATTTCCTATTTCCCCTACAACTTTGTTGCATTGATTTGTTGAACAAGATGGTCCACAGAACTGTGCATCACTTCGAGTAACGGCGCGGGCCAAATTCCAACCAGTAGTACCGCGGCAGCAAGTGAACCCAAAACAAAAAATTCACGTCGATTGATATCCGTCAATTTTGCTACGTTTTCATTTGCGACTTCGCCAAAAACAACACGTTTGATCATCCACAATGTATATGCAGCACCAAAAATCAACGTTGTGGCTGCTAAAAAGGCAATCCAAAAATTCGCCTTAAACGCACTCAGTATCACCATAAATTCACCGACAAATCCCGATGTACCGGGTAATCCCGCATTAGCCATTGCAAACAACACTAAAAAGGCAGAAAACACCGGCATGGTATTCACAACACCGCCATAATCAGCGATTAATCGGCTGTGCATGCGATCGTATAAGACACCAACGCAGAGAAACATAGCACCAGAAATAAAACCATGCGAAATCATTTGTACCAAAGCACCTTCTATTCCCATCGCGATGCCATCCGGACTTCCAGTATTGCGCAAAATCGTAAAACCAATAAAAAATCCCAGTGTGACAAACCCCATATGAGATATAGAGGAATAGGCAATCAGTTTTTTCATGTCCTTTTGAACCAGCGCGACAAATGCAATATAAACAATCGCAATTAGCGACAAGGTAATCATCAACCAGTCTAGTGTCTGGCTTGCATCAGGCGTAATGGGCAAACTAAAACGCACAAACCCGTACGTTCCCATTTTCAACATGATTGCGGCCAATATTACTGAACCACCCGTTGGCGCTTCAACGTGCGCATCCGGCAGCCAGGTGTGCACTGGCCACATTGGAACTTTTACGGCAAACGCAATCAAGAATGCTAAAAAAATCAAAATTTGTACATTCAGGCTCATTTTCAAATCATGAAAATCTAGAATTGAAAAACTGCCGCTCTGGTTAAACATATAGATAAGGGCAATCAGCATAAACACTGAACCCAGAAACGTATAAAGGAAAAACTTGATCGTCGCATAGACCCGGTTTGCACCACCCCAGATACCTATTATCAGGAACATGGGGATTAACATCGCTTCCCATAAAACATAAAACAACATGCTGTCCAGCGCACTGAAGACGCCAATCATCAAACCTTCCATGATTAAGAAAGAAGCCATATATTGCGCAGTTTTGTTCTGTATGACCTCCCAACCCGCTATCACTATAAACACGGTCGTAAAGCTGGTGAGTATAATCAATGGCATGGATATACCATCAACACCTAAGCTGTAATAAATTTTAAACGTCGAAATCCAGCTATGTGATTCGGTAAACTGCATCTGATAGGTACTGGTATCAAATTGAGTATAGAGAGGAATTGTTACGATGAACGTTGCGATAGAAACAATAAGAGATAACACTCTCGCCATCGGCGCATGTTTGTCATCACTTGCCGTTAGTACAAGAATGCCACCGACAATGGGCAACCATATAGCTAAACTCAAAATGGGGAAATCAGCAGACATTTCTATTAGTAACCTTTCTATTAGTAACTTTTATAGTGTTAATCTTCTTCTTGTTTATAACAACAATAGGTTGTAACAAGTAACGCACTTCACAAAGTAATTAATTGAAAACAATCCAGCCTAACATTACAGATAAGCCAATAATCATCACAAACGCGTAATGATAAAGATAACCTGTTTGAAAATTACGAATAATGCTAGAGAACCATCCAATACTTTTTGCGGTTCCATTCACCATTAAACCATCAATTAATTTTTCGTCACCGACTGTCCAGAAGAATCGCCCTATCCCGAGCGAGCCACCAGCGAAAACGTAACTGTACGCTTTATCAAAGTAATAGTGTTCAGTTAATACTTTATAACCCATTGTTGCACTGTTCTTGATTTTTTCGGGGATATCCGGGCGTTTCATATATAGGAACCAAGCCGTCGCTACACCGCCAAATGCTAACCACAACGGCGCTTGCGTGAGTGCATGCGTGATCATGCCCATCGGTCCGTGGAAATCTTTGGATAATTGCCCAAGTACATCGTGTTGCGGTAGGACAAAAATTGACTTGCCGAAATAACTGCCAAAAGCCATATCATCAACAAGTATATAACCTATAATGACCGATGGTATGGCCAGCATAATTAACGGCACCGTGACTACAGCAGGGCTTTCGTGTAAATGTGCACGTGTGTGCTCATCCATTCTTTCTTTTCCATGAAATACAAGAAAATACATACGAAAACTATAAAGTGCAGTAATAAAAACACCGCCAAGTACACATAGATAAGCAAAATCCGAACCCGGCAAATTAGATGCGTGTACAGCTTCAATTATGCTGTCTTTGGAAAAGAAACCAGAGAAACCCGGCGCGCCAATCAAAGCAAGCGACCCTATTAAGAATGTTATCCAGGTAATAGGCATATATTTTCTAAGCCCGCCCATATTACGAATGTCCTGATCGTGGTGCATCGCAATAATAACGGAACCCGCTCCCAAGAAAAGCAAGGCTTTGAAAAACGCATGTGTGCCCAAGTGAAAAATACCGGCCGCATAAGCCGATGCACCCAATGCGACCGTCATATAACCAAGTTGCGATAATGTTGAATACGCCACAACACGTTTTATGTCATTTTGTACCAGGCCCAATAGTCCCATGAAGAATGCTGTGATCGCACCTATCACCAAAACAAAACTAAGCGCCGTTTCTGAGAATTCAAATAAAGGTGACATTCTTGCCACCATAAAAATACCTGCGGTAACCATGGTAGCCGCGTGGATCAACGCAGAGATCGGCGTTGGACCTTCCATTGAATCCGGTAGCCACACATGTAAAGGCACTTGTGCTGATTTACCCATAGCGCCAATAAACAATAAAATACACATGACGGTCATAATCGACCAATCAGAACCCGGAATAATCTGCATGGTTTTTCCAACCATATCAGGCGCAGCGGCGAACACCGTAACGTAGTCAAGACTACCGAAATACATCAATACTGCAGCAATACCTAATAAAAAGCCGAAGTCGCCTACTCTGTTGACTAAAAATGCTTTCATATTGGCATAAATAGCGGTTTCTTTTTTAAACCAGAATCCGATCAACAAATAAGAAACCAGTCCCACTGCTTCCCAACCAAAAAACAATTGCATGAAATTGTTGGACATTACCAACATCAACATAGAAAAGGTAAACAGGGATATATAACTGAAAAAACGCTGATAACCAGAATCATCATGCATGTAGCCAATGGTATAAATATGTACCATCAAAGAAACAAACGTCACTACAATCATCATTGTGGCTGTTAATTGGTCGATTAAAAACCCAATTTCAAATTTGATTCCATCACTGACTAACCAAGTATAAACCGATGCATTGTAATAACCTCCATCAGCAAATACATGTTTAAACACAACAACAGATAAAACAAATGAAATAGCCACGCTAACAGTTGTTACCCAGTGCGCGCCAGTACGCCCAATACTTTTTCCGAATAGACCTGCGACTATCGCACCCACTAATGGCGAAAGCGCAATCGCTAAATATATATTAGGCATGTAACTTTCCACGAGCGTTACCCTTTTAACGTATCAATGTCTTCAACATTGATCGTATTTCTGTTTCTAAACAACACAACCAGTATCGCCAAGCCAATTGCGGCTTCGGCTGCGGCAACCGTTAATATAAAAAACACGAAGATCTGCCCTGCCGTATCGCCATGATAATGAGAAAAGGCAATAAAGTTCATATTTACCGCAAGCAACATTAATTCTATTGACATAAGAATGATGATGATATTTTTTCGGTTAAGAAATATGCCCGCCATACTTAGACAAAACAAGATTCCGCCTAAAACTAAATAATTTGATAACGGTACCATTTATTCCCCCGACTTCATTTTTACTATGCGTATACGATCTTCTTTACGTACACTCACCTGATCTTCCGGTTTGATATATTTTGTTTGCCTTCCCTTTCTCAGGGTTAACGAAATTGCAGCAATAATCGCAACTAATAAAATGACCGCTGCTATCTCGAACGGATACATGTATTTGGTGTATAAAACACGACCTAGTTCTTTTGTATTACTGTAATCGGCTGCATGGCCAACGGGATCAGCGACTTTATCTAAACCAAAATTACCGGGACCCACAACCAGGATAATTTCAACAGCAATTATAAAACCGACTAAAACACCCACCGGCAGATATTTTATAAAACCTTCTTTCAATGGCGCCAAATTGATGTCAAGCATCATCACAACAAACAAGAACAACACCATCACAGCACCCACATAAACCAGCACCAACGTAATCGCAAGAAACTCTGCCTCCAGCATTATCCATAATACAGAGCTGGTAAAAAATGCTAACACAAGAAACAGCACCGCAAACACTGGATTGCGCACAATCACTACCATCGTGCTTGCAAAAATCAGTATCACCGCAAATATATAAAATAAAATTAATTCTATACCCATCGTAATTTCAATATCTTATAATTTAGTTTCTGTTTGTGTTATCTGTTGCTTGCAGTTCCATACTTTTATCTGAATGCTGCATCTTTTGCGCGATCTGCTGCCAATTGCGCTTCATATTTGTCGCCCACTGCGAGTAACTTTTCTTTCGTCATTATTAGATCACCACGCTCTTCACCGTGATATTCGAATTCTCGCGTCTCAACAATGGAGTCAACAGGACAAGACTCTTCACAAAACCCACAATATATACATTTTGTAAGATCGATATCATAACGTGTCGTTCTTCTGGAACCATCTTCCCTTTCTTCTGATTCAATCGTAATGGCAAGCGCCGGACAAACAGCTTCGCATAATTTGCACGCTATACAACGTTCTTCTCCATTCGGGTAACGACGCAATGCATGCAAACCTCGAAATCGTGGAGATTGTGGCGTTTTTTCTTCAGGATATTGAACGGTAAATTTTTTTGCAAAAAAATATCGTCCGGTTAAGGCCAATCCTCTAAACAGCTCTAACAGAAATAAACTCTTGATGTAATTTACGACCGTTTGCATTTAGTTTCACCTGATTTACTTTATCCGTTGCTGTAAAAAATTTCTGCAATAAATAATTTAAACGCTATATGTTATGTTTAAAATATGTTCTAAAAATCCCTAATCAAACCAAGGTGGTATTTGCAACACCACCGCTGCGCCCACTACTAACAACCAGACAATGGTAATCGGAATAAAAACTTTCCAACCTAATCGCATAACCTGATCATATCGATACCTGGGAAATGTTGCCCGAAGCCATATAAATAAAAAAATGAAAAAAGATGTTTTTGCCAAAAGCCATAGTATACCGGGTATTCCCTCAAACCAGCCTTCTACAAAGGGTATACCTTCAAATGGTGATAACCAGCCTCCCCAAAACATAAGCGCACAAAGCATGGAAATTAAAATAATGTTCGCATATTCGGCCAGAGAAAAAACCAGAAATGTAACACCCGCATATTCAACATGAAAACCAGCGACTATTTCCGATTCACCTTCAACTACGTCAAATGGTGTGCGGTTTGTTTCTGCCAGACCTGAAAACAGATAAATTGCAAACAAAGGTAATAAAGGAATCCAAAACCAATGCAAAACACTTCCCTTTTGCGCTGTCACAATTTCCTGCAAATTCAAGCTGCCGCCTGCCAACAGCACGCCGACGAGTGCAAATCCCATCGCGATTTCATATGAAACAACCTGCGCAGCGGCACGTAATGCGCCCAGAAATGCATACTTTGAGTTTGAAGCCCAGCCCGCAATAATAATGCCGTATACACCGACCGAAGTCATCGCAAGTATGTATAGCAAACTTGCATCTATGTTTGCGAGCACCATACCATCATCAAACGGTACTACAGCCCAGGAAGCAAGAGCGGGCCCAATGGCCAATACCGGCGCGATAATAAACAAATAGCGATTTGAGCTTGTAGGAATGATAATTTCTTTAAGTAACAACTTAATCGCATCAGCGATTGGTTGCAGAAGGCCTCTTGGACCAACTCGATTGGGACCGATACGAACTTGCATATACGCAATTACTTTTCTCTCAGCAAGAGTAATATAGGCAACAGACAACGCAATAGGCAACACTATCGCGACAATTTTCGCCAAGATAATAATCAGCGTTTGCAAGTCAACAGGAACGGCTTCCCATAATATTAATAGTGAATCAAACATTTTTAGTTTTATGTTATATTTTTTCTAGCTTTACTTCTGAATATTCGTGACCTAAATAGGTCCCCCCCAATTCACACGGTGGAATCAATACACTACCTGCAGGTAATCGATAATCTATTTTCACTGGCAACGTTACCTCGCCATCTCCTTGGCGAACAATCGCCTGATCGGAGTCCATTAAACCAATACGAGATGCTAATTCCTCACCAATATGTATTGCAGGTGTTAACGCATCTGCAGTTTGTTGCAAAGCTGTCGCTCTACGTACAATTGGGTCAATAGAATAAATTGACGTATCTACAATTCTGACAACACCATCCATATTGTTTTGTAACGCAGTTGGACATTGCCATTCGATTTTATTCTTCGGTATAATGTTTCCACTAAAAGAACGTACTTCGTCTCTTATTTCTTCAGAACTCATGTAATCAAAACCATCTACGTTAAACAAATTACCGAGAACACGCCATATTTTCCAGGTAGGTCTCGAATCACCTGCAGATGAAACAGCACCTTGAAAGCTCTGCCACCGGCCCTCTATATTAACAAACGTACCCGATGTTTCTGTAAATGGCGAGATGGGTAACAGCACATTGGCCGACTCTAGTAATGAATCACTTTTGTACATTGACAGCCCAACAACAAACTCAGCCTGATCAATAGAGTTAACGGCAAGCGAATGATTGGCACAGTCTTTTTCGGGCTCTATACCTTGCAGAACAAAAGCCTTTAAATTCGAGCGTAACATTTCGCTTGCATTTAAATTATCTGATGTAATTTTTTCCTGCTTGTGATTGCGATGAGGTACTGCACCCGCCAACCAGCCACCCGGAGAATTAGCGCCATCAGTCAAGTAACCTATAGTACATTTGGAAATATCGGAAATTAAACTGGCTAAAGCTCGCAGCGTAGAAAAATCAAGGTGGGTGTGGGCTGATAATCCCAGTAATATTGTCCCGTTATTTGCCGCTTTAAGGTGTTGTGCGATTGCCTTATGTTGTCCATTTGGTTGCACATCTTGCAACAATGATGTCAAACCTTTTGGAAAAGGTTCGCCGATTAACTCGAATAACGCTTTTGCAACGGCACCCAATTCTTTGCTCATTCGGCGTGGATCAACGATTATTTTTTCAGTGACAGGAAATAAAAACTCATAATCAACCGGATTTAAAACCATTATATTTGCACCGGAAATTGCAGCCTTACGAATGCGATGTCCGGCAATAGGTTGATCTTTTCGTATATTTGAACCAATCAATAGCGCAGCATCAACTTGTTCGAGATCCTTTATCGATTGACCCAACCAGGGAATAACCGGCGCATTATCTTGATCACGAAAATCCTGTTGGCGCAATCGATGGTCGATATTATTACATCCTAATGAACGCATTAATTTTTGCGCAAGATACATCTCTTCAAGGGTAGCACTTGGGCTTATCAATGTACCAATACTCGCTGCGCCTAAGTTGTCGACAACATCTTTTAACCCTTCTACTACTACGCGAAGGGCGATATCCCAATCCGTTTCCCGCCATTCACCATTTTCTTTCACCAATGGCGTTAAAAGCCGGTCCTTACTGTTAAGTCCTTCATAACTAAAACGGTCACGGTCTGATATCCAGGTTTCATTAATGGATTCATTTTCCTTGGGAACGACACGCATGATTTTTTCATGACGTGTATGAACAAAAATATTGGAACCGATACAATCGTGAGCTGCAATTGTTTCATGCTGCCTTAATTCCCAGGCACGAGCAGAATATCGAAACGGCTTAGACGTTAACGCCCCTACAGGACAGAGATCTATGACATTACCGGACATTTCAGATGAAACTGTTTTTGCGACGTAAGTGCCAATTTCTGCATGTTCACCTCGCCCCGTCATACCCAATTCTTTTATTCCGGCAATTTCTTCACCAAAGCGAACGCAGCGCGTACAGTGAATACAACGAGTCATATCAGTATTGATTAACGGACCAAGGTTTTTATTGTGAACGACACGCTTTTTTTCCGAATAACGCGAGACATCATCACCATAGCCGATTGCGACGTCCTGCAATTCACACTCACCACCCTGATCGCATATTGGGCAATCTAATGGATGGTTAATTAACAGGAATTCCATGACACTTTTTTGTGCGGCAATCGCTTTCGTGGATTTGGTATGAATTACCATACCGTCTGTCACCGGTGTTGCGCACGCAGGAAGTGGTTTAGCCGCTTTCTCAACGTCCACCAGACACATACGACAATTTGCAGCGATAGGTAATTTCTTATGGTAACAAAAACGCGGAATTTTAATGCCCGCCTCATCAGCCGCCTCGATGAGCATCGCACCGTTTGCTACCCGTAATTTTTTACCATCGATTTCTATATTAACCATCTAGCTATACCTTAAGAACCCTATCTGTAAAACCAAGTCTGAAAAACCAAGCCTGAAAACCCAAGTTGAATCTGACAGATAAGGCTTTACAAATACAATGTTCATTAATTATGCTGCCGAGACCATACATTTTTTATGATCCACATGATATTGAAACTCATCTCGGAAATGTTTTATTGCACCAGAAACCGGCATCGCAGCCGCATCTCCAAGACCACAAATTGTTCTGCCTTCTATTTTTTTGGATACGTCAAGCAGTAAATCAATATCTTCAGGTCTGCCTGCTCCATTTTCTATTCTATTAACAACACGCGACAACCAGCCAGTTCCTTCGCGGCAAGGCGTACACTGCCCGCAAGATTCTTCGTAATAAAAATACGATATACGCGCCAATGCTTTTACAATACAGGTTTTTTCATCCATCACAATCACCGACCCAGCCCCTAACATCGAACCGGCTTTAGCGATAGAATCATAATCCATGTTTACATCCATCATGACATCGCCTGGCAACATCGGTGTTGATGATCCACCAGGTATAACAGCTTTAATTTTATTTCCGTCACGCATACCACCCGCCATTTCCAATAATTCGGCGAAAGGCGTACCCAAAGGAACTTCATAATTACCTGGTTTATTCACATGACCTGAAACTGAAAAAAGTTTTGCTCCCCCGTTATTAGGTTTACCAATCTCCAAAAACCATTTGCCGCCATTTTGCAGAATAGACGGAATCGATGCGAGTGTTTCGGTATTGTTAATAGTAGTAGGTCGGCCAAATAATCCATAACTGGCTGGAAAAGGCGGTTTAAAACGAGGCTGGCCTTTTTTGCCCTCAATAGATTCAAGTAGAGCGGTTTCTTCACCACAAATATATGCACCACCACCAAGATGTGTATACAATTCGAAGTCTATACCGGAGCCAAGAATATTCTTGCCTAATAATCCGGCCGCGCGCGCCTCTTTTACAGCCGTTTCGAAATGTTCATAGGGTTCCCAAAATTCACCTCGAATATAGTTGTAGCCAACAGACGCACCCATGGTGTATCCCGCTATCGCCATACCTTCTATTAACGCATGAGGGTTGTAGCGTAAAATATCGCGATCTTTAAATGTACCGGGTTCACCTTCATCCGAGTTACATACAATATATTTTTCGCCCGGTGCATTACGCGGCATAAAACTCCATTTGAGGCCAGTTGGAAATCCTGCGCCGCCGCGCCCTCTCAAACAGGATGTTTTTAATTCACTTATAATCTCATCAGCTTGCGTTTTTTTATTTAGAATTTTTTTCCATACGTCGTAACCACCCGTACTCTGGTAGGCCTGCAACGTCCAGGGTTTATCTAGATGATGATTTTTGAAACAAACTTCGTTAGCCATTGTTTTGATATATAGTATTGATATTTTTTAATAAAAAATATAATTAAAAGTTAATTAACTATCGTTAAGCCAGCTTATTTAAAATTTCATCTACTTTTTCAGTTGTTAAATTTTCATAATACTCGCGACCAATTTGCATCATCGGTGCGCCACCGCAGGCCGCCAGACATTCAACCTCTTTTAATGAAAACTTACCATCCCCTGTCATCTCACCAAACCCAATACCGAGTTTCGATTTTAAATGCGACACAATTTCGTCTGATCCACACAACATGCATGAAATATTCGTACAGACACATATCTTATGTCTGCCGACAGGTTTCAATTCATACATGGAGTAAAATGTAGCCACTTCATATATAGAAATGGCGGGCACATCCAAGTACTCAGCAATCGCGTCCATCAAGTCCGTTGTTAAATAACCGCCATTGCTGTCTTGCACAATGCGCAAAGCAGGCATCGAAGCAGATATTGACCAATCAGCGGGGTACTTCGCTAGCCACTGATCTATTTCAGCGCAAACATTCTGAGAAAGTAAATCGAGTTTACTGTTTGCTGCTTTTGCCTTCTTTGACTGTGCAGGCGACTGCGTAGCTGACAATGTTTGAGCATCTTTTGATGACAGTGTCATTAGCGATCAACCTCCCCAAACACAATATCCATCGTTCCAATGATCGCAACAACATCCGCTATCATATGACCACGCGTCATTTCATCACACGCAGCAAGGTGTGGAAAGCCCGGTGCTCTTATTTTTACACGGTAAGGTTTGTTAGCACCATCAGAGATAATATAAACACCAAATTCACCTTTCGGATGTTCAATTGCAGCATACGCTTCGCCTTCAGGTACTGAATAACCTTCGGTAAAAAGTTTAAAGTGATGGATCAGTGACTCCATATCACCTTTCATGCTTTCCCGTGATGGCGGTGATAATTTTCTGTCGTCAACCATCACCGGTCCAGGATTTACCCGTAACCAATCTATACATTGTTGTATGATCCGGTTTGACTGACGCATTTCTTCCATACGCACCAGATAACGATCGTAGCTATCGCCGGTACGTCCAACGGGAATATCAAAATCTAATTGATCGTATACTTCATAAGGCTGTTTTTTACGAAGATCCCATTCAAAACCTGAACCTCTTAACATAGGTCCGGTAAAACCTAACTGTAATGCACGTTCCGGGCTAACAACACCAATTCCAACGGTGCGTTGTTTCCAAATACGGTTATCTGTTAGTAGTGTTTCATATTCGTCTACACATTTTGGAAATCGTTTTGTAAAGTCTTCAAGAAAATCAAGCAACGAACCATGCCGGTTTTTGTTAAGTTCGGCAACTTCTTTTTCGGAATGCCATTTTGACGCTTGATATTTTGGCATTTCATTAGGTAAATCACGATAAACGCCACCAGGTCTATAATAAGTTGCATGCATTCTTGAACCAGAAGTTGCTTCATAGATATCAAACAAATCTTCTCGTTCCCTAAAGGCATACAAAAAAACTGTCATCGCGCCGATATCTAACGCATGAGCACCTAACCACATAAGGTGGTTAAGAATGCGCGTAATTTCATCGAACATAACGCGTATATATCGGGCTCTTACCGGCGGGATGACACTAAGAAGTTTTTCTATCGCCAAAACATAACCATGTTCATTTGCCATCATGGAAACGTAATCCAGCCGATCCATGTAACCAATACTTTGATTATAAGGTTTGGTTTCCACCAGCTTTTCAGTACCTCTGTGCAGCAGCCCTATATGGGGATCAGCGCGCTCGATGACTTCTCCATCCAATTCAAGCACAAGCCGCAATACGCCATGTGCAGACGGATGTTGTGGCCCAAAGTTAAGCGTAAAATTACGTATCTCAGCCACGATCAGTTACCTTCCTTGTTCTTATTATTTTGTAAAGCCAGGTTGCGCTCTTGTAAGGCTTGCTCATGCAAATAACGATGATCATCTCTGATAACACGCGGCACTAACACACGTGGTTCAATGCTAACAGGCTCATAGACTACACGTTGTTTTTCTGCATCATAACGCATTTCGACATTACCACTGATTGGAAAATCTTTTCTAAACGGATGACCAATGAAACCATAGTCTGTAAGGATGCGACGCAAATCCGGGTGACCTTCAAACATAATACCGAATAAATCAAACGCCTCTCGTTCATACCAATTTGCAACTGCCCATACACCGGTAACAGAATCTACTACTGACGGCTCGCCTTCAGGGGCAATTTTTACACGTATACGTTGGTTATTTTTTATGGATAGTAGGTGATAGACTACTGAAAAACGATTTTCCTTATTGTTTTTGATCACATCAGCTTCGGGGGTTGTTCCTGTAGCAGTAGTACCGCGTTCGGGACTGCTAACACCCCGACTAAACCCGGACCCTGACGCATCATCTGTCGACCATTCAACTTCACCATAAGCCGAATAATCAACACCACACAAATCAATCAATATCTCAAAAAAGAAATCGTCATCGTCACGTAGGGTTGTGCAAACTTCAAGGAGATTTTTTTTATCAACCACAATAGTGACTTCATCAAGTACGACGTCACATGACTTGAGCTTATCACCAAATATTTTTTGCACACGCAATATAAGCGCTTTCGTTTTATTAGCCATATTAAAATCTACTTATCGCGCAATGGTGTTTGTATTTTTTATCTTATTCTGCAGCTGGATAATGCCATAGAGTAAGGCTTCAGCAGTTGGAGGGCATCCTGGTACGTAAATATCTACCGGCACAATTCGATCACAACCTCTAACAACAGAATAGGAGTAATGATAATACCCCCCCCCATTCGCACATGAACCCATTGAGATGACCCAACGCGGCTCCGACATCTGGTCATACACTTTACGTAACGCTGGCGCCATTTTGTTAACTAATGTACCCGCAACAATCATGACATCAGATTGTCTGGGGCTGGGGCGAAAAACAACACCAAACCTGTCTAAATCATATCGGGATGCACCCGCGTGCATCATTTCGACGGCACAACAAGCCAATCCAAACGTCATTGGCCACATTGAACCCGTTCTCGCCCAATTCACAAGTTTATCGACAGACGTGGTAACTATACTTTTTTCCAGTACGCCTTCTATTCCCATTCCAAGGCCCCTTTCTTCCATTCATAAATAAAGCCGATTACAAGAATGCCCAGGAAAACTACCATTGCAAAATACCCGAACATCCCTATTTCATCCAACACGATTGCCCACGGGAAAAGAAACGCGATTTCCAAATCAAAGATAATAAAAAGGATTGCAACGAGGTAGTATCGCACATCAAATTTCATGCGCGAGTCTTCGAAGGCTTCAAAACCACATTCGTAAGGCGAAAGCTTTTCGCTATCCGGCCTGTGAGGTCCTAATACCCTGCCTGCTAAAATTGGCAGCACACCAAATAACGTACCCATAATGAGAAATACCAATATAGGTAGATAGTTCTCCAACATTATACGCAGTCCTCCCCATCCTAACTGCTAAAGCCATTCATCGATGCAGTATGAACAGTTATTATGTTTCCTTAGCCACATTTTTTATAGCCATATTTTATAGCTTAAGTCTCGTACCTAGTTAATGCTATAGCGAAATGATCATTATAGCGAAATTATGTTTCTCTATGCCTAGATCACTAATGTCTAGATAATAAATATCCAGATTCAAAGACCAGATACGTTCTACAGAGTTGATTTACGGCCCGATCCCATTGATTACCATGGCTCGCAGCTTACTGTCAACAATGTTCTTAGTAAGTTATTATTTAATATCAATAAGTTAAATAAACTTCTAAACGTTACCACAACTTTACAAAACAAACACCTGAAGTTGTTTCTAGCAGTAGTTTAGATTTTCTCAAATTTGTTCTTTTACAGACTCTAAGTTTACAAGCTCTAATAGTATAATATGGTGCCGATGGCCGGACTCGAACCGGCACAGCTTTCGCCACCGCCCCCTCAAGACGGCGTGTCTACCAATTCCACCACATCGGCAACGTCAAATTATTGTTGCGCCTTCTTTTCCGGTATAATATCTTCTGGAACAACGTCTCCTGGAACAACGTTTCTCGGAACATTATCTGTCCCTGCCCCTGCATCGAAAGGTGAGAGTTCGGAAGGTATCGAGGGTACATCTGCTTCCGATTGTTTACTGGGCGTCACATCAACTTGTTGAACTGCCGTATCTTTTTCTACTTGCGAGCTTTCAACTTCATCAAGCAGACTTTTGCCTTTTATTGACTGACCCGATAAAAAAGCCAAAGACAAGCTACACATAAAAAAGATGGCTGCTAAAACGCCCGTGCTCTTAGTCATAAATGAACCAGACCCCTGGGAACCAAAAACAGATCCGGATGCACCACCTCCACCACCACCACCAAATGCGGCCCCCGCATCAGCCCCTTTGCCATGTTGCAATAAAACAAGCGTCACCAAACCAATCCCAGCGATAACAAGCACTACTAATAATATTGTATCCATTTAGCTACGTTCTCTTTATATTCTATGACTACGATGTACGCTTATTTCGTAATAAGTGTCTAATAAGCTAAGTGTCCTAATAAGTTAAGTGTTCTAATAAGTTAAGTGTTCTAATAAGCTTATTCAGCAGCAGCATTCGCTGCGGCGCAAATTGCTAAAAAATCTGCTGACTTAAGTGACGCCCCACCAATTAAACCCCCATCTATATCCGGCATGCTTAACAATTGCGCTACGTTGGATGCATTCATACTGCCACCGTATAAAATCTGAACTTGTTCACCAATATCTGCATCAAGCACAGAAAGTTTTTTTCGAATAAAGGAATGAACTTCCTGCGCTTGATCTGGTGTCGCCGTTTTACCAGTCCCTATCGCCCAAACAGGTTCATATGCAATAACTGAATTTTTAAATGCAAAAATATCCGCCAAATCCAATACAGCGTCAATTTGTCGGCCAACTATATCTTCCGTTTTACCTGCTTCACGCTCATCCAACAATTCTCCGATACAAAAAATCGGAATTGTGTGTGCTTCACACAGCGTGACAAATTTTTTGGCAATCAACTGGTCAGTTTCGGAATAAAGCGTTCGCCGTTCCGAGTGGCCAATGATCGAATATTTGCAATTATAATCTTTGAGCATTTTGACCGATATTTCACCGGTAAACGCACCTGACGCGTGTTCACTGACGTTCTGCGCACCTAATGATATGACAGTGTCTTTTATTTGGGAATGCACCTCACCCAGATATATAGATGAGGGACAAACAATAATCTCGGCATTGTTAACCTCACCAAGACCCTGTTTAATACCATCAAGCAGTATCTTTATACTTTCGATGGAACCGTTCATTTTCCAGTTCCCCGCGACCATTGGTTGACGCATAACTCCCCCACAAAAATCAAAAAGCGGCCACGAAGCTTACAGAGACCCGCTACAAAAATCAATTTAAGGCAATAATTATGACATAATCAAAATAAGGTAAATTAATGAAAATGCTCTAAAAGCCCAAATCCGCCGTATTAAGATGTCAATATTCTAGAAATAACTTGAATAAACACATCTTAGCTATTTGTATACATAAAGAAAAATATTAACTAAAAAGTACCTAGGCGCCTGTCGGACTTAGGATGAATCTGCTGCGGAAAAGCCATTTTGGCCAGATTTTCCGATTAAATTCGTTAAATATGTCCAATATTCGCCTC
>JAADIM010000070.1 GCA_013151345.1 Gammaproteobacteria bacterium
AATACCCAAGGAAGGTTTGGGATTTTCCAATGGTGCGCGGATGCGGTTTGGCCCACCGGGTTTTGCTGATGCCCGTGTTCGTTATACCGAGGACCTGACGCCTGTAATTACTCTGTAATATTAGGTAAAATATGAAGTTATTAATAAAAACAGTGTTGTTATTGGCAATATTGTTCGCCAGTACTTTTTTAGTGTTTAAATTTACCGGAATATTATCAGTTGAGGACATTAAGGCGATTTTTCAAACGCTAAAATCCCAACCGGCTTATTTAATTGGTGGTTTGGTAGTGTTGTTATTGTTTGCTGATTTGTTCGTCGCTGTGCCGACCATGACCGTGATCATTTTGGCCGGGTTTTTTCTTGGCTTTCAGGCGGGAGCCTTATTTGCATTAGTAGGTTTAGCCTGTGCAGCGTTGACAGGATATTTTCTTAGCCTATTTTGGGGCGAAAAACTATTGCGCAAACTAAGCCAGGACGAACAACAATTGCAACAAATGCAGACATTGTTCCAGCAACATGGAGTACTGGTGTTAATCTTAAGTCGGGCTATGCCGATTTTACCAGAAATTTCCGTATGCCTAGCAGGTGCAAGTAAAATGCCTTTTGCACGATTTCTTCTGGGCTGGAGCTTGGGCTCTCTGCCTTACTTAGTCATTGTAGCCTATGCAGGCTCCATCAGTAACATAGATAACCTCATCGCCTGCCGTGCTGACGGCGCTCGGGATTACCTGTACCCTGTGGCTGGCTTGGGCATGGTTCCTACGAGTAAAAGTCAGCTCGCGCAAACAAAAGTTAAGTAGTAAATTGTAGCGGGTCTACCCGAGTAATCCCTATAGCTAAATGTGAGCTACGTTTATCAGAGGCTCCTCACTATTCCAGACATATGTCCAGAAACTATGTTCGGAAACTATACCCGTGGCGTTTGGGATTTAGGTGTAAATGTGCGTCCTATTTATTTCATGGCAAGGCGAAATGACGAGTAATAGTCGCTCTATTGCGCGAGGAATTTCAACGCAGCCATGGAATAAAGAGGGCGTGCAGTTACACCTAAATCTCAATCGCTACGGGTATATGTTCAGAAACTATGTCCAGACGCGTCCCTTCGGTTCCCCTGAGTCGGTATTGCGTTGAAAGATCAGTGTCATAACGACCCAGTTTACGAGCGTGTAACCTTTGCCAGTGATATAACTGTAAAGTTCGTCAGATTGTAATTGACCAAAATGGTTTACGTGAGATTCTATCGCGATGATCTTGGGTTTATAACGATCAAAGTCTAGCGATTTCAGCACCTGTAAATCGTGTGCTTCTGCATCGACAGACAGAAAATCAATTTCAATGTCTTTGTACTTGGTACCGTCAATAACATAGCTCAATGTGTTTGCATTAGTTTTTCGTTCCAAGTATTGCCGTTTGCCTTTGCCGCGCCTTTTGGCATAACCCGGATCCAATGTGTTAGTCAGGGAATAAAACCCATTTGAAAACCATGTGACCTCTCCAGAGGTATCGCTAATCGCACAGGCAATATTGGTATCATGAGATCTTGACAAATTGAAGCCTTCTATTTTTATGTCATCGACGTCAATATTAATGCCCCTCCAGCCTTTACGGTACAGCTTGTAGGTATTGTTATATTTGACCGGGTGGAAACAGCCAACATCGACATAAAAACCCTTGAAGTTCTTTTTAGGAAAAAACTTTTCGATTGAAATATCTTCGCCGTACTGCGAAAAATGACTGAATTTTCTTTTCGTCAGGTACAGCTTTCTATATAAAAATATTTTTCTGAATAGAGCGTTATTTTCGAGCCAACCCGGCAAATAAGCATAGTTAAGGTTCACAACTCGATTCCTGATGGCTGATGGTTGATGTTCAACATATGTCGATATATCTTTGCATCTTGGTTAAAAATAGTTGATCAACTTAAATTAAGTTCAAGCTTCTGCATTCCAAGCTCATTTATTAGGCCTTGTCTTCGATGGTAGCCCTCAGCGTTTAGCGTTTAGCGTTTAGCGTTTAATTTCTGATCTTTGCTTTTAAAAGTAAGTGGCGCATTTTACACACAAATTGAAACGCCGATAAACATTTAATTGTAAATCAAAAAAACGGCTTAAAAACAGCAGTTAAATCAAACCAAACCTACTTATTATTAAAAATATGTCAAATACCACTCATATTTTTTCTAATACAAGAGAATATTGGAGCCTAACGTTGTCGCGGTTTGACCGCGACGTAGTTTATTATGCCTTACAATGAGCATTTTTCTGCTGATATTATAACTCTAAGGCATATTATTTACTTTCAAATATATCGTAAAGTCAATTCAATCTGTTATCTTGTATTATCAGGTCCAAGCCGAATTTATTAAAATAATGAGGACATAATGAGCGAACTAAAAAAATTGCTATTGGTGGCGCCAATGAGATGCAGGATCAGCAGAATGAAATAGAAAAGCAAAAAGTAATAGAAAAATCCAACCCCTCAAACGACAGGACAAAACAGAGTGCCGGCGAAGCTTTCTTTAGAAGCTTTCTTTAGAAGCTTTCTTTAGAAGCTTTCTTTAAAAGTACATTGCGCTCTATCGGCAGCCAAGTCGGCCGACAAATCGTGCGTGGCGTCATGGGGTCTTTATTTGGTGGCCGCCGGTAATAAACGTACGACCGGAAAATGCTACATATGAAGCAAAGAGAGTGTCAGAGCAAATTTATAATACGGGTCATACGACAGCATGGTCATTGAAACGAATTATAAAATCTATGACAATATATTTTTCTCCGAACTTGTTCCCCAATGCTTGTCCCCCGTGGTAAAATTTAGTTTAACAATAAAATTAGAGGCACAAAAATGAGCATCGATACAACAAAAGAAATAACCAGTGATACCAGTGCAGTTTGGCAAAATCATGTTTCCGTTCCAGACACACCGAAGGGCTTTACTGTAAGAACGACCTACCCTAACAATCCAAATGGTGCCGAAGCGATGCTGGAACGCTGGGAAGCGGGTTCAGAAGAACCACCACATTCACATCCAGGTGATGACATGACAATTGTCGTTGAAGGCAAAATGTCGATCCAGTTCTATAGCAAATCCGCCGCTGGACTTGTTCCCGATGGTGAGAAAATATATCTTAATAAAGGCGATACAGGGTATATTAAGGCTGGTCGAATCCACGACGCTAAATACATAGAGGCATGCAAACTGGTTTACGTGCACGACAAAGCTTTTGGTTTTGCTGCTGAAGGTTAGTAGCGGGAGAGTCCTTTGTATTTTCTATCCTTCTTTTGATTTACTCTAAAGAACATTCAAAGATGGCGTACAACAGTACGTGATAAAACCGAAAACCTAATCGTGATGAGTATATACCCGTATTTGACTAGAGATACATAGCGGTTCGCCTTGCTCACCCGATCTACCCTTGTTTTTTAGGGATAATCACTTGTAAAACACTACACAATTTCAGCTTCAGTTAATGAAACAGGCACAGTGTTATCTCTTTCCTAATGCTAATTTTAATAAAAATGCCTTTTTAATGTAACCGAAATTAAATTTTTCTGTAAAACTTCACTTCTACAATCAGTATTGATTGGGTGTTACGCAAGCCTTGCATAAGGCAGTGTAGTTTTTCGAAGAAACCCAGCGGAGCGAAATACCCTGTTTCAACCTTTCTCTCTCAATACAAGGACTATCTATGACTAAAAAATGGATTACAAAATCAATTTTTTCTATTGTTTCGGCTCTATTCTGCCTGTCAGGGCATGTCAGTGCTGCCAGTGATTTATTTATATCTGAATATATCGAAGGCAGTAGCAATAATAAAGCCCTAGAGTTTTATAATGGTACCGCAAACAGCATTGACCTGTCTGCTTATGAGGTTCAGTTTTACTTCAACGGTAGCACTACAGCAGGCCACACTATTGACCTGAATGGCGTGGTTTCTCCCGGAAAAGTTTTTGTGCTTGCGCATGTGTCAGCGGATGCTGCTGTACTCGCAAACACCAACCAAACCAGTGCAGGTAGCTGGTTCAACGGCAATGATGCGGTGGTTCTTTTAAATGGTGGCGCAGGCATTGACGCGATCGGCCAAATTGGTGTCGATCCGGAAAGTCAATGGGGAAGCGGTCTAATCAGTACACGGGATAATACTTTACGGCGTAAGGCTACAGTGGCAACCGGTGATACGGATGCTGTTAATCTGTTTGACCCGACACTTGAATGGGACGGTTTTGCCCAGAATACATTTGACGGTTTGGGTGGTCACACCAACAATGATGGTGGAACGATTCCGACACCGCCCCCTGAACCTACCGGTCAATTAGTGATTAATGAAGTCGATGCGGATACAGCGAACTCCGATTCGGCAGAATTTATTGAGCTGTATGATGGTGGGACTGGTAATCAGGACCTGAGTGACTTTGTTGTAGTCTTGTATAACGGTAAAAGCGACACAGTGTACGCAAGCTACAATTTAGACGGCATGCAAACCAATGCGGCCGGTTATTTTGTGCTCGGTAACGCCGCTGTTCCGGGTGTCGGTTTGATCCTGCCGAATCGCAAACTGCAAAATGGTGCCGATGCGGTTGCTCTTTATCAGATAAATGACAATGACGATGATAATAATTTTCCGAACGGCAGTGCCGTTTCATTATTGAATCTGGTTGATGCTATCGTCTATGACACCAATGATGCGGCTGATGCTGGTCTGTTAACACTGCTGAATAGCGGTGAACCGCAGCTCAATGAAGATGGCAATGGCAACAAGAATGATCATTCTAACCAACGCTGTGCAAATGGCGCGGGCGGCCCGCTTAACAGCAGTGGCTTCCAGCAAGCGATAGCAACACCGGGACAGGCCAATGCCTGTGTAATTAACACAGCCTGTGGTTCAGCTGCTACTCTTATTCATTCCATCCAAGGGAATACCGACACTAGTCCGGTGGTAGGACAGGTTATGACTGTCGAGGCCGTAGTAGTGGGCAATTTCCAGGACACTGTCACTGGTCTGTCTGGCTTCTTTGTCCAGGAACAGACCGCTGATATGGATGCAGATGACTTGACATCAGAAGGACTATTTGTTTTCGACAATGGCTTTGGAGTCAACGTCGCTACGGGCAATGTGGTGCGTGTTACGGGAACCGTCACAGAGCACTTCGGATTGACGGAACTTAATACTGTTAGTTCGGTTGAAGTATGTGCTACTGGTGTCAACCTGCCTGCTGAGGATGTCACATTGCCCTTCGCTAGTATGACAATGATGGAACGTTACGAAGGTATGCTGATTCATTTGCAACAGACATTGACGGTGACAGATAATTTCAATCTTGGGCGTTTCGGTGAAGTGACCGTGTCATCAGGTGGACGTTTGTTTATACCCACCAACATTGTCAGCCCAGGGGCAAGTGCCAACACCCTGCAGGCAGCCAATGATTTGAACCAGATAGTGATCGACGACGGTAATTCAGCTCAGAACCCGGATCCAATAGTTTATCCAACTAACGGACTCACAGCATTTAATACCTTGCGCAACGGCGACACGGTGAAGAATGTGACGGGTGTGGTCACTTATACGGCGGGTACCTATCGGGTCCACCCAACCCAGACGCCTGAGTTCGTCACCGAGAATCCCCGCACCACGGCACCGGCATTACCCGGCGCCGGTAGTCTGCGTGTGGCGAGTTTTAATGTGTTGAACTATTTCAACGGCGATGGCCAGGGTGGCGGTTACCCGACTGCGCGTGGCGCCGATACCGCGACGGAGTTCAATCGTCAAAGTGGCAAGATCATTGCTGCGCTCAGCGCGATGCAAGCAGACATCATCGGCTTGATGGAACTGGAAAACGATGGTTACGGGGCCAATAGTGCTATCCAGGATCTTGTGAATGGCCTGAATGCCGCAGCACCGGTTGGGACAAGTTATCGTTTTATTAACCCAGGTGTTTCTCAGATCGGCACGGATGCGATCGCCGTCGGTTTGATCTATCGTAATGAAACCGTTCAAGCAGAAGGTACTGCGGCGATACTTGATTCATCTATCGATGCCCGTTTTAATGATCAGATGAATCGACCCACTCTGGCACAGACCTTTATCGAAGTAGTGACAGGCGGTCGCCTGACGGTTGCCGTCAACCACCTTAAATCGAAGGGTTCCAGTTGCGCCAGTATAGGCGACCCCGGTATCAGCGACGGACAAGGCAATTGCAACTTGACACGCACTAGTGCAGCCGAAGCCATGATGGACTGGCTGGCGGGTGATCCCACCGGTAGCGATAACAGCAATGTATTGATCATTGGTGACCTTAATGCCTACGCCAAAGAAGACCCCGTTAGTGCGATCCTTGCAGCGGGATACAGCAACTTGATTGCTACTCGCATGGGTAGCGAAGCTTACTCCTTTGTCTTCAGGGGGCAGTCGGGCAATCTGGATCATGCTCTTGCTAGCCCTAGTTTGACCACACAGGTCACAGGAGTAACAGACTGGCATATCAATGCGGATGAACCAAATGTGCTGGATTACAACATGGAGTTTAAGTCAAGCAATCAACTGGCCAACTTGTATAACAGCGATGCCTACCGCGCATCAGATCATGATCCCGTTGTTGTTGAGTTGAATCTTATGCAGTAGCTATTTATTGGTCATCTAAAAAATAAAGAGGGGTACAACAACCCCTCTAGTCTTTTATTATTTAAATAAAACACCGAAACCAAAACCATATGTACCTCTGTCTTCCGTAGTATTACTCGGAATCACATTTGATTTGACATATTCGAAAAAGTTATATTGGGTGCAACAAATTTACGTTAACAGCTCTTCTTCATCCGCTACGATTTAGTGACGTATTTTAATATTTCAACGACCTGCGATGTTGTCTTGGCCCATGACATTGCAGCAGCATCGACCTCTTTTAAAGGATGAATAATAGTCTCTTCATGTAATGTAACATAAGGTATATTCATAGCAGCGCAATAACCGGCATCGAATGCAGCATTCCATTGTTTATATTTATCACCGAACCGTATGATAACAAGATCACTCTGCTGAATGAGTGTTTTTGTTCTAATAGCGTTAATTTTCGAAGATTTATGGTCTCGCCAAAATGAATTTGTTTCTTCTCCCAGATGATCACCTGCCGCATCACTTGCCTCATGATCTGTCACCGCAGATGCAAAAACCACATCTAGCCCAAGCTCTCCGGCTTTCGATATGATCTCGTTTCGCCAATCTGTATGTATTTCACCAGACAAATAAACATTAAAACTCAATGCAACACCTCCTGTTTATATTCATAACTATTAATTAGTATTTTTCAAATGATTTTTCTTACCAATGAAAATAATAATCGCTGCGGTAGTCGATACCATGCAGCCGCATGTTGTAATGACAAGCGCATAATCTGCATCAAAACCAGAAAACATAACAGATACAATCAACCCTAATGGTAATCCTGAAAGGGCAAGCACCCAAAAGCTATCCAAGCGAAATGCGCGAAGTATTAAATAGAAAGGCAAACCAAATATAAGTGTGCCAGCATAAGAAAAAGGTGCTGCCAAGAAAGTACTATACAAGGGAGGTATGAGTAATAACCACCAATCACCTGCTAAATAATATTCTAGCTGGAATTTGGTTAACAATAACGCCGGGCCTGCCATTAAGGGTGATAACAAGAGTGCACGAGTTTCATAATCTTCTAAAATTTTTATCATCATAATGACAACTTAAATATGGTACTTAACAAAATAATAGGCATCAGGAAAATAACAGGTGTCGGAGCAGAATGACACTAACTTATTTGATCAGCAGAGATTGTAGCAGGTCGGATCTGGTAAAGCCCCATAGATAGACATAGTGCGCAATAGTGTCAAACCAAGTCAAGCGGTTGAAATGAAATAAAAAAACGACAAAAAATCTCGCATACTTAGCCTAAAACACCTTTTTTTGGTATCAAATAGGGACATTTTAAGGAAATGGTAAATTTCAGCAACATTGTTTTGTCATTAGATATTTTTAATATCTGCTCTTTTTTATATCAAAAAGGTCTGATTAGGACTTAAAAGATACCATTTTTATAATTGATTACATAACTTTGTCCAACCCGTGCGAGGCAAAGCATTTTCTAAAGTTTTATTTAACGGTGGTCCTATACATATGAGCCCTATACATATGAGTATAGGGGATACAACTTTTCCTAGAATACAAATTCGGGATTACATAAGGAGAAAATATGCTCGCAAAAAGTGGCTTAGCAGTAGCGATTTTGTATACATTTTTTATATCACCTGGGTTCGTTTATGAGGTCGGACTGGAAGAGGCAGGAACTATAGAATTCCATACTGCATGCCAATCTTTCGTCTCCCGTGTGAAAGCGTAAAGCTCGTGCCCCGATTCTTGGCGAACATGCCCTTCTGTTTCAAACGTAATTTTGAAAAAAAAACTTGCGACAGCCGTATCGTTCCACACGTTAACTTTATGATCAGACTCTTTAAAGCTTAAAATTCTATTATTCCGTAGAAAGTCCTCATGGTGGTGTACACACAGATCTCGTCCTACTATTCTATCTTGAAATGCTGGTCCTTCAATTACCATGTTACTGTGAAAATATTTTTCCAGCTCCTCCGGATTCCCTCGAGTCCATACATCATTGATTTTTTTTAGAAGCAGTTCAACAGCTTGTTTGTTTGCCTTGTTGTGGTTCATTTTTCACCTCCTAATGATGCGCATGTCAAAATGGTTTTTTGTCATATCAAAAAACAAAATGAGACCGTAGAATTTTTTTGAGTGCGTCAATTTTAATTTGACCCTAAGAAAAATTATTGCTATTTTTTGAGATTATTTTCGGTATGACTACCGAGCAGCAAAGACTATTACATTTTAGTATTATAAAATGTAATTATTTGTAACGCTAAAATGCTATACCCGTAGCGGTTGAAATTTAGGTGCTAAGAGTGCGGCCTATTCATTTCATGGCAAGGCGACATGACGAGCAATAGCGGGACTATTGTGAGGAATGTCAACGCCGCCATGGAATGAAGAGGGTGCGCTATTGGCACCTATAAATCTCAAACGTTACGGGTATTATGAATGTACGTTGAGTTAACAGCGTTGCGCCTGAATTACGGCTAGACTTTCAGTCCATCAGTCCTCCCCTTTGTTGTATTCAACTTTGCCCCTTTTTTGGAGTGTCCACCAAACAGAGGAAAGGGATCATACTGGCAAAAGCTAACGCCCCCGGATAATTGCCAATAAAAAAAGGGTAGATTAGCGCTAGCTTACCTACCCTTTTGTTTTGTTGTTACTTGCTTTATTAAGAAACTTTTACTAAGTGTTATTTTATTACAATGTATTATTTAAAAGTAATTGACCAACTATCAATAAAACCTATGTCGAGTCCTGCCAAGTCACGTACTTTTAGTTGCCAACTACCTGCTGCTGGGCGCACACCCATATTTAATGTATAAATTTGGAGCAGATTATCAGTTGTGCCACCACTGCGATTATGCAAGGTTATTTGAGTACCGTCGGGAGCAAATACTTCGACAATTAAATCTCCAATGTAAGTATGTTTAAGATCTACTGCAACATCGATCGTACCTGCAAAGCCTTCTCGAAGAACGTTAATACTGCTAGTCACACCGGTAAAGTTATTATCTGGGATATTCGTATCGGTAACATTTTCAAAGAATGAAATGCCCCCTCCGCCGCCGCTGCTTACAGCAGTATAATCACCAACCAAGGAAACACCGCTGTAGCTGCTATAGGCTTTTAGCATAATGTAATAAGTGCCTGCACTTGGGCTAACAAAGTTACAATTCTCAATATTGCCGTTTCGATAAGGGCGACAATCATAGGATATGACTGTTGGTGCTGAGCCGAATTTCACATACAGATCAACATCCCCGATACCGTTACTGGTATTGAAGTTTAAGTCAGTTGCCCCAGCAGGTACTTCCATCGTGTAGTTTATTTCATTACCCGTTGCACCGGATAAGTTAATTACAGCAATGCCTTTTTCCAATACGTTTGCAGATGGTGGGGCTGGGGCTGAGGGTGGGGCTGGGGGTGTTAAACCGTTAAATATCGATTGCAATAACAGGTTGGGGGAACCACTGGTATTAAAGATTTTTCCACTGACGGCATTGCCTACGATGGCAGCATGAACCGTTGCTGGACTCGCAGTGGGATTGCTCTGTAAATACAATGCAGCGACACCGGCAACATGAGGCGATGCCATTGACGTGCCGCTTATCGTAAGGTTGCCCCCGTTATTCCAGGTAGATGTAATACTTGATCCTGGCGCAAATAGATCGACACAACTTCCCCAACTTGAAAAATTGGAACGCGCATCGGTAGAAGTAGATGAGGCGACTGTTATAGCATCAGCAACACGATTCGGTGAACCGATACACGCGTTAGTATTACTATTACCTGCTGCAACTGCAAAAGTAACACCGCTATTAATTGCATTTTGTACTGCATTATCAAGCGCTGTCGATGAATTCCCGCCTAAGCTCATGTTGGCAACCGCGGGATGAATAGCATTTTGCGCGACCCAGTCAATACCCGCAATCACACCGGAGTTTGAACCTGAGCCATTACAACCTAAAACACGCACGGCGACAAGGGTTATGTTTTTAGCGACACCGTAAGTTGAGCTGCCTACTGTACCGGCAACATGAGTACCATGACCGTCACAGTCATTTGCAATGTTGTCATTATCGACAAAATCCCTGCCATTTATTGCACGGCCACCAAAATCATTATGACCAACAAAGATGCCGGTATCAATAATGTAAGCATGAACACCGCTACCGTCGAAATTGTAGTTATATTGTGAATCACGCGGTAAATTTGCTTGGTCTATTCGATCGAGTCCCCAGGTGGCGTTATTTTGAGTGATATTTGCTCTCATGATCTGATCTTGCTCAATGAATGCAACACGATCATCCGCGAGCAATGCACGCATATCTTGCGCTGTCATTTGAGCAGCAAAACCGGAAAGTGCGGCGTGATATTGCTTGTTTACTGTCGCGCGGTGTATCGTTGCCATTTCTGTGACGGCATTTGCTACCACATAGCGGCGATAGTTCATTGCACTTGCCGAGTTGGTTGATGCCTGCCCGAATATGGTGGACATCTGTTGATCAACATATTGATTTTTTAAGACCACAATATATTGGCCTTTAATCGCTCGGTCGGCATTAACACTTTTGAATTTTGACTGTACATCAGCAGTCACTGTAAGTGTATTGCTGGCAGCAGATGACCCAGCGGCAGAAAATAAAGCGATTGCGATGGATAGAGCAACCACCTTTTTTGAACCGCTGTATAATAATTTACTTTTTTTATCTATGTTATGTTTCATATTTACTCCATTGTAAAAATATTAAACTTAACTCCATTAAAAAAACATAAAGTAACAACTGAAAGCAATGCCATTATCCAACATTCCGCTGTGAAAATATAAAATATTTTCTCGCACTGGATTATCCTGCATTGAAAAAAAATTATGTCAAATTACATTCATTTTCTGGTGATTAGAACCGCTAAGATTGTTATTTTTCGTAGCATGCACCATCCCAAGTCGAACAGCCCTAGAATATAATAAACGAAAGACACGAAAAGAAGCTTTTTGGGAAGATCGATACCCTGCAACGGCTATCGACTCTAATGCGTATTTGTTACATTGTATAGTTTATTTTGATTTGAGTATGATCAAACAGCTGTCGTAATATACACCCATCGCAATAGCCTGACTGGCTACAATGAAATTTAAAACTCGCCTAAAGCGAAAGCGCATCATCATAGCATGGGATGAAAGAATTTTCCTTTGAGGTGGGAGAATTCCAACTCCTGAGTTTCATGTTGAGTAATTTTATAATTGGAAATGTGCCTTAATTATCACGGTGACCACGACACTTGAGCACTACACACGGGGGTGGAATAGAGCAAGACGCCCATATTATGTTAATAATATGGGCGTCTTGCTGTTATTATTACTTTGAATTGTTAACTATTACATAATGATATTTAATTCGTGAACTGAAATATGCTCCGCAGTGAGTTCACCTGTTGTCGCATCGTAAGCGCCTTTAACCATCGCCTTCAATTCTGTACCAGCCTGAATAGCTTCGTCAATGGTAGTCATATCATATTTGTCTACGGGTGTTATTTCAGTCGTATCGATTACTACAACGGTGACACCAGCAATAATTAGTGTATTAGCTGCTACATCAGCACTAGTGATAGGACCAAAGACTTTGTTCATGAGCATAATGGGCATCGCGGGAATGGTCTTAACCTCTATAACACGCGCAGTCAGTACACCCGTGTCGTCAAAGTAAGCCATGACCATTACATAGTCCCCAGGATTAACATCGGCCAGAGAGGACATTATTTCCACCTGATCCTGATCCATAGACGTGGATGTTGTTCCACCGGGCGCTGCTGGCTCTAGAGGGGGTATAGGGTCAACCATAGGCTGTTTGAAAATTCTGGTATCTGCTGTTACCAGGATTGTTTGCCCCAGCACAGTAATCTGACCACCAAGTTCAGGGGTTGCTGTATCATCAAGTACCACAGATTCTACGTTACCAACATATTTAATCATGGACTGTCCACCAGGCACAGGTGGATTTACACTTTCCATATTTTGAATTGTAATCAGTGAGGCGACGAGGTTGTTGTTTGCGTCGAACGTTCCAACAGCCTTCAACATGACATCGTTCTTAATATCAGCTTGTGTTGCATTGATTGGGAAATATTTTGTCTCTGCATTAACCACGACTGTCGCCAAACTTCCATCTTTATCTTCCAATTGAAACATGCCATCTATGTCTGGTTCAGATACAACCGTACCTTTAACTTTCTCCAGCAATATATCCACATCTTCCAATTTGATAAAATTTGCAACGAGTTCGTTGATATCATTGTACATACCAACAACCTTTAATCTTGCATTTAGCTGAATATCAGCCGCAGTCGCGCCGACCGGTAAGAAATGAGTGTCTGCATTAACATTCACAGTCACCATGTTGCCATCGTTATCTTCCAATTTGAACATGCCATCCATTAGCTCAGTGGTAACCGTACCTTTGACCTTATCAAATTCCATTTCCATGTCTTCAAATTTGATGAGTTTGGCCATCAACACGACGTTCAAAATATCAGTTTCGTCATACATACCGATCACTTTTAACTTAGTGCCGTCAACGATGTTATCTGCGGTGCCGTGTACGAATTGGGTGCTGTCGTCAACCATGACTTTAACGGGGTCATTGTCTCCATGCTGCAGCATAAACATGCCGTCGAGCAATTCACCGACAATCATCCCTTCGACCTTGGCCATGCTAAGAAAGCCATCGCGGTCTTCGTTTTCAATTTCAAGCGCCTCGATACTGCAAATTGGATCGGTCTGGACAAATTCACTCGTAGATTCAACTTCGACTTTCATGCCGTCTTCAAGTACATCAATACCATCAAATACGGTATTCGCTGTAATGGTGATCAAACACTCACCCAGCATAAAGGTGCCAGCTGCGTCGTCATAGGCTTCGACATACCCCTTGACCTCAACTTCTTCATCAGCGACACCTAATAATGCATCGGCTTTGTATTCAACACGCTTGGCCCGAATGACACCACCTTCATCAAACATGCCGCTGATTTCTACAACATTATCCTTGACGATAGTTGTCGGATCATCCACACCCTTAAACATTGTCATTGAGTCAATGATGATGAATTGTCCCATGACATTCATGGTTCCCTCATAGGTAGTAGGGTCGGTAGGTTCGACACCCTGTACAGCAGTGATATCGGAACTGATCACCACACCTTCCACTTCGGAATCATATTTAACTTTATGTGCAATACCCAGACCATTGGAATATGTCCCTTCAACAGTTACAACCATGCCTGGGCCTAAATCTGTTGAGCCATCACTAATAAATGTAGCATTAGTGGTGTCAAACACGACACCATCCAATGTTAAAGTAGTGTCAGTAGAAGCACTGACAACGCCAGTCAGTGTTGAGCCCAGTGTTAAGCCAGGGGTTAAGTCGGGTGTTGGGTCAAGCGTATTCGTATTGCCCGGGCCCGTCTCTGTTGTTGTGGTATCACTGCCACAACCTGCCAATAGCAGCAATCCACCTACAATAATTATCGCCAGATATTTAACGTTCATTTTAACTTCTCCTTATTACTAATAACTTATTACTAATAAATAGTTGTTGATATAACAAAGCGCTACTCCTTCATTTAGAGTCACACTAGCTCTTTATGTATTCAATACGTGTGCCTCAACAACATCGTTAATAAGTAAACCAATGACTTCAACGATATGGATCATATATATCATTAGGATGCAAGTGGCGTTCTTTACACCACTTGCATCGCAACCGATAAACATAGTGGCAAACTACTTAGAAATACTTAAGAAATACTTAGATACCCATAGAAAATACTTAGACACCCATTTACAGGCGAGCTCATTTAAGGGTATAACGAGCAAAGTGTAGCGGATTGAACTTGAGAAAACGCTATAACTAATTGATTGCTGGTTATTTTCGGACAAACGATAACAGTTGTTGGGGCTTACGACATTCATTTCATTTTGAGTGTAAAATAAATGCTGTAAACGTTATTTGGCTCGTGTAATCGAGCTTGTAGTGTTAAGTTAAGTTGCCATGCCATCTTCCCTAACAGCCTTATGATTTAGGCTATTTCATCATTATTCTATTAGTCATTAGCAAGCCAGTTGCACAAATCAAATACCGCTTATACTGGCTAGGTTCTCTGCTGCTCACTGGCTTGATAATCGGTCAGTAATACAATTTACATAATAAACTTTTCAATAGTATAAATATTTGCTGATCTGATTTAAAGCGGATTATAAGGGCCGAACAACAGGACTATCTATATACTTCACTATTGTAATCTCATAGATTTGAGTAGATTTAGCATTTTTTGACATTTTATAAGCACACATTCAGGATAAATATCCATATAATACCGTTCGTAGACATAACGTACCCCAAATATTTTGTTATTATCAACTAGTCTATGACGAAAAATATTGCTTATAACAATATTTTATTTTTCTACTTTAACTAACTTGATTTTTCTACTTTGACTTGACTTGAATAGGTGCTTTATCCATGAAAAAATTTATAACAGTTTTAAGCCTTGCCAGCATAATGGCTCTTAACGGTTGCACAACCTTTGACGCTTATACTGGCGAACAAAAAACTACAAATACTGCCAAAGGTGCTGGCATTGGTGCGGGCGCTGCACTTGTACTCTCCTATTTAGCAAACAAAGACAAAAGCAGCAGCGAACGTAAAAAACGTTTACTGCGTGACGCCGGCATTGGCGCCATAGCCGGTGGCGGCGCGGGCTATTATATGGACACTCAGGAAGCCAAATTAAGACAGCAACTGCGCAGTACTGGTGTAAGCGTTCAACGCGATGGCGACAATATTAATCTGATTATGCCAGGCAATATTACCTTCCCTACTAACGGCCGCGACCTGCGATCTGATTTTTATAGCGTGCTGGATTCAGTCACGTTGGTTCTTGAAGAATTCAAGAAAACCACAATCATGGTTGCTGGCTACACTGACAGCATGGGCTCAGTTGCTTATAATCAAAGACTGTCTGAGGACCGCGCCAACTCTGTCGCTAGTTACCTGAAAAATAAGAAAGTTAACCCGGCCCGTTTTGAAACAGTTGGCTTTGCTGAGAAAAACCCGATAGCAGATAACAGCACGGATCAAGGTCGCGCATTGAATCGTCGTGTAGAATTAACACTTCTACCCATTACTGAATAATCTCCGTAATTTTAGCCAGCGAAGTTGTTATGCTTCGCTGGCCCACGACCCACTGTCTGCCTCTAATCGAAAACCGCACCCAAAGTTACAATCGAAAATTGCAATCAATAACAACGTAAGAGCAATTGCCGAAATGCTCACGAGCAACTATTTCACAGTGGTTTTATTAGGAAACGTTCTGAATTATACTGCGCGGTCACTGCGGTACTAGTTTTTATCAGTGCGTTTTTATCAGTGCGTTTTTACCAACGCGCTTTTACCAACGCTAAGCACAAAGCGTAATTGAACTGCGCGTAATAGAACTGCTACGCATATTTAACACGGGAGAATAACAATGCAAAACAAACCTTTGATTTTTTTATTGTTTGTACTGACATACCTAGTGAGCGTACCCGCCCAGGCGGCTAACAGCATCGGTTACTGGTACGACACCTCAGGTGACGTCGCTCGCACTAATTCCGGTGAATGCGTGCGCAGCATACGATGGTCATCCAACAATGCACTGCCCGAGTGTGAAAACGCAATGCCGAAAAAAGTCGCCGAAGCCGATTCTGACAACGATGGCGTCGTTGACAGCAAGGACCAGTGCAAAGGCACAACAATCAGCATCGTCGTAGACGCGAATGGGTGTGAGCTCATCACTAAAGAAGCCGATTCCGACAACGATGGTGTAGTTGACAGCAAAGACCAGTGCAAAGGCACAACAGTCGGCGTCGTCGTAGACGCTAACGGGTGCGAGCTTATCACTAAAGAAGCCGATGCCGACAACGATGGTGTAGTTGACAGCAAAGACCAGTGTGAAGGCACTGCTTTAGGCGTCGCCGTAGATGCTGATGGTTGTGGCCTCAACAAGGATACTGACAGTGACGGCATTGCCGACGCAAACGATGATTGCCCAGGCACCGCGGCAGGAACGGTGGTCAACGACCGTGGTTGTGTCCTAAGAGCAAATATCGGTCTGGAAAATGTAGTGTTTAAGATCAACACTGCACAGCTAAGTCCAGGTAGCCTAAACATCCTGGATAATATTGCCAAGACACTGCAAGAAAATCAGCATCTGCAACTTGAAGTAGCTGGTCATACCGATAACACCGGTGACCACCAGTACAACGTCAACCTGTCAACCAGCCGGGCACAGAGCGTGCGCCAGTACCTGGTCGACAAGGGTGTCGCTGCCGACCGCCTGATTGCACGCGGTTATGGTCCGGACAAGCCAATTGCCTCTAATGATACACGCGAAGGTCGCAACCAAAACCGTCGCGTTGAACTGACTTTGCAATAACGGAAGCAAAAGCGGCCAGAGCAAAATAACCGAGTCAGTGAGCAATTGCTCACTGACTCGGTCTTCGGGAGACATTAAGCTATCTGGTGGAGATGTTTCTATTCTTTATCCTGGGGCGGACCGAAACTAAACAGGTTAGTTACGCAGTAGGTAAGGACACCGATAACTTAATAGGTTAAAATCAATATCAAATTAAATGCTAGAACACCTCATCTACAAATGAAAGTTATGAAAATTATTTAGTTATCGATGTCCCTGCTTCAGCACCAGTGAAGCGCTGCATCTGAAACATAGCATTGACGTAAAGTAACAGAATGGAGGTACCAAAATGAGCAAGGAAAAACCTAAAATCACCTGTCTTCCGAATGGGCCGTATTATTTGCTAAATAACCTCACACCACAAGTCATTCCCAATATTCAAAAATCTAAAGGCGACGCCTGCACTACGATCACCGGGGTAGCGTTATGCCGCTGCGGTGGTTCCAATAACAAACCGTTCTGTGACGGCACTCATGGAAAAAATGGTTTCACTGACAAGAAGCTAACAGACGGGATACTCAACAAACGTGATAATTATATTGGAAAACAGATAACGATCCACGACAACCGCGGAATTTGTGCCCATGCCGGCCACTGCACGGACAATCTCAGTTCAGTATTTAAATTAAGTGATGAGCCATGGATTGATCCCGACGGCGCAACAGTCAAAGATATTATCAATACCATTAAAAAATGCCCATCGGGAGCGCTTAGTTACACTACCGATAATATTGAACATCGAGATCAAAATCGAGAACCGATGATCACCGTCACAAAGGACGGCCCGTACGCGATTACCGGTGGCATCGAACTTATTGATCAACCGCTAGGCGATGGCGCGTCAACGGAACACTATACGCTTTGTCGTTGCGGAGGTTCGAAAAATAAGCCATTCTGCGATGGAACTCATTGGCACATAGGTTTCAAGGATGAAAAAAATTGACGACCATTATAAATTAAAGGAACTGCAAGTCGCTGACCAGACCTGATAAAGCCCTATAATTAATTGATTGCTAGTTTATTTCCATCCAACAATGACTATTATCGTGTCTTAGCGTATCCATTTTGGACGTAAAATCAATACTGTAAGCATTATTCGCTTCGCGTATTTTATCATCTCTATTTGTTTTTTCTATTCTTCTTTTGCTTTGTCCAAAACTCTGGATATATTTTTCTACAAAGTCTTTGCTACCCACAGCCAGATTTTCAGTCCATTTGCCTTGCCTCTCTTTTGTATTCAGTTTTAATTCTGCTTCGACCCATTGTCTGTAGGTTTCCTTAAATAAAAATGGATCATAGATGCCACATAAATGCTTAAGCATGTTTATCCTAATAAGAGAATAACGTTTAGGCGGACTGAGAATTTCATTGTAACCATTGAATGGCCAATGTTGTGGGTGGCTGACAACACCTGCACGCACCATATTCAGATCAATATAAACAAGACACTTAGTAAAATGGTCGCCCGGTTCAATTGCGGTGCTCTGATAACGATCTTCCCAGTAAGCCCCTTTGCGTTTTTTTCGTTGATTATATTCTTGCGCTGTTCTGCCAGCAATGAGTTGCATACTGTTGGCTATTTCACCTTTGCCGCTGTCTTTAGCGAGCAAATGTATGTGATTTGATGTCACAACATAATTTAATATTGTGAGTTTATAGCGTCTCTTTGCTTCATATAGCCAATACAACCAGCGCTTGCGATCACGTGCAAATTTTAATAAAAATTCATTTTTATAGCATCGATGTGTTATGTGCAATATTTGACCGAAGGTGCGGTAGCGATTTGTTCCTAGCATAGTACTTTGTCCTTAGCATGACTATTTACCTTCGATACTAGCGTGCTAGAACTTATTTTTTACTTACAAATTTATAAAAATAAAGTTAATTCAATTTTTTATCATCCATGCTCAGGTTCAACTACTTAACGAGCCCATCAACTCGTAACCCATTGCGCTGATCAGCGCCTTGCCATTTAACGACAGCCAGCGATAGGAACGCTCACCAAATTGTTAAGCATGATACAACACTTATTTGATGCCGTGCTCCTTAAGTTTTTGTTTTAACCTAAATAAGACAGTTAGTTTCGAACTTGCAATAACGGCCTTAGCCTCTTAACGTATACATTATGGGTATAAACTCAGTACCATAGGCGCTACTCGGCTCACGTATTTGGAAATCGTCATTTGTTTTATATTGATCTAGGCTAGCTAATAATCAACCTGTGTGAAACGAAACATAAAAATGCTAAAAAGTAAAAATTTAATCCTAAAAGCACCCTCTCAAAATGATTATGAATCTTTTCGTAAAGTGAGACCCTGTGATGAGTTTTACTTCATGGTCGGAGGCAACCCGGCGGAATCAATATTTTTCAATGATAAAAAATTTGACGAATCATTTTCCGAATTGCTAACCAGGGAAAATTATTGGTTCGCATGCAAAGGGGTAGAAATATCAGAAATAATAGGCGCAGCATTTCTTCATAGCATCGATACCAGTGATAAACGAGCAAGATACGCGGTAGGCATTTACAATGAAGAGAATTGGAATAATGGTTATGGGCAAGAGATAACCCAAACCATACTCAGATATGCATTTCATGATTTGAAGTTGCATAAAGTCGATCTTAGAGTATTAGCGTACAACAAACGAGCTATAGCCAGTTATAAAAAAAGTGGTTTCGTTCAAGAAGGCATGTTAAGAGAAAACGCCTTTATAAATAATGAATGGCACGACGATATTATTATGGGCATTTTAAGTCATGAGTTTCATGAAAAGTAGTCATTCAACAAGGCAAAGCAGGCAACAAGCCCGCAGAGTTTGTATTAAAAGGTATTCGGAATGTCCCTGAATGAGGATTCAAAAGACACTTTAAAAAAGGAGAAGATATCAACACGACGATTATTTTTTGCACTATGGCCCGA
>JAADIM010000091.1:0-1240 GCA_013151345.1 Gammaproteobacteria bacterium
ACCTAAAACAAAACTTAAAACAGCAGCACGTATTAATTTAACGTTTCGAGAAATTCGTCGATAAATCGCCGACTGTTTACACGCATTATTTGCATGACAATAAAGTTATGTTAAATGAATTCGAATTTGCTGGGTAATTGGCGAGTAAATAGTCTATTCTTAATGATACTATTTCCAAGTTTTGCTCTGTGCTAGTTCCATTCTCCTCTAAAAGTTGCCACCACTATGAAAGTGACGCCTCCAGTGGAAAAATCATTGTTGTATTTTGCTGATCCAATGTGTTCCTGGTGTTGGGGATTTACGCCGGTCGTAGATGCAATAATTCAGGCCTTTGCCGGGCAATTGCCAATCTCACTAATATTAGGCGGGTTGCGACCGGGCACAACAGATCCTGTAACAGAATCGTTTCGCGATGAGATTCTTCATCACTGGCATGAGGTACATAAGCAAACTGGCCAGCCTTTTAGTTTTGAGGGCGCTATGCCGGATGGTTTTGTTTACGATACCGAACCGGCGAGTCGTGCGGTAGTGACTGTAGGTGAGCTTGTGCCTAATGCTATGCTGGGTTATTTCAAAATGGTGCAGCGGGCCTTTTATGTAGATCAGTGTGATGTGACCCGTGAAGATGTTCTGACTGAAATTGTTGATCAGTTTGATATCAGTCAGGTAGAATTTCAAAAACAGCTGCATTCAGAAGCGATAAAAGAAAAAACGCTTGGCCATTTTAAGACCACGCAGCAATTTTCCGTGCGCGGCTTTCCGTCGTTAGTGTTTCAAAAAGTGGAAAAAGGACAAAATAATTATCAGCTGCTATCACACGGCTATCGGTCGTTTGAAAGTATTAAATCGGACATCGATACATGGTTGAAGCTGTAATGTCTGTTGAGCCATCCGCGCATAATTCATGGATGCAAGAAATACTAAACAAAAAAGGAGAATGTTTAAATGAGCCTTAATCTCGCTTCTATCCCGCTTAGATCTGCAAGTTTATATCCGCAGGCGCCGGCCATTTTACTGGGTGAAAAGACCGTCAGCTATCTGGTGCTCAAAGAGCAGATCGTTTGTTGTGCTCAGGCGTTAAAAGAGCAAGGCATTGGTCCTGGCGATCATGTTGCCATTATGTTACCAAATGTGCCTCAATTCACTATAAACCTAAATAAATCAGTTGGATCGACTGCGGGCACCTAATGCACTGAATCTAACGCGTTTTTCCAGTTTTTAAGACTCACTCGTAGAATGA
>JAADIM010000091.1:1246-20234 GCA_013151345.1 Gammaproteobacteria bacterium
ACTACGCGATCGCCTTAAAAAATGGAAAAACACGCTATCTTCAGCACCTTAGGCACCCTCGCTACGATCCAACTGATTAATTTAGGATAAACTATTTTGCGGTTGTGTATCTTGGTGCAGTCGTTGTGCCTTTGAACGTATTGTTTGTTGAAGATGAGCTTAAATATCATCTGGATGATTGCGATGCCAAAGCGTTAATCGTCTGGGATGCTTTTTTGGCGCAAACGCTTCCCGCTGCCGAGTCGGTTGAAACTAAATATATTTTTGTCTGTTACGCACCCGATAGCGAGGTGAAGTTGTTGTCAAAGGTACAAATATAATGAAGGGTTATTATAAAAAACTCGAAGAAACTAACGAGGTAATAAAGGATGGTTGGTTTTATACTGGCGATATTGGGGTTTTAAGTGAAGACGGTTATGTAAGTATTGTTGACAGGAAAAAAGAAATGATCGTTCGCGGTGGATACAATATTTATCCACGCGAGATTGAAGAAGTACTGTATGCACATCCTGATATAACAGAAGCCGCAGTCGTCGGTATACCTGACAAAAAACACGGCGAAGAGGTAATGGCAGTATATGCATTACGCGAGGGGGTGAAATTGGAACATGATGTACTCGAGAAATACTGCCGTGAGCATCTTGCTGCCTACAAAGTACCTCGCAAGAGCCATGTTGTCGAATCACTTCCAAAAGGGCCTACAGGTAAAATTTTGAAGCGTGTTATTAAAAAGAAATACACTTAGGAAGCCTCAGGCATTTTGATGAAATTATATGTAATTATTCTTATTTTAATTGATCTATACCTTTATGAGTTCTTTGCCCACATGCGATGTGAGTCAATTATTAGTGGATTAAATATTAAAGTGCATAGTCAGCGTTTTGTCTGTGTTTGTTTTTTTTGTGCGCATACAGATACAAGTAAACACGACATCGTTGAGTAAATTGCACTTATGTTAAGCTTCGAGTGTTGGATTGATGCTCAGGGCAAAATGGATGTATGTAAGGGGCGTGAGCACGGCAGCATGCGGGAGGTAGAATTGCGTCTGGAACAGCAATCGAGCATTGTGCCAGGAGCAGTTATTGAAGATCGCAAGATTTGTCGATTTTAGACACATATCCGTTCATCCAAACACGTCAAAAATACCCTAATTCCCTATCGAAAATTGTTAATCCTGTTCACCAATTTAATGAAAAATTAACTTTATTTATTGCATAATCAGTGCAAGAATTTCCTTGTGGCGAATTCAACTTCCACATAGAGGGGTAAACAGAATAAAACTAATTAAATTTTAAGAGGTATTATCTAATGGACATAGATGACATTTTTTATGATTTTGACGATGCTCCGGAATTATTAGAATTTGACACTGTGAGTGACCAGGGTAACAGTCCTGAATTTGGCGAATCTGAATTCGGTAACGTTGTGTCTGACGAAGCTAGATCAGATAAAATTGTATCTGACAAAAGAATTAAACAAACCGTGATGCAGAAAATAGAGATATATTTAGAAGAAAAGAATTTTGTTTCAGATACTCTTGACGTATTCGATAGCAAAAATTAGTACCCTTGGCGAGTAATTCTTATCATTTGCCAATATTTTTTAGCAATAACTTTTAGCAATAACCTTTGGCAATAAGAATGCACGCGCTTATTATTTGTTAACAATGAAACATACCAATATATATACGATAGCTATTTATTTTTTTAAAATAAATATATTGCTGTTGAGTTGTCTGTTATCTACAGCCAATGCATCAACGCAGGCGTTGCTCTATCAGGATCAGTTCATCAAACTGGATGGCGATACCCATAAAGTACGTGTGCCAATGGGTTATCTATTGGAGTTGCTCACGGATAAGCTGGATAGGCCTCGACTATTAAATTTTGATGGGCGAGGCAGTCTTGTCATTGGATCAAAATCGGATGTAATTTATCGCCTGTCCCCGCCTTATACGCAGCCTGAAGAACTACTCGAATTAGATGGTTATCCGCATAGTGTTGCGTTCAGACAAAATGAGATTTTTATTGCGACTACCGATGGGTTATATCAAGCGCCGTACACACCTGGCATAAAAAAGATTAATCCAGGTACTGTCAAAAAATTAGCTTCTGTTCCCGGCGGTGGTGGTCACAACAGTCGCACTGTCGGTGTCGGTCCAGATGGGCGAGTTTATTTAAGTCTGGGTATTAGCGGGAATTGTAGCGATGAGTATTTGGGGAAAACATATTCATTTGATCATCGTCGTGGCGGCGTGATGGTGTTGGATGAAAAAGGAGCAAAGCCGGTTTGGCAAACCTTTGGGTCGGGGTTACGCAATCCAGTTGGTTTTGCCTGGCACCCGGTAACCGGTGTGATGTATGCGAGCAATAACGGGCCGGATCACCAGGGTTTTGAAAAGCCACCTGAATATTTTAGTCGAATAGAAGCAGGCTCTTTTCATGGCATGCCCTGGTTTCAATACGATGGTTCGAATGTGAAGCGTGATGATTGTATCGATAACAAACCGCCGCGTCCGATTAAAGACGTATCCGTTCCGGTTGCCACGTTTGCCGCGCGTAATGCGCCGATGGGTGTCAGTTTTGTACCAAAGGGCGCTATGGATAAAACCTTAGAATTTGATGCTATTGTGGCGCTACGAGGGTCATGGGGCACTAAACCCGGCGGCGGTTTTTTTGGGGCGAATGCAACGCGTAGGCACCCTAAATTAGTCGTGGTTCGATTTGAAAATGGTAAGGCACATCGAGTGGATGATTTGGTTACAGGCTTTCAATTGGAAAATGGGGACCGGCTTGCAAGACCTGTTGGCGTTGCGATTGGGCCAGATGGCGCGCTGTACTTTACCAGTGATAGCGGTGTAAATGGTTTGTTTCGATTACGAAAAAAATAATAAAAATCAGTGATAAATGTGCAGCAAATTATTTAACATCGATTCCAAATCTTTGGTTGTAAAGGCTTTTATTTTAAAATATTCTATTTTAACACTTCCACTTCAAAGCCTTTATTTTAAAACTTTTACTTCAGAACTTTTATTTCAAAAGTAGGGCATCTACCCGTGTTTCAGCCTGCAGCCAGTCGGTGTGTTCATTTCCTGGGGTAAATCCACGTTGTTCTGCAATGTTATAGGCTGTGTCACGAATCATTTGTAGCCGCTGTTCTGTAGATACTATTTCTTCAGTTTGTATGGTTTTTGTAGAATTTTGTTTTGTCTTAACAGGTTTTGTGCTGCTTTTTGAAGATACTTCTTTAGAGGCAGAAGTTTTAGAGGCAGAAGTTTCTTGATTGGATCTGGCCATAAACATAGCTCCTTATGGTGTATTGACCTTAAGATGGTGAAGTTTCTGGTTCATCGCGACAACTGTTGGGATTCTAGATTAAATAACTATAGACTACCCTGAAAAAAAAATTGGGAATTAATTGTGAAAAAGTTTTTCCAGATAAAAAATTTGTAAGGATAGAATTAATTTAGATTGTAAATCTGACGTGGCTGTCTGTGTGGCTGTCTGTTGAGATGGTATTATTGTGACGGTATTATATAGCGAAGCGTACTCATATGAAAACAAACCCACCCTTTTGGGAGACCAAATCCCTGGCCACAATGACCCAGTCAGAGTGGGAGTCATTATGTGACGGTTGTGGTCGTTGCTGCCTTGTCAAATTACAGGACGAAGATACCGATGAGATATTTGCAACCAATGTTGCTTGTCGTTTGCTGGACATCGACACTTGCCGCTGTCGAGATTATGACAATCGCATGAACAAGGTGGCTATGTGTATGGTATTAGAGCCCGAAAAGAAAGACCTTTTAAGATTATTACCCGATTCCTGCGCATATCGTCGTCTGGATGAAGGTAAAGGTCTACCAAGCTGGCATCCGTTGTTAACTGCAAATTCGGCTTCGGTTCATCTATCGGGTAATTCGGTGAAAGGCTATGCCCAATCGGAAGAGTATATACATCCTGATCAATTACCTGAGCATGTGATTAATAAATAAAAATTATAGGTAAACATAGCCCTGCTTATGCAAACAATTTTCGATAGCATTCAGCTGTGAACAAACAGCCCGTACAGTTTTTATTTGGTGATCGAGAACTTCTGTTGGGTGTATACGATTTGTTGATGGCGCCCGTTGATGTCATTGTGAACCCAGCCAACAGTGGTTTGTCACACGATGGCGGTTTGGCAGCACAAATTCTCGCGGCAGCTGGGGATAGTCTTGAAGAGCAGAGTAAGCAGCTTATTCGAGAGTATCGTCAGATTGACAGTGGCATGGCCGTATATACCGAGGCTGGGCGGTTATCATATAAAGCAGTCATTCATGCAGTTGGCCCGACCTTGGGGGAGGGCGATGAGCAATATAAAATAGAACGGGCAATATCACGTAGTTTGCAATTATGTGAAATAAATAACTGGTGCTCGATCGCCTTTCCTGCCATCAGTACAGGTCATTTTAACGTACCTGTTCAAACCTGTGCGCAAGCGGTTTTTCGTTCTATTACACATTTTTGGGATGCGCGCCATGAATGTGTTGTTGAAAAAATTGTGTTGTGCCTGACTGAAAGGAATTATCAGGTGTTTTTAGACGCATTTCATGAAGATGCGATTGTGCCAGATCTAGACTCCGCAAAATCAAAAGAAGATTCGGAAGCGCTTATTGGTCATATTGATTTAACGGATGATGATATTCGTGAGCTTGAGAGTGATGAGACTGACGATTGGTTCAAGCGATGATTGTTTTCAGCCAAGTTCCCTCCTGACATAATGCTGTCAGGAGGGCTAAGTTACACTAAAACCGAGAGCCTGTTTGTGATGAGTATATATTCGATATTTCATTAGATAATACATTTCGAGCAAAATTATTAGACTGATTATGCGACGTGCCGACCGTTTGTTTCAAATTATCCAGTATTTACGTACCCGAAGAGTGACTACTGCGTCGTGGCTTGCAGAGAACCTGGAAGTATCTGAGCGTACTATCTACAGGGATATAAGTGATCTGATGGCCAATGGTGTACCCATCGATGGTGAAACGGGTATCGGTTACGCTTTGCGACGTGGATTTGATTTTCCTCCTTTGATGTTTACTGTCGATGAACTGGCTGCACTGACGTTAGGTGCCCAAATTGTTAAAAGCTGGGCCGACCCACAACTGGCCCGTGCTGCAGAAAATATTCTCAGTAAAGTGGCCACGGTTTTGCCAGATGAGTTAAAGCACAAAATGTCAAACCAAAATCTGTTTTCACCAATGGTTCGGCTCAATCCTGCAGTGGCAAACAGATTGGCTCAGTTGCGTCTGGCTACTGATAGATTGAATAAAGTCAGTTTTGCCTACACACGCGAAGACGGAGAAGACTCAGAACGTACAGTTTGGCCATTAGGTTTGTTTTTTTGGGGCCAAGTTTGGACTTTGGGGGCATGGTGCGAACAACGGCAGGCATTTCGAAATTTCAGATTAGATCGAATACAAGAGTTGCAGGTGTTGGACGAAAAATATACTCCGACCGAGGGCCGCACGTTAAATGATTTGGTTAACAGCAGTTTTGGGCAAGACGATACTTGTTAGTAATGCTTATAGGGAAGTTAGTTTTAAATTATTGTATTTATCAAACATTAAGGCGTTCCTGAAAATATGGCCACCTGCTAGCCATACCCTGCATACATCAACCATGATATTTGTAGGCTGGATGCCATGTAGCGCAATCCGTATTTACGTTCATGCTACTGATTCTTCCAGGCTAGATTCGGGGTTCTTGCCATCCATTTAAATTTGCCATTTGAACACAATCGTCGTATAAACATTCATGTTAAAACACGATGAGTAAACGCTGTATGCATCGCAGAAGACTAGTCAGGATTCAATATTGAAAGGCAACAAAACTTGCAGTAAAAAAACTTATAGCAAAAAAATCTGTTGCCAATATTCATGCTAAAACAAGTAACAAGAAGGCAGTAAAAATCTATTCTATTGAAGAACGCCAACAGATGATTGAGAAAATTGCAAATTTGTTATTCGTGCATAGAGAACCCTTTTTGGGAAATGCAGAAACTGACTGGAAACAGGCAGAAGCAGTCATAGATTTATTTCTGACAATGAATTCATCTGGTTCCAGTGAATAAACAAATCTATTGGGCATCATTTATTGGAGTATAAAAAAAGAAAATGTTGATTGAAAAGGACAAAGTAGTCATGTTTCACTATCAGTTGAGTGAGCCAGATCAAGAGATCATTGAAGACTCACGTGGTGATAAAGGTGATCGCGATCCGGTCGTTTTTTTACACGGACACAATGGCATGCTCAAGGGATTGGAAGAGGCAATGCTGGGAAAACAAAAAAACGATCAGTTTACAATAACGTTGCCTCCAGAGCAGGCATACGGCGCAGTGCAAGAGAACGCACAGCAACGCGTATCTATTAAACACATAGTTAATCCTTCGAAGAAAAAAATTAAATATAAACCGGGTATGGTGGTGCATGTCAATACCGCGAATGGGCCTCGGGAAGTGGTGGTGGTAAAGGTTGGGCTTAAGAATATTGATGTGGATGCAAATCATCCCTTGGCAGGTAAAACACTCACATTCGATCTCGAAATTCTTGATGTACGCGATGCATCTGCGGAAGAGATTGCGCATGGCCACGTACACGGGGTGGGTGGCCATCAGCATTAATTTTTATAGCTAGTGTAGGTGACACTACACCGTCTTGGTCTGATTTTACGCCAAGAAATATCTCTATCAATTTATAGCTCATATTCTAATCTCATGAGAACTAACAGTTGAATTACGGGAGCCCCGTATCCCGTAATTCATTTTTAAGTGTATTTTTCATGCATTGAGATAACTGTTTTGCTATTGATTGAATTCTTAAGGTGCCGATTTTGTATTGCAACATAATCAGGGAAGGAGAAGAACTCATCCATTTTCTGCTTGCTTGGGAACTCAATTGTAAAAACTCGATTAATCTCGTTTTCTGTTTTAGATAGTAGAACTTCAGAAACCTTAAAGTCGTAGCCAAAAGCACCACCAAAACTTTTAAGTATGGGCAGCATCGCCTCTCTATATCTTTGATACTCGATATCATCAATTACATTAAGTCCCATTATTCTTTCAAACATCCATTCTCTTCCTTTCTGAATTCACTTAACGTTGCAAATAAGCCACGCGCGATAGCACGCCGGGCGAACGATAGTGAGCGTACTTACATTTGCCTGAGCCAGTTGGTGTTCAAGTCTACCATTTGCTACAAATAAATTTTCATGAAGTCTGACCCAGCTTTCTATTTTAAAACCGATAACTCACACCCATACTATATATCTGTGTGGAATCCGACCGGTTACCGCTATTAACCCCAGGATTGCGCTCACTAGGCCCGCTGAAATCGATAGACTCACTAAGATTCACAACCTCCCAATTCAGACTGAGCGCTGGTTTCCACTGATAAATCGCCACCACTCGAATATATTGACCTGTCAAATCTACTTTGCTGCCATCGCGTAGACCTTTCGCCTGATCCAAATCCCCTGAAAGCAAATAGTCCATATCCACACTCAAACGCATGCGGTATTGGGCAAACGGCACGATAACACCAATTCCCAGCGCCATACCGCTGATGGTTTCACTCGGAAACAACGCCGTATTGTCCTTACCGATATCCACGGTGCTGCGATGCGTCCCTAAATGAGACTTCAAAGACCAAGTACCTTTGAAGGAATAAAGCATGAGTAAACGAATATCCATGCTTTGGTATCCCCAGGATAATTTCTGCTTTCCGGATCCCGCCGGTGTATCGACCCCCCCGTCAAGGGTTTTACGATAGTAGGCTTTCATCCCAAATGAAAATGTAGAGAGTTTACGTACTATACTCAAATCCAGGTTGATCGTAGGGGACATGGTTGAGATTTTATAATTACCATTGATACCCGTACCGGCTGAGTTGAATTTTTGGGTCTTGAAGAGCGAACCTAAACTGGCGTCCAGATTTACATTGAAGCCACTGTCCCCTCGTGCAGATGAAGTTGAACGCACGGATTCGGGGGTTGGTTCTTCTGACTCTTCCGTTGTGACGGATACCGGGGGCGGTTCCTCTCGCTCTACCGCTGCAATGGATTCGGAGTGCGGTGGCGGTGAAACCGGGTCTTCCACCAAAGCCATCGGTGACGTTGGCTCTTTCACATCAACCGGGGGCTGATGGATCCATCCAATCATACCGTCCTGATCCAACACCGCAACCCAATCACCTTCGCGTTTAATTTTCTTTACCGTATCACCTGACTTGGATTGGTAAATACTTTTAGTTTCGTTCGTCGGTAAAATTCGAACTTCGGTACCTTTCGATAGGGCCGTCCATTCATTGCTATCCAAGCGAGTATTGGTTTGATCGTGCCCCGCATCTTGAGCGTTGTTATGTGCACAGCCAGCGAACAGCAAAAACACCCCGGCCATACTGACCTGTAATATTTGCTTCATTGTTTTAAAAAATCTTAGAGTATTTATCCAGATACTGTTGTATCAACTGCAACGCTTGTTTGCGTTGCGCCAATGTCATTTTTTGCTTTAGATGTTCGCGAAATTTATGGGCCTTGTTGTCCCCACGCGCCGCTGCCAAATTTGCCCACACGTAGGCTTCAGGATGGTTGGATTTAACGCCGTGACCGGCATAATACATAATGGCCAAATTGGATTGCGCTTCAGTATTACCTTGCTCTGCACCATGACGATACCAACTGGCGGCTTGTTTTAAATTTATGTTGACCCCCAAGCCGTTGTAATACATTTTCCCGATTTGGGTTTGGGCCTCCGCGTGACCTTGTGTTGCCGCTTTTTCGTACCAATAAAACGATGTTTTTAAATTCTTGGACACCGCTATGCCAGTACGGAAAAAGGATGCTAATTTGAGCTGTGCCTGTAGGTTGTTGTTTTTTGCAGCTTTTACATACCAAAAGAGTGCTTTAGAAATATTTTTTTCAAGCCCTTTGCCCTGAAAATAGTGTTCAGCGGTCGCAAATTGAGCAGAAATATCGCCTGCACGTGCCTGTTGACGAATTTGCCGCGAGATATTTTGCTGTTCATCTGCGAACACGGCAGCTGCCCACAAAAAAATCCCCAAGGAGAAGGCAATGAGCAACAAAAAGGATCTCAACATCTTATAAATCCGGCTGAAAGGAGGTTATGTTACCTATTTTTATTATGGTAATCTTAATTACGACAAGTAACAATCGGGATATTTCCTAGTATGCATACATGAATAGCAAAGTGTTTTGCTAAGAAAGAATGGGTGTCATAACATAAATGGAATATTTAAGTACGACGGCGAACGACGTATTTTTTTAGTTAGGTAGCGCTGTACGATTATGAAACATCTCTACTCTTTTCACTGTCGGTATTTTCTGCATGCCGCCGTAATTATTTAAATATATTGTTTTATGCTTCCCTTTAAATTTATCAACTTCATACATCATTATTCCACAATTCAAACAAGTATCATCACACTTATTTACTTTTTCAAGTTACACCAATATTTTTCATCGAATTGTGAAGTAGGTTTCGATTCTCTAGCCTGATCTAAGGTCATGCCTCTAATTATTTTTTCATCATATAATGCTAAAGCTATATCATAATTTATATTGTGATCAAAAACTAAGTAGTTATATTTTTTTGAAACGGAGTCTTCTATTCTTGTTACTTTAGGTGGCGATCCTGTGCCATTTATAAAAACTATAGTATTTGGTGGATTGAATACTATTGCTTGACAGCTTGCACAATTTAAATTACAGCTATTTAATTTGAATCCATTACACCAGTATCTAATCAAGTCTTTCCTTCCACCAACAGGGTATTTATTGAGGTCACTTTCTACTTCTACTAACGACATGCCCAAATAGTAATTTGTTTTAGAATGTATTGTGTTTTTCGGTAACCCACATGAAAGTAGTGAAGGTAATACCACATAGATGACTAATATTATTCTCATAATTAATTTAATTTACGTCACGAGGCGGTAGAAAAACCTCGGGAGTTGAAAAAATATTCAATTTTTAGGATACCAAAACTATCTCTTTGATAGAACTCGTTGCGTACTGAGCTTCTGAGGCGGTCGTTTTTTTCACGAAAATATCTCTTTTAGTTTTTCTGCAGCCTCAACGTTGAAATAACCGCCGTATTTTTCAATGGCTAAATTTATGTAGAAACGATACATAAATTTAGTTTATTTAATGTTGAAGGAGACACACCTAAACTGTTCGCAACCCTTCTAACACTTATTTCAAAAGGGCTTATATATATTTCCCGGATAAATTTACCGGGATGTGGTGGGTTATGCATACTCATTAGTGATAATCCTCATAATTGACAATATATACATTTCCATCCTCAAACATGAATGTTAGTCGCCAATTTCCACTTACTTTAATTGACCATACTCCCTTTCTTTTGCCCTTCAATTGATGAAGCCCAAATCCCGGAACGTTCATATCCTCAATAACGGTAGCTGTATCTAGTAAGGAGGTAGGGACACTGATAATTTTATAACTTAACAATTCGATTTAATTATGCAAACCAATTGCTTAGGTAATATTTTTCTTCATGTAATGACATTTATAATACAACCAATAGCTTGATCTACTCCTAAGTTATAAAGTTATCAATGTCCCTACCTACTATTTTGAAAATTTGCTGTTGAGTTGAATGTGTGAATATTTAACAGCAATTGTTATTACAATTGTCCTTTACATTCGTTACTATAAAAGTCTATCAAGCCCGATGGAACACAACAGGGTTTTGTCGCAATTGTTTTACTAGGTCTAAGGTATCCGTTATGAACATCGAAATTCCGGACACATTGTTAGCCAAATTTAACCAGTCTCCAAAAGAGTTCAAAGAATTTGTTGCACTATGTCTGTATGAAAAAGAGTTGGCAACAATGCGTTTGGCAGCACAAATTGCAGAAATGTCGCTGAATGAGTTCATAGAGTTAATGGCTGAAAAAGGTGTACCGAATACCAATGACATGGAAGTGTCCCGACAAAACGATACGATTGATGACCTGATAGAAGGTGGTCATTTTAATCATTTAACTAATAAAAATAGGGAAGGTGAAGACAAATGAGTAACGTTGTAAGCGATGCGTCACCTCTCATTTATCTTTCAAAAATCGGCAAAGTCGAATTAATGAAGGAATTGTTTAAAACAATTTCCATACCGGAAAAAGTCGCCGAAGAAGTAACCGAACGCGTGCCAAATAAGCGGTTTCGGGCCGCCACAGCATGGCAAAGAATAAGGTTAAGAGAGTGCATCCGGCAAGGCTGGCTCAACGTTGTACCTACGAGCCAAATACACCCAGGTGCGTTTCAAGGGATACCCGACAGTCTTGATGCGGGGGAGAAAGAGGCCATAGCCTTAGCCAGAAGTTTACGGGCTATGCTCATGATTGTTGATGAAAATAGAACGATTAATTTTCTCGAAAACAACGATTTTCCGCCGTTATCCAGTGATATTAACCGGTATGGTGTGAGAATCCTTAATACACTCGGTGTAATACACCTCGCCCGAAAACTCGGCGTTGTACCAAGTATGCGCGACATAGTGAAAGAATTAATTGTCGTAAACCGAATGGGATTTAAGCAAGCTGTGGTGCTGCAATACTTAAGAATGCACGGTGAATGGGACGACAATAATGACAGTTGGCAGGACTTCTTGGCCCTTTCTGTTGAGGAAGAAACCAGAAGAAATCAAGCGCATCGTTTTATATAAAAATAACTGCAATACTTGGGGGCACTGATAACTTAATAACTTAAGCTGTATTTGGACTAGTAATTTTCTTCTGAATTTCGTTAAGTTATTAAGTTATCAGTGTCCCCTAAAATAGTGTCCCCTAAAATTTCCGATTTTTATAAAACCAATATATTTGGTAAAATCCTAAAGTACAAACAGTCATTAATATAAATTTGATACGAAAAAATAGCCGTAAGTAGCTGGCTCTGCTTCTATATCTAATGTTTTCCCTGCGTTAGTTGTATCCATCTATTTCTTCCTGCTGCTGCCTAACTAGCTATTTATACGGACGCGCGGTAAAGCAGATTTAGATGGCCGCTGTTTAAGACGTCGCAAGGGTCTTTCAATGCCACATTTATTCTAATAGATATTACAATTGGTGGAATTAAATATGTGGCAACGAAAGACCTGACCCTCGCGATTTTTTCATCTGATTCACGAAATTCGCTGAAATACTTTTTTTGCCTATCAAGAGGTCCCGAGTGATCAGCCATGTTCAGTGACCACCAAATATTTTTACTGCATCGTTGGTGGGGTAGCCGACGCGTCAGACCTTCTGCTTCAGAGTCCTATTTTCTCATTATTAACCTAAGTTAATTACGGCAGGGGAATACTTAAATATTATGTCTCAAACAGATTGTGAAAATGCTCAGTAAATAAATGTTTTTGCTTGAATTTTTTGATTGGTTTTCTATAATTTTTTATTTTATTGCGTACAGTACGTTCCGCAATACTTAAAGGGGAAAAAATGCCCAAAACAACGACTCGCCGCGAATTCATTCTCAAATCCATTGGTTATAGTTTAGCGTCATTAATACCGCATTCCCTGATGGCACGAATGCCGGAGTTTGTCCGCAGCAAATTTAACGCCGATTCGACGGCCGAAGAAGTGACCGCGGGCTTGGATTTATCTGATAAGACCGTTCTCGTGACCGGCGCCAATTCGGGTTTGGGCTACGAAACCATGCGAGTACTGGCTCTGCGTGGGGCTCATGTGCTGGCGGCCGCTAGAAACATGGAAAAGGCCGCAAAGGCAGCAGCAAGTGTTATTGGTAATGTCACGCCGATTGTCTGCGAGCTAACAGATTTTGAATCTGTCGTGAACTGTGCAAAATCTGTAGAGAAACACAGCTTGGGAAAACCTTTAGACGTGCTGATTTGTAACGCCGGGATAATGGGGGGCTCCGATCTGCAAACAGTAAACGGTCTTGAGAAGCAGTTTGTCGTTAATTATTTGGGTCATTTTCTATTGGCGCAGCGTTTGCTGCCCCGGCTCAAAGCAGCGCCTCAGGGCCGTCTTGTGATGGTATCCAGTGGTCTTTATACCAAAGCCCCTGATACAGGAATAGAGTTTGACAACCTCTCCGGCAAGAAATCGTATGATCGTTTTACCGCATATGGTCAATCCAAGTTGGCAATGGCTTTGTTTGCTGCAGAGTTTTCCCAGCGTTTTTCTGGCGAGAGTGTAACGGCCAATGCGCTGTATCCTGGCGTTATACAAACAAATCTATTTAGAAACATGCCTTGGTATGTAAAACTGGGCTTTACGGTGGGAGGCTGGGCATTTTTGAAGTCAGTGGAGGAAGGCGCCGCCACGCAATGTTATGTCGCCAGCCACCCCTCTTTGGCCAACGTCTCCGGACATTTTTTCGCAGACTGCAACCCAATTGTACTCGAGGGACCGCATATGTCAGACCGCGAGTTAGCCAAAAATTTATGGCGTGTTTCCTTAGAGTTGACGGAAAGTTACCTTAATTAATCAGGCCCCCTATCATTGGTCATTTGTAGGCGTATGCCCTGCGATGAGTGAGCGGGTGAATCCAGGCGATTGAAATAATGAGCAAAAATAGAGCGGGCGTAGTCACTAGTCTGTTTCAAAAAGCATTGAACGTCGAGCCGAATGAGCTAAAAGCAACGGTTGCTGCGTTTGTATTCGTGTTTATCCTGATGGCTTCTTATTTTGTATTGCGACCGGTACGCGATGCGATGGCTAGCGATTGGAGTGACCTGGAAGTCAGTTTTCTTTGGAATATCAATTTTTTCGTGAGTACCGGAATTGTAGCATTCTACGGTTATGTTGTATCACGGCTTAGGTTTAGGCGCGTTGTACCTATGGTATATGCGTTTTTCGCAGCCACATTTGTTGCGTTCTATTTTGGCGCGTCATCGCTAGCGGACAGGACGCTTATTGATAAAACATTTTATCTCTGGGTCAGTGTGTTCAGCTTGTTTCACGTGTCAGTGTTTTGGAGTTTCATGTCGGATACCTTCAATAAGGAACAAGCCAAGCGCCTGTTTGCTGTTATCGGCGCGGGTGCGAGCGCCGGCGCGTTAGTCGGGCCGGCTATTGCGGTTTTATTTGTGGGCAATGTTGGTGTCGATACCTTGATGCTAATTGCCTCTTGCGGCTTGATGTTGGTTATTCCTCTCATTTTTTATATCTACAGGCAAAAGCACACCGCGTTGGGGAATGCGGGTCTTGCAGCAAATCTACAAACGTTCAGGCTGGGCGGAAGTTGGTGGAACGGATTTCGGACCGTAGTCGCTAATCCCTATTTGCTGAGCATAGGCATCTTTATCTTACTGTATGTATTTATTGGTTCATTCATCTATTTTGAACAGAAGAACCTATTAGCGGGCTATTCGCGGGTTGAGCGAATCGAAATCCTGGGTAGCATCGATTGGCTGGTAAATGTGCTGACCTTTGGTTTGGCTTTTTTTGCTACCGGGCGCATTGTCAAAAAGTATGGTATGCCAACGACCTTGATGTTGATTCCACTGCTTACTATGGCAGGGTTGTTGATTCTCGCCTTCGCGCCGGTCATAACAGTATTGCTGGCTTTACAGGTAGTGCGGCGTTCTGGCAACTATGCAGTAACTCGTCCGGCCCGCGAAATGCTATTTACCCAGGTCAGCGAGGAAGAGCGCTTCAAAGCCAAGCCCGTGGTCGATATTGTTGTCTATCGCGGGGGTGATGCGATAAGCGGTACGCTGTTTGCGTTTCTTACTGAAGGGCTCGGTCTTGGACTCGCTGCTGTTGCACTGGTTGGTGCTGGAATCGCGACGGCTTGGGCGCGAGTAGGCGTACTGCTCGGTCAACGGTATGATGGCAAAATCGAAAGCAGTGATGACTCGAAATCAATCGCTTGATTGGAATAGTTGTTTTGAGAATGATAACGTTTTGAATACAATTAGATAGCTTGGTCAGACCCCGGGTCGGTGTTTTTTACAATCACTTTTAGGGATTACTTTCAGGGATTAATCGTTACCGCAATTACATTGTGGTTAGTGCCACCACCGGCTTCGCTAACAACATACACAAATGTATCGACAATACTCGACACCTCACTCGGTGGTGTATAGGTCACATTGGTGCCCGCTATGGAAATGCTACCATTCAGGCTAGTGGATGCATGCGGCAGTGTATAGGTTAGCGCACCGCCACCCGCGGCTGTTGCAAAACCTGCCAGGTCAATAAGCTTTTGCATGTTCAGCGTTGTTGAGTCAGATTGTGCAGTAGCAACCGGTCGTGTGATGGGCAAGGTAGCCAATTCAACAGCCATCCAGTTTGTTGCCTGTTTGGTCGCACACGACTCTATCCCAGGAAAACCGTGGTAATGATCAGCATTACATGGGCTAGTAGAACTGCTGGATGCAAAACCTCCACTAATAGATACGCCCGTCGCATCCGGAAAATCACTGACCAATGATTGCGCATTGGTAGGTGTTGTGACACCGCAACCATCAAGCACGTGCCAAGAAACGTGCACTGGTCCGGGAACATTGGCCGGCAGGACATTAGCAGTACCAATGGGATTCCCATTGCCGCTTGTCAGCGGTGCCGAAATGGCCAGAGCTGAACTCAGTGCATGTTGCGCCACCGCAGAAATAGAACCACGGCTGGTTTCCGCAAGAATAACCGGCAAATTATCAGCTGCGTTTACTACATTAATCAGCTGTGACAGATCGACAGCGTGTGCCATTGATATCCGGTACCCATCGTAGGCGCTACCATTACCAAGGCCTCCCGTGTAATCGAGGTAATCATCGGGGCGATCAATGGTTAGTACCCGATAACCCTGCGCCGCAAATAGATGGGCGCTGCGTACCAGGAAATTCCCCCCTGCATTTGTCGGTGCAAATCCAATTCCGCTTCCACCCTCAATCACGGAATTTAATTGCCCACCCGAAATCAGCACGAGCAAAGCAGCCGGTATAGCGGGGGGTTCGTGTACCATGTAATCCATGGTAATCGTTGGACCCGTAGCAGCCAGTGTTTCTCGGGTGAGTGTTGCCAGACCATATATGCCGACGCTCTCTGAATGAATGCGTAAGCACATATTTGAAACGGATACGTTACATGGAGAGGTTCTATGAGCACTGATATGTTTTCCCCCGTCACCCTGGGTGACATAAAACTAAGCAACCGCATGGTGATGGCACCGATGACACGCAACCGGGCCGATGAGCACCATGCACCGCATGATTTAAATGTTACTTATTATCAGCAACGGGCGACAGCCGGTTTAATTATCACGGAGGCGTCTCAGGTTTCGCCAGAAGGTGTTGGTTACCCAGGTACACCGGGTATCTACAGTGATGAACAAGTCGCCGGATGGCAGAAAGTGACCAATGCAGTGCATGCCGAGGGTGGTCATATATTTATACAGCTTTGGTATTGCGGGCGGATTTCACATCCCGATTTGTTACCTGATAAGCAAATACCCGTTGCGCCATCAGCGATTAAACCCGAAGGTGAAGCGGTAACCCTGGAAGGGATGAAAGCATTTGTGACACCACGGGCATTGGAAACGAATGAAATAGCCGACATCGTTGCCCAGTACAGACATGCCGCCAAAATGGCGAAAAAAGCCGGTTTTGATGGCGTCGAAGTGCATGCTGCGAACGGCTATTTAATCGACCAGTTCTTACGTGATGGTTCAAATAAACGAACCGATGAATACGGCGGCAGTCTAGAAAATCGTATGCGTTTGTTAAATGAAGTGTTAGATGCCGTGATTGAGGTGTGGCCGAGTCATCGCGTTGCAGTGCGCCTCACGCCTGAGAATAGTTTTAATTCGATGTCTGATTCTAATCCCCTGGAGAATTTTAGCTATTTCATCACACAACTTAATCCACGTAAGCTTGCATACGTGCATGTGTTAGAAGGCGATATGATGACCAAGTCAGTTAATATCGATTATCGTGTTCTACGTGACTGCTATGATGGGCTGTACATGGCAAATAATGGCTATGATAAAGCACGTGCACAAACAGCACTAAACAATGGAAATTGTGATCTAGTCGCACTCGGTGTGCCATTCCTCTCGAATCCGGATTTGGTGAAACGCTATCAGCATGATCTGCCATTAAATGAAGTGGATTTTGCTACTTTCTATGGTGGTGATGAACATGGTTATGTTGATTATCCGTTTGCCGAAGAAGTTAATGCAGAATCGGTGTAAGTGAATGGTGGGGCAAGGGTCTGTTTTTTGTTTTTTTAAATTTCGTATGGTTTGGTTAATTTGAAGTCAAAAGACAAGACCTGGTCTCCAGGGTCGCTAACGTCTCTGTTGGTATGTTTGATTACAATGTTATTTATTAAAAAGTTGTTGAATTGTTTCTATTGATAGAAAGAGTTTTAAATCGCTCTCGGGTAATTCAATAAATCCAAACTTGAGCCAAAAGCACTTTGCGTCATCATCAAGTGCATCAACTAATATAACTTTAACCGCTATTTGATTATTGCTGTTTACTATTCGTTGCAATGCATCGATAAGCAATTTTTCTCCGAGGCCTTGGCGTGAGGCATTTTTGTTGACAGCAAATTTTCCTATTCTTGCAGCAGGTATTGGGTACTTTGGTAGATTTTTTGCGATATTATTGGGAAGTTCTTCAAACTCAATACTTGCTGCACTTAAGGTGTAGTAAGCTTGAACGACATTTTCTTCATCAACGGCAACAAATGTTTTTGAAATATTGCTTTTATTGTTTTGGCGGGCATGTTGCTGTAGATATAAATCAAGCTGCGGTTTACCGCAGCTAAATTGACTTCTTACATGTGTTTTAGAAATTGGCTCAATGTTGAGCGAATTGATGTCGGGATCAATGCGGTCCGCCATGCAAATTCCTTTTTATTTTACTGCGTGTTTTTTTGCAGCTTTTTGCAGTGCTTTATTAGGCGTAGGAGGATTAGATAGCGCATTCAAAAAAATATCCCGTGCCTGGTTTTTCAATACAACACGATCATGTTCTTCAATCAGGCGATAAGCGCGTTCACGCGCAGACTCAATGAAAAAAGCACTAAGGTTAGAGCCAGATATTTCCGCAGCACGCAGGAAAAGGTCTTTCGATTCTGCATCTACACGTAAATCGACTCTTTCGTCTCTTTTTTTCGTTCGTATGGCCATGGTCTTTCTCGAAACTCGATTAATTAGTCAGAAATAGAAGTGATACGTTTATTATAGATCTTGTACGGAGCATGTACACACAAATTTATAAATGTATGATAAATAACTTGTATGAATTCTTAAGAGAATAATATTATTAGTATTAAATACAAAAAGTTACAAATAATAACTTTTTTGGGAAATGAAACGGATAGTTTCAAATTGGCGCTCAAGTTGTGGGGTGAATTAGGCTATATTTTCAGTAAAAATGGATGTTTTTACTGAAAATATAAAGATAACAATATATGCAAGGCATTGATAATAAAGTTATTTAAGGAGTTTATGGGCGAGGTAGGGGTTGAAGAACATGTGTCGGAACACACACATTCTAATATTCGTAAAAGATCTCTTACTTCTAGGTTACTTTCGACTCGAGAAACACACTATCACGATGATAATCTAAATGACTTCGTTGCCCACTCGAAAACGTACCCACGTTTACTTTCTTTTTAGTATTGATTCCCATTTTTTCTAAAGACAGGCATAGAAACGAGGGTCTCCCATAAGCCACAAAATGGTAAAGCAAGGGTCTGTTTCGTGTTTTTTTAGAATCTCGTATGGTTCGGTAAATTCGAAGGGAAAAGGAAAGATCTAGCAGGCGGTTCGAGAATACAGAACCTGCTGCGGCGCTGTTAAAAAGAGAGGCATTTTGGCCAGATTTTCCAATTACTGCGTTAAACCTAGTTCTACTTTGTCACATTCATTTTTATAAATTTCAATCATTTAGGTGAGCTTAGCTGTTTTTCTTCGCTGCCGATTTTGTTTTCGTAAG
>JAADIM010000087.1 GCA_013151345.1 Gammaproteobacteria bacterium
GAGTTACGTATTGTTTTTATCTCTTTAGTTATTGCAGTGGCTAGCATGAGTTCGGTTAATTATTTTGTTGATCGTATTGATAAATCCCTGAAACAACATGCGAATGAGTTATTGGCTGCTGATCTGGTTTTAAAGTCGGATCACCCGCTGGATGAAAAATACCGCACACTGGCTACAAAACTTCAACTCAAAACCGTCAATGCGACTTTGTTCAGAAGTATGGTGCTGTCGGGCAACAATTCTCATCTTGCAGAAATCAAAGCGGTTGGTAACGATTATCCGCTTCGTGGTCAGATAAGAACCGCTGAGAAATTGTTTGGCCCTGAAACTATTGCAACAAACATCCCTCAACCGGGAACCGTCTGGTTAGACCCTGAATTATTGATGCGTTTGAAAATAAATATCGGTGACAAGCTTTCTCTTGGCAATAAAGAGTTCACTGTCGCAGCTATCCTGGCCTACGAACCCGATAGAGGCAGTGGTATGTTTAACATTGCACCGAGGCTTTTATTAAACATGGTTGATTTGCCAGCAACCCAATTGATTCAAGAGGGAAGCCGTATTAGCTACCATTTTTTGCTCGCGGGTGAAGCTGAATCTATTGCGAGATTTAAAAATCAGGCATCGGCTTTGTTGTCGCGTGGTGAGAAATTGGTTGAAGTGACTGATGCGAGACAAGAAGTGCGTCAGGCACTTCAGCGTGCACAGCGTTTTCTGGGTCTTGCTGCACTGGTGAGTGTTATATTGGCCGGGGTTGCGATGGCGATGGCGATACGTAGCTACGTGCAGCGCCATATGGATAATTGCGCAATAATGCGTTGCGTGGGTGCGACGCAGCACTTCGTGTTTACTGCGTATTTATTGGAAATGATTTGGCTTGGCATTTTGGCCGGTCTGTTTGGTTGCCTGATCGGATACCTGGGGCATGCGGTATTAATAAATGTATTGGGTCAATTACTTGTCGTTGAATTACCCGCGCCCTCATGGTTTCCATTCATTTTTGGAATGAGTTCAGGTTTATCTTTGTTGTTTATCTTCGTGATACCTCCATTACTTCAACTCAAAAATGTCCCAACGATGCGCGTTATTCGCCGTGAAATGGGCGCTATAAAAGCGACAACTTTTTCTGCAGTTAGTTTGGGGATGGCTGCAATAGCGGGGTTACTGATATGGCAGGCGGGTGACATAAAGCTTGGTGCTTATGTTTTTGCAGGTCTACTTGCCACAATATGTGTCTTGGCATTGGTATCATACTTGTTACTTTTTGCACTGCGTCAGTTACGTACGCATGTTGGAGTTTCTTGGCGCTTCGGCATAGCAAATATTTCGCGAAGAGCAAAATCCAGCGTTGCGCAAATCGTTGCTTTTGGGATTGGTATGATGGCACTGTTGCTTTTATCGTTTGTGACCAATGATTTATTAAAAGCATGGAAAAACCGCTTGCCAGCTGATACACCTAATCGTTTTATTATAAATATTCAGCAAGATCAGGCCGAAGATGTACGAGATTTTTTTAGATTAAACAAGCTGGACGTACCAGAACTTTTCCCTATGGTGCGGGCGCGATTGTTAAAAATAAATGATAAACCCGTTTCCGCAGAAGATTATGAAGATGTACGCGCGAAACGTCTTGTTGAAAGGCAGTTTAATTTATCCTGGACTGAGAATTTACAAGAAGATAATAAAATTGTTGCTGGGCGGTGGTGGTCGGAAGATAAAACTGATGAAGCCAGATCTAAAAATACACTTTCAATTGAAGAGGACATTGCAAAGACGTTAGGTTTCAAACTTGGAGATAAGCTTGTTTTTTCGTTAGCGGGTGAAATATATGAACTGCAGGTGTCTAGTGTTCGTCAAGTGTCATGGGATTCTTTTCGAGTGAACTTTTTTGCTTTAGTGGCACCTGGTTTATTAGATAATTATCCAGCCTCATACATTACTAGTTTTTATTTGCCAGAAATCAAGCAGGCCGTTTTAACTGACTTGGTTCAAAAATTTCCAAACCTGACGATTGTTGATATTTCGTCGATTATGGAAAAGGTACGCGATATTATTCTGCGTGTAACCGACGCGGTGCAATATGTTTTTATCTTTACGCTGTTTGCAGGGCTGGTTGTATTATATGCAGCTATTCAATCGACCCACGACGAGCGTATAAAAGAAAGTGCGATGTTAAGAACGTTTGGCGCCAGCAAACAACAAATAGTCAAAGGTCTGATGAGTGAATTTATTACGTTGGGCGCATTGTCTGGTGTTGTCGCTGCACTTGCATCGACCGTGCTCGCCTACGTGCTTGCTGAACATATTATGGATATTTCTTATACGTTCAATATCTGGTTGTGGATGATTGGGCCTCTGGGTGGGGTCTGCGGGGTGGGTTTTGCCGGCTATCTTGGTATTAGAAAGCTGTTAAAACAACCGCCGATTCAGATATTGCGCGGTGTTAACGCATGAAAATAACGACTCGTTAAAATGTTGATTTATCGGTTGACAGAATGTGTTGAATTAAAAAAAGCATTGTAATTGAAAAATGCGCGGTTTATGCTTAAATGTCGTTAGAAAATCGTTACCTTTTTAGCTGGAGATCAAGGTGCATGGATAAAGAAAAGCGTAAGGGTGAAAATCCCGTGCCGGACGATGTTGAAGAAGAACTAAGCCATCCACAGTTGCTCTCGCTACGGCAGATAGAGCGCTTCGGTTGGTATCTGAAATTTGTACGTAGACCATTATTTCAAGAACGCGTAGCGGTGGTGTTTAGTGCGGAAGAAAATAAAATCGGCCTGTTGGAAAATGATGGAAAAATCAATATGGAACCGGATATCCAGGTTCGAGAGCTAGCGACGGGAAAATCAGAAGCTAGTATGGGCGATGTTTTATAGCTATGTTTTATAGCTATGTTTTATAGCTATGTTTTGTAAAGATGTTTTATAGCGAGATTTATGGTGAGATTTGTAGCAAGTTTTATAATGAATGGGCGTAATTATTGTTTACTGGTGTGTCTCATATTTTTAACAGGAGGCTGCGCGACTATTGATGGGCCGTCTGACCCTAATGATCCATTTGAACGTTATAATCGCAGTATTTATTCTTTTAATACAGTTGTGGATGAGAATGTCCTTAAGCCTGCAGCTGAAACTTATCAGAAATACGTGCCTGGCGTAATCAGCACGGGAATATCAAATTTTTTTAGTAATCTGGGCGATGTGATTGTAGTCGCAAATGATCTGTTACAACTTAAATTTATTCAGGCTGCTTCAGATTTAACGCGAATTTATTTTAATACTACGATTGGATTGTTAGGTTTTATAGATGTTGCAACGCATATGGATCTGCGAAAACATCATGAAGATTTTGGACAGACATTGGGTTATTGGGGGGTTCCTCGCGGTCCCTATTTTATGTTACCGTTTTTTGGACCTAGCACGATTCGCGATACCGCTGGATTGGTAACAGATTCGGCCTATATTGATCCGGTATATGGCCAACTTGATACTAGACCGGCAACTGCAGTCGTTGTGGTTGATGCCATTGATACGCGGGCCAGTTTCTTGTTAGCAAGTACGTTCTTGGAGGAGGCTATTGATCCGTACATTAATATTCGAGATGCTTACCTTCAACGACGCCGTAATTTCGTTTTCGATGG
>JAADIM010000104.1 GCA_013151345.1 Gammaproteobacteria bacterium
GCCGATGTTAGCCATGAACTAAGGACACCTTTGACAGTCATCAATGGCGCTGCTGAAGTATTACTCGCCAATCCTGACCTGGATGACACAGTGCGCAATAAAGTTGAACGCATTTATCGAGCAGGGACCACAATGGCACAAACTATCGCTGCCTTTTTACTGTTAGCGCGCGAACCAACAAGCGAAAAGAATACGCCAAATGACACTTGTTCAGTCGCGCATATTGTCCGGCAACAAATGGATCAACTACAGCATTTAATTGAAAATCTCCCAATCAAAACTAATTTGATCATAACTGACGAAGTCGCTATCGCTGCAGACCCGCAATTATTGTCAATTATTATTGCTAATCTGCTAAGAAACGCTTACACCTACACCAAAAAAGGTGACGTTGTTGTCACCCTCGTTGGTAATCAATTATGGATTGAGGATACTGGCCCCGGTATTGATCCCGCGTTACGCGACCGGGTCTTTGAACGATCGTTTCAAATAAACAATCAAGACGGAGATGGATCTGGCATTGGCTTGTCCATTGCTAGAAGATTAGCCAATCGCTACCACTGGACGATTACAATCGACGATCGCTCCGGTGGTGGAACTAAGGTAATTCTCGAATTTACAACATAATCTAGCCGTTTTCGCAAGAATAATAAAAATTGCCATAAATATACAAAATAATTAACAAATTTTTAACGCGACCAACGTTAGTATTATATTTAGTATCGTAATTGTACCTAAATCTCCCAGAGCGCAGTTAGTACCATTAAACTTCGTACAATAAATTTAAGAAGGTATCATTTTTCATGAACTTACAAATACGGCGTTTTTTAATAATATTTTTTATAGTGATTTTCTCTGGTATTGCAGGGCAAATTTCTGCATCTCAGACAGCCCCCACTTTCACTGTAAAAACCGGTACTGGGATTTTTCAACTCGAGGATTTTCGAGGCAGGGTGGTATATGTGGATTTCTGGGCTTCCTGGTGTGCGCCTTGCCGAAAGTCGTTCCCTTGGTTAAATGAAATGCAACAAAAATACGCAGACAAGGGACTGACCATTATTGGCGTCAATGTTGATAAAAAACGTTCTCTCGCCGATTCTTTTCTAAAGAACAATCCTGCCGAATTTCCTATCGTTTATGATCCCGACGGTGAGTTGGCGTCCAAGTACAAGCTAGTTGGCATGCCAAGCGCTTATTTAATAGATAAACAGGGCGTAATTCAGCACAATCATGTTGGTTTCCGACCTAGCAAGAAAATGGCGTACGAAGCTTCCATTCAAAAGCTTCTTGATAACTAGGCCAATTCCTAGCATTTATTTATGAGCATTAATACTAATTTCAATCACACTATATGGTTACTCAAAATGTTGTTTAAATCAAAACTGTTATTAATCTGCTTTTTCCTTTTCACTGTATCCGGTTGTGCTGGCGTTCAACCATGGGAACGCGACTTGCTTGCTGACCCGGCAATGGCACTTGTTTCAGATCCACTCGAAGTCGGTATAGACGAACATATTTACTTCAGCAAAGAAGGGTCAAGCGGCGGTCGCGGTTTCTCTGGAGGCGGCTGCGGATGCAACTAAGTACTTTTAATAGGCGAATAAGAATACAACACAAAAAAAGTAATAAAACTAAGTCAACTGCGAAAATAGCAACAGCCCTGGCGACCGCAAGTTGTTCATTACTTGGTGCACATTCTGGCGTTTATGCCGCCGAGGTATCGGCCGACATGCCAACTAAGGTAGCGAACGAAAATGCTTGGGAATTTGACTCAACCGTTTTGTTTTATTCTGAAACTGATCGTGTTTCCGCAATTGAACCGGTAATCAGTGCCCGTAAAGAATACGGAGAAGACCAGTTTTTAAACCTGAAACTTGTTTTTGACTCATTGACAGGCTCGTCGCCTAACGGTGCAACTGCAGCCGCACACCCACAAACGATAACTACTTCATCCGGTACTAAAGACTTTGTTACCAATGCGAACGAAACACCATTAGACCCAACGTTTCTTGATACACGTGTCGCCGTTAGTGCAAGCTGGGAACAACCACTTACTCGTTTAACAAAAATTTCATTTGGCGGCAATTTTTCTAATGAGTTTGATTATCAATCCGTTAGTGCGAACACCACTATTTCACATGATTTCAATCAACGTAATTCAACGCTAAATTACGGCATCTCATTTGCATCCGATACAATTTCTCCGGTGGGTGACGTACCTATCCCCCTTACCGTATTAACGACACCAAGCGAGCCAAAATCCGATCGAGGCGAAGACAGCGATACAAGAACTACCGTCGATTTTTTAGTAGGTGTATCCCAGGTAATCAGTCGTCGCACTATTATGCAGTTTAATTATTCTCTGGGTGATTCAAGCGGCTATCATACAGATCCATACAAAATACTTTCGGTCATTGATGACACCCCTGGCGCCACTTTCGGAGACACAGTCACGTACAGGCATGAAGGCCGGCCTGAAGACCGAAGAAAACAAAGTTTTTATTGGCAAACTAAACATCATTTTGATGAAAATATAGCAGACATTTCCTATCGGTATTATTGGGATGATTGGGGCATTAAATCACACACATTGGATTTTCGTTATCGATGGAAATTTGTAGAATCCAACAGTTATCTGGAGCCGCATTTTCGGTTTTATTCACAGAACGCGGCTGATTTTTATGCTCATAGCCTCGTAAATAGCGCGCCAATACCTGAGTTTGCTTCAGCCGATTATCGATTGGGTGAGTTTGACGCAACAACCATAGGCATAAAATACGGTAAAATACTCTCTGGTGGTCATGAATTCAGTATCCGTGCGGAAGTTATATCACAAGATGGAGACAGCAGCCCAAGTGATGCGATAGGCTCACAACAAAGCCAGGACTTATTTCCCTCAGTTGAAGCCGTTTTAATTCAGGCAAGTTATTCTTTTAATTTCTAACTACAGGCAATTTCTAACTACAGGCACACGTCTATCAAGCGACAAGAGCGACAGACTGTCTCCCTTTCGAGGCCATCGACAGCATGGGTGCCACCGATGAGCCTATACGGGTATATGTGCGGGAAATATAGATACCCCATCGTCGCTCTGTCACAAAATTAGAAAATTTCAAATTAAATCTGATTATCACGTATGATATTCCGCACTCAATTCATGAACAGCGTCAATAAAGGCCTTGGCACGATCTGGATTTACGTGCTGATGTATCCCATGACCCAGATTAAAAACATGACCATTGCCTTTGCCATAACTTTGCAGAATCGTTGCCACTTCTTCCCGAATGCGATCAGGTGAAGCATATAAAATAGAAGGATCCATATTACCCTGCAATGCCACTTTATCGCCTACCAGAGAACGCGCATCCCCCAGGTCCATGGTCCAGTCGACGCCCAATGCATCACATCCGGTATCTGCCATTTGATTAAGCCAGGCGCCACCACCTTTGGTAAACAGCACAACAGGCACTTGGCGACCCTCATTTTCCCGCTTCAAACCTTTTACGATTTTATCCATATACGCCAGCGAAAATGTTTTATAATCTCGCGGGGTCAACACGCCACCCCAAGTATCAAAAATCATCACTGCTTGCGCACCCGCATCGATTTGAGCGTTAAGATAGCTAACCACTGATTTCGCTGTCGTATCCAGTAGTTGATGCATGACGTCGGGCTGGTCAAACATCATTTTTTTCACATTAGCGTATTCTTTTGTAGAACTACCTTCCACCATATAAGTAGCCAGTGTCCATGGGCTGCCGGAAAAGCCGATCAGCGGCACCCTGCCATTTAATTCTTTTCGAATCAATCTAACGGCATTCATCACATACGCTAGCTCGTCCTCTGGGTCAGGCACTATCAACGCATCCACTTCTTTGGCCGTACGCACTGGTTTCTTAAAGCGTGGCCCCTCACCTTCGGTAAAATACAAACCCAGGCCCATTGCATCGGGAATCGTCAGGATATCGGAAAACAATATAGCGGCGTCCAAATCAAAACGAGCTAAAGGCTGCAGGGTAACTTCACACGCTGCCTCTGGATTTGTACATAAATCCATAAAACTGCCAGCGCGAGCTCGTGTTGCTTTATATTCTGGTAAATACCTACCCGCTTGACGCATCATCCACACGGGCGTGACATCCACTGGCTCACGCAACAATGCTCTCAAAAATCTATCGTTTTTTAATTCACTCATTTTTACTTCCTTAGTTGTTGTCAGCGCTAAATCTCCAGATAATCCAGAATTCCCTCAGCTGCCTGCCGCCCCTCATAAACAGCAGTCACCACTAAATCTGATCCGCGTACCATATCACCACCCGCAAATATTTTGGCATTTGCAGTCTGAAATTGAAATTCATTGTTGCGTGCAATCACTCGATGATGTTCATCCAATTTAATATCATGTTTTTCAAACCACTGAGCCGGGCTAGGACGAAAACCAAATGCTATAATGACGCGATCCGCACCAACCACTTCTTCAGACCCTTTAACCGGTTGTGGTTGACGTCGCCCCCGTTCATCGGGTTCTCCCAGTTCAGTTGTAATCACTTTGATGCCTTCCACTTTATCTTTTCCAATAATTTCCACTGGTTGCCGGTTCCATAAAAACCTTACGCCTTCTTCTTTGGCATTTTTAACTTCGCGTCGGGAACCCGGCATATTAGCTTCATCACGGCGATAAGCGCAAGTAACAGCCGTAGCACTCTGGCGAATCGATGTCCTATTACAATCCATTGCGGTATCACCGCCACCTAGAACAACAACACGCTGACCAGCCATATCGATAAAATCTGATGCCTTTTTCTCCAGGCCCAAGCTACGATTCGCATTGGAAATCAAGAAGGGCAGCGCTTCATGCACGCCTGGAAGATTTTCGCCGGGAAGATTACCTTTCATAGACGTGTAAGTACCCATTCCAAGAAAAACGGCATCGTATTCACTCAGAATTTTCTCAAAAGGGATATCACGACCAATGTCAGTATTTAGAATAAATTCAACACCCATTTCCTGCATAACCGAGCGGCGCAGTTTAATGACCTCTTTTTCCAGCTTGAATTCCGGTATGCCGAATGTCAATAATCCACCGATTTCGGCATAACGATCATATACAACAGGTGTGACGCCGTTTCTAACTAAAATATCAGCACAACCCAATCCTGCCGGTCCAGCACCGATAACAGCGACACGCTTATCTGTTTTTTCTACATTATCCAGATTTGGACGCCAACCCATGGAAAAAGCGGTGTCACTAATATATTTTTCGATTGCACCAATGGTGACCGCACCAAAGCCTTCATCCAATGTACAGGCGCCTTCACACAATCGGTCTTGTGGGCAGACTCTGCCACAAATTTCAGGCAATGAATTGGTGCGGTGGGATAATTCAGCGGCTTCAAAAATATTACCTTCTGAAATAAGCTTTAACCAGTTGGGGATATAATTATGTACCGGGCATTTCCATTCGCAATAGGGATTACCACACTCTAAGCAGCGTTCTGCTTGTGCGACCGCAACACGCTTATCGTATATGTTATGTATCTCACGATACTCTTTCACACGAACATCGACTGGCTTTTTTTTCGGGTCTATTCGTGGAACGTGGATAAATTGAAAATTATTTGCCATAATTATTTATTACCAAATTTATTATTCAAAACTTCGCTTAGCGCTCTTTTGTTTTGTAAAGAGCGTTGTAAAGAACTTTATAAATAGCGTTACAAAGAATTTCATAAAGGCCACCTCAAAGAACTTGGTAAAGCGCTTCGTAACGCCCTTTAAGCCGCAGCCTGTCTAAGGTCATCCAGCAATGACGCCAGTTGGGTCGCTTTAGGTTTGATTAGCCAGAATTTTCCAATCAGGTCGACAAAATTAGTCAAAATATATTGACCGTGCACACTGGATGTTTCTTTCACATACTCTTCCAGCAAATCATGCAAATAATTCCGATGACCCTCAGTGGTTTCCTTGCTTATGCGATGTATATCCACCAATTCATGGTTATAACGATCCACAAACGTATTGTTTGCATCATAGACATAGGCAAAACCGCCGGTCATTCCAGCACCAAAGTTTATTCCCGTCTCACCTAACACGGTAATGACACCACCGGTCATATATTCACAACCATGATCGCCAATACCTTCAACAACGGCTGTCGCGCCTGAATTACGCACACCAAAACGCTCTCCGGCAAGACCTGACACAAACAACTTGCCGCCAGTTGCACCATATAAACAGGTGTTGCCTATAATCGTCGTTTCGTGATGCTTGAAACTACTTTCTGGCGGTGGATAAATCACAAGGCGGCCACCTGCCATGCCTTTTCCCACATAATCATTGGCATCACCTTGCAAATACATATTTAATCCGCCCGCATTCCAAACACCAAAACTTTGCCCAGCCGTACCCGTTAATCTAAGAACCAGAGGCTTGTCTTCCATCCCGGTATTACCGTGACGTTTGGCGATTTCGCCAGACAAACGTGCGCCAATGGAACGGTTTGTATTCTCCACTCGATAACTGAATTCACCACCCTGTTTCTTTTCAATAGCGACCAGCATATCAGATACCATTTTCTCTGCCAGTTCAGCCCGATCAAACGGTGCATTCCTGGGTTCAGTACAAAACTGAGCTTTTTCTTTGGGGATACCGTGATCCGACAATAAAGGCGTCAAATCCAGACCCCGTTGTTTACTGGTTGTCCCTTCTTTAATTTCGAGTAAGTCGGTACGGCCAATGATTTCCCCAAGGCTACGTACACCCAAAAGGGCAAGATACTCGCGAACTTCATGGGCAACAAACTTGAAATAGTTGGCTACCATTTCCGCCTTGCCAACAAAATGTTCCATACGCAGTACATTATCTTGAGTAGCAACACCGGTAGCGCAATTGTTTAAATGACATATGCGTAAATACTTACAGCCCATCGCAATCATTGGGGCAGTGCCAAAACCAAAACTTTCCGCCCCCAAAATAGCCGCTTTAATAATGTCCAGGCCGGTTTTTAGTCCACCATCCGCCTGCAGTCTGACTTTATTACGTAAATCATTGGCTCGTAATATCTGATGTGTTTCGGTCAAACCCAATTCCCAGGGACTGCCAGCGTATTTAACCGACGTCAAAGGTGACGCACCTGTACCGCCGTCATAACCGGATATTGTGATCAGGTCAGCATACGCTTTTGCGACACCGGCCGCTATTGTACCAACACCGGCTTCTGCAACTAGCTTAACGGAAACCAATGCATCGGGATTCACCTGTTTTAAATCAAATATCAATTGCGATAAATCTTCAATCGAATATATGTCGTGGTGCGGTGGCGGCGATATTAATGCGACACCAGGTTTACAATAGCGCAAGCGGGCAATCAACTCATTCACCTTGGTGCCCGGCAACTGGCCACCTTCTCCCGGCTTTGCACCTTGCGCTATCTTGATCTGCAATACTTCTGCACTCATCAGATAGGCCGGTGTAACACCAAAACGCCCTGACGCAACTTGCTTAATTTTAGAGCGCTTGTCTGTGCCATAACGTACGGGGTCTTCGCCACCTTCGCCGGAATTTGATCGCCCACCCAGGCTATTCATTGCTTGTGCCAGCGTTTCGTGTGCTTCCGGTGACAACGCGCCCAAAGACATTGCAGCACTGTCAAAGCGCTTAACAATGCTCTCCACCGACTCAACGTCATCAACAGATATCGAATTAGGGCTGTCTTTTAATTTGCCCTTTAATCCGGTCTTTAACCCGACCTTTAATTTGAGGAGATCCCGTAAAGCCAACACCGGTCGATTATTAATTAGTTCTGCATAAACGCCATAATCTTCATAACGACCTGTGCGTACGGCGTGTTGTAATGCATGTACAACATCCGGGTTGTACGCGTGATCTTCTCCGCCGTGAATATATTTTAATAAACCACCTTGAGATATCTGCTTTCTGGAACTCCAGGCGATACGCGCTAATTGACTTTGCTCTTCTTCAATGTCGGTAAACGACATGCCTTGCAAGCGATTAACTGTACCCTTAAAACATAAATCCACGACATCGTTATGCAAACCAACTGATTCAAAAAGTTGTGCCCCGCGATAGCTGGCGATGGTGGAAATACCCATCTTCGAAATAATTTTATAAAGACCCTTGTTTATACCTTTACGGTAATTACGCATTAATTCGACACTGTCTTTGCTGCTTATCTCTTTGGTCGCTTGCATGTCGCATAAACATTCATATGCAAGATAAGGATAAATTGCTGTCGCGCCATAGCCTAACAACACGGCAAATTGATGCGGGTCTCTTGCGGCAGCGGTTTCAACAACGATATTTGCATCACATCGCAGGCCTTCATCTATTAAACGATGATGCACTGCACCCGTCGCCAATAACGCAGGAATAATATGTTTGTCTTTGGCGATGTTTCTATCCGACAAAAGTAAAATTACTTTACCTTTTTTTATCGCACTGACTGATTTATCACATACGGCATTGATTGCTGATTTTAAATCACAAACAGAATCATAGTTTAAATCAATGACTTCACTCTGATAGTCTTTTTCCTTTAACGCCATCAAGCGTTTGAATTTATTGACCGACAACACTGGCGAATCTATTACCAATCTTCGCGCATGCTCTGGCGTTTCATCAAACATATTTTTTTCTTTGCCAAAACACGTCTCCAATGACATGACCACTTGCTCACGTATCGGATCAATAGGTGGATTCGTTACTTGAGCAAATTGCTGTCGGAAATAATCATAAAGCGAACGCACTTGTGTTGACAACACAGGCATGGGCGTATCATCACCCATAGATCCCACCGCTTCCTGGCCGACTTCCGCCAATACACGTAAGACTTGATCACGTTCCTCAAAACTGACCTGAAATAATTTTTGATATACATTGAATAGCTTTGCATCAAGCTCATCGCGGTTATGGTTGTTGTTATCAAATTTCGGCGCCAACTTTTTAAGGTTGCCCGACAACCATACTTTATAAGGATGCCTTTTTGCCAACATGCGATCGACTTCATCCGGTAAAATCAATTTTCCCGTTTGAGTGTCGGCAGCTATCATCTGCCCAGGTTTTAGTCGTCCTTTGGCGACAACTGTCTCTGGCGCATAATCATAAACACCAATCTCTGACGCCAGCGTGATAACACAACCGCTATAGTCTTCCGCTTTAGCACTTTGTTTTTCGGTTGTGCCATTGTCGGCGTTCTTATTAGAACTGTTATTAGGGTTGTTATTAGAGCTATTATCAATGCTCTTGTCCGAGCCGCGTGTTATCACCCAACGCGCTGGTCTTAACCCATTACGATCCATGGAACAAGCTGCATATCGGCCATCAGTTAAAACAATACCGGCTGGCCCATCCCACGGCTCCATATGCATAGAGTTATATTCATAGAATGCCTTTAAGTCTACATCCATGGTATCTACGTTTTGCCAAGCGGGGGGTATTAACAATCTCATCGCCCGGAAAACATCCATTCCGCCAGCCAATAAGGTTTCCAACATATTATCCAGGCTATTGGAGTCAGATCCGGTCATGGACACCAGGGGACGCACGTCCTCCATGGGTATTAGTGGTGTTTCGAATTTATGGCCACGCGCGACGGACCAGTTACGATTCCCTTGGACCGTATTGATCTCGCCATTGTGTGCGAGATACCGAAAAGGTTGCGCCAAGCGCCACTGCGGCCACGTATTGGTCGAAAAGCGTTGATGAAATACGCAAACAGTCGATTCCATTCGCTTGTCATTCAGGTCTTTATAGAAAACCGGCAAATTCTCCGGCATCACCAGCCCTTTGTAGGATATAACCCGAGACGACAAACTAGGGATATAAAAATCCTGGTCTAGTGGCTCGATAACTTTTTCGGTCCGTCGTCGTGCTATATATAAGTGACGTTCAAACGCATCTTCATCCATATCTGGAGGTGCATTTACAAAAATTTGTTCGATCTGTGGCAACGACTTCAGCGCCTCGGCACCGCAACCAGCATTGTCTGTGGGTACTTCTCGCCATCCCAATACGTGTAATTTTTCCTGTTTTAATTCACTAACCAACTGGTGACGCGCTTTATCTGCAAGACTAGAATCAGAACTTAAAAAAACCATACCAACTGCATAATGCTGCGCAAGTGTATAGTTCTTTTCAGCCGCGATCTCTTGCAGCAACTTATCAGGTCGTTTCAATAGTAAACCGCAGCCATCGCCCGTCTTGCCATCTGCTGCAACAGCACCGCGATGTGTCAACCTGGCCAGTGAAGCAATCGCTGTATTGACTAACCAATGACTTGCCGCACCATCCATATGGGCAATCAAACCAAAACCGCAGCTGTCTTTTTCAAACTCTGGCCGATAAAGACCCTGGTTGTTTATCTTTTTTTGCATAAGCTGTTTTTTATAACCAATGAATTACTAATATTAACCACGCAATAAATTACTCCGGCGCATTCCGGGCCAAATTTATTACGAGCCACTTTATTTTGAGGCACTTTTATTTCGAAGTACTTTAGTCTCGAAGTACTTTATTTCGAAGCGCTCTATTTCAAGATAGTATCTTGTTTTTGAACAATATTGTTGCCACCCCGAAGACTAAAATCTGTAATTAGCGAAAGGGCGGGAAAGTATACAGCCCAAATCGGTATGCTGGCAATCTTACTGACCAGAAATCCGAAATTGGCTAAGAAAAAACACGGCACATTGTATTTTTACTATATAAATTATAGTGTTATATAACTTTGGTTTGGAGCATAATTTGATCGATAAACTTACTCCTGGCCCTTTTTTCGTATCTCTGAGTGAATACGGGTTAATTTGCGAATCCAAGCGTCATTTTTTAAACGCCCGGAAAGATGGCTGGCAGCGTCACGGGCACCTGCAAAATCTGAATATACACCATAGGTCAAACCAAACCACTGCCCACCTTTTTTATATGTACGAAAGTAGGCCATGTTCCCAGCCAGCTTATATTGTTTCTTATATTGCTCAACAACGCGATTAATGTCAGTTTCATTATTTGTCCCATATAGCTGGAGAGTATATTTTTGGCCATCTTGAGAAAGCAGCCAGTTTTCTCTTCTAACCTCATTGAAAACTGCGTCAACGCCAACACCGTGATCAACCTTGGCGCCGGGTTTAACAACAGGTAATTTCTCTTTAACTAATTGAGTTGTTTGCTTTTCAATAGCAATTCTTTCAATTGATACAAGCGCCTGGTCGTCTGAATCAATTAATTCATTTTCGGCAACAACAGGTTCTTTTAGCTTGGAGCCTTCAGCGGATTCTTTTGGCTTAGGGCCTTCAGCGGGTTCTTTTGGTATAGAGCCTTCAGCGGATTCTTTTGGCTTAGAGCCTTCAGCGAGTTCTTTTAGCTTTGAGCCTTCAACGGGTTCTCTTAGCATAGAGTCTTCAGCGGGTTCTTTTGGTATAGAGCCTTCTACAGATTCATTTAGCATAGAGTCTTCGCCCCCAAGATCTCGTGCAAACGCAGTGCTAGTAATTTCGGACGAATTTGCAAACACAGCCTCCGTGTTTTTATTAGCCTCTAGCTCATGTTTCAGGAGAACATCCTCTTTAGAGAAAGCATTATATTCATTTTCTAACACCACCATTACGGATTCGTATTCAGCTTGCATATAAATGAAAAACTGGCGTATATCTTTTTGCAAATACCAGGCAGATGCAACAATAACAACAACAAACCCACTGGCGAACCACTGCCATCTTGCAGAATGGCTCAAGTTTCTCATAGCTAACGTAGGTACTTTTTTATCAGCTATTTCGATCAGTTTATTATGCGCAAGCGTATTAATCTGTGCTGGCAAGCCATTTGATAGTTTATAAATGTTCAGTATGCTTACCGGGTCAAATATTTCACTAAATTGCTGGGCAGGATAATCTGCCCGGTCTAGTCTGTATTGGAGATATTTACTGGTATCTTCCAAAGAGTATGGCGAAAGTTTCAATATTTTTAATTTATCTGCAAATATCTCGTTTAATTTTACTTCTGCTTGCGGCTCGCCAAATAAAATAATGTTTAACAGGGCTTTACCTTGATCGTCCGTAATACATGCTATCTCGTTAATCGTTGGGTAAAGTGGTGTGGATAATTTATCAACATTATCAACAAGCAAAACCACCGTCGAATATTTTCTGCTAATCGCTTCAACGCGACCTTGCAATATTTTTTTTATACCCCCCTTTGGATCGAACTCATTACTAAAACTAAATTCACTCGCTAACAATTGCTCCAGTTTCTCCTTATCTCGCACTGCGTCGACATCTATTTTGCAGATAAAAACTTTGTTGCCAGACCTAACCTGGAACTGCTTAAGCAAGCTCGTTTTTCCGCTGCCCGACATACCAGATACAAATAAAACCAGTTCACTGTATCTACCCAGATGTAACATTAAGTCAAGGCAGTTTTTACAACCAGGATCCTCGTAAAATGTATCTTCTGATATTTCTGGAGAAAAGGGTAGGCGCGACAACCCAAGTATTTGCAAATAGTCCGGCTTATGCTGGTCTGTAGTGTTCATTGAATCCATGTTTGGTCGAAAATCGAGTCGCAATAATATCGAATGTATAAACCTAACAATTTAATAAACCCAAGCCTCTGACTAATTTATTTCGGGCTTGCTATTCATACGTTCCTTGCAAAAACACTACTTGAAAGCCGCGCTCAATTTGTGAATCACGCAATGTGAGTAGTGCATGCTCGGCTTCATCTCTGTTAGAAAAATGTTGTTTCTTAACTCGCCCGGATGAACCCTGAAACCCCGATTCTTTCACTAAGGTCCACCCTTCCAACAAATCCTTTTGTATTAAGATATGATAAAAGCGTGGAGCGCTATCTGGCTCCGCGGGCTTTTGCAAATATATTCGCATACCAAAAACCTAACAATTGGTTAATAGAAAACCTCTTAATTCTTAATTCTTAATTCTTAATTCTTAATTCTTAATTCTTAATTCTAAGTAAGTTGCATCGGATTAAATATCCTTTCATATTCCTTGATTGCGTAACGATCAGTCATACCGGCAATATAGTCCGCCACAATGCGGGCACGATCTGTTACGTTATTGTCATTAACAGTGCCTTTAATAACAGTTATTTTTCCGTATGGTTCCGGCGGTAACAATCTATTGTCTTCAATAAACGCATTAAATAAAGCGCGAATTATTTTCTCTGCTTTTACTGTCATGCGATGCACCCGATAATGACGGTACAAATTTTTCCTCAAAAATTGCTTTAATTCGAGATTTTGACTATTCATAGTGTCGCTAAATGCGATCAAGGGTCCGTTAAATATTCTGACATCGTCGAGCGTTTTTATTTCACTCTCTAGCAATTGTTGCTGGCTTCTTTCCAACACATTAGTTACTTGATTATTTATCATACGCCTGATTACTTCATGTATCACACGTCTAACTTCAAGGTCAGGAAATAAGTTTTTGACAATCTCATACTGCTCTCTAAATAGCGCAACATTGCATAATTGGTCGATTGTAATTAAACCCGCTCTTAATCCGTCATCTACATCATGGTTATTATAAGCGATTTCATCAGCAATATTTGCTATTTGAGCCTCCAATGTAGGTTGCCAGTTTTTTAAAAATCGCTCGCCAACGTCGCCAAGGCGCTCAGCATTTTTCTTTGAACAATGCTTAAGGATACCTTCACGGGTTTCAAAAGTTAAATTGAGCCCCTGGAAACCGGCGTATTTTTCCTCCAGGGCATCAATAATACGAAGTGACTGCAGGTTATGCTCGAACCCGTCATATTCCTGCATGCAGTTATTGAGCACATCCTGCCCTGCATGACCAAAAGGGGTGTGCCCCAAATCATGAGCCAATGATACCGCCTCAGTCAGATCTTCATTTAACTGTAGTATTCTCGCAATAGACCGCGCGATTTGCGCCACTTCAATGGAGTGTGTTAACCGTGTGCGAAACATATCGCCTTCATGATTTACAAAAACCTGCGTTTTATATTCAAGCCGTCTGAACGCTGCAGAATGGACTATTCGATCGCGATCCCGCTGATATTCTGTTCGATTGTTTGGGGACGGTTCCGCAAATTGACGGCCACGAGAATTATGTTCATTGGCTGCGTACGGTGCTAGATGTTGCAGCATATTCAAAGGTTCCTTTATTCTTGAAAAGCTTCAATTGTTTCATATAAGAGTTTTAAGTCGAAATCACTCGTAATAGTTGCGCTACCTATCGATTTCAACAACACCAGGCGGATTTTATTGTCCTGGACTTTTTTATCAACGCCCATTACTTCCACTATTTTCTCTGATGATATTGCATTTGAAATAGTAATTGGTAACTTCGCTTTTTGTAACAATTTCTTTACGCGCTCCACATCCGAAGCAGCAAACCAACCCAGCTTCCTCGACATTTCTGCCGCCATTAACATACCAACAGCGACACCTTCGCCATGTAACCATTGCGTATAACCTGTTATAGTTTCGATTGCGTGGCCAAAAGTATGGCCTAAATTTAAAATCGCTCGTATATTATTCTCTTTTTCATCTCGTTGAACAACATTGGCCTTGTTTAAGCAAGATTGCTCTATAACGTAAACCATCGCAGCTTTATCGAGGGACATTACTTTTTCAATATTTCCCTCCAACCAAACATAAAAATCCTTGTCGTTTATCAGCCCGTATTTTATGACTTCCGCACTACCCGCAATTAACTGCCTGTCTTCCAGGGTATTTAACGTATCTGTATCTGAAATAACAGCCACGGGTTGATGAAACGCACCAATCATATTCTTACCCAGCGCATGGTTAACGCCCGTTTTTCCACCAACCGAAGAATCTACTTGCGCCAACAGTGTCGTCGGCACTTGAATAAAATCAATACCGCGCTGATAACAGGCTGCGGCGAACCCTGTCAAATCACCCACCACACCACCACCCAACGCGATCAGCACCGACTGCCGACCAAAATTAAATTTCAACAACTCGTCAAAAACGCGGTTCAAAACATCAATATTTTTGTATTGCTCGCCATCAGGAAGCACCAAAAATTTGTTATTGCTGTCTTCGACACCCGCAGCGGCAACCGTATTGCGCAGTGTTTGCAAATAGAGTGGCGCGACAGTTTCATTAGTCACTATCATGACCTGCTTTGAATTAATAAACGGCTGGATCAATTCAGATCTTGATAACAATCCATTTCCGATATAAATAGGATAGGAATGGTCTTTAAGTTTAACTTGTAATGTTTTCATGTGTGATAGTTTAAGGAAGCTATGTCCTAGTCACAGGGGGGCCTGGATCAGAAAATTCCTTGGTATTAGACAGCTTAACCTGAATTTCTTCAATGATTCTCTTTATTGTATTTTTATCTGTTTTTACCACCAAATCTGCTATTTCCAAATACAACGGTTCACGCTTTGTTAATAATTCTTGCAGTTTTGCCTTTGGATCGCCTGTTTGCAATAGCGGTCGCTTCTGATCTTTATTAGTTCTTTTGTAAAGCTGATCCACACTGGCTTGTAAATAAATGACAATTCCGCTGGCGGACAAATCCGACCTGTTTTTGCAGTCTAGAATAGCGCCACCACCAGTTGCAAGGACAATATTGTCCCGGGTAGTTAATTCCTCTATTACCTTGCGTTCTCTTTTTCTAAATCCTGACTCACCCTCGATATCAAATATCAACGGGATGTTTGCACCAGTACGTTGTTCAATCTCTCGATCGCTGTCACAAAACGTCATTTCCAACGCCTCGGCGAGCTGTCGCCCAACCGTCGTTTTACCAGCACCCATTAAACCAACTAAATATACTCTACGTGACATTTCGCGCAAACAACCCTGCAAATCAATGAACATATTGATTGTCCACTTAAACACCAAAAAATCAAGGATAAAAACCGAAGAAATGAAAAAGGGCGTAACCAAACTGACTGCGCCCAAAATTATATAATAAACGACATAAGAAATGACTTAAAAATCTTATTACATAATAACTACTATCTTGTTGCTTGAAACTGTACTCGTAACCACATTAGTTCAAATTAATATTATCTTTAAGCACTTTCGGTGTTACAAAAATCAACAGTTCTGAGTTTTGATCAACAATCGATTTATTTCTGAATAAGGCCCCGATAAAAGGAATATCGCCAAAAAATGGAATCTTGGTTATATCATTACGCTTGGTTTGTTCATGTATTCCGCCAAGCACAACAGTTTCACCTGACTTAACAAGCACCTCGGTAGAAATCTCCCGCGTATCTATACTGGGTGAACTGCCGCCTTCTGCCGTAGGAAGAACAGCCCCGACACTATCTTTAGTCACTCTAAGATTCATCAGAATTCGATCATCAGGGGTAATCTGAGGTGTCACCGTCAAACTCAATACGGCATCTTTAAAGCGCACGCTGGTCGCACCACTGGACGCCGCCTCTTGAAAAGGGATTTGCGTACCTTGCCTGATAACCGCTTCTCTTTGATCGGAGGTAACAATACGCGGACTGGAAATAACCTCGCCTTTACCTTCTGTCTGTAATGCAGAAAGCTCAAGGTCAATAAGCGTATTCGAACCTAAAATAGCAAATGCAACGCTCCCGGCGTTGCCTGGCGCCGGTAAATTAAAGTTTAATCGAGTGGGCGCATTGGCATCATCTCCAGCTTGGATACCTATAGGCAGTGGTTGGCCGGTTGCATCCAGGTTGGCTAGAGCGCTACCGACCATTGAATCAGTACCTCCATTAGAACCGCCGATAGAACCCGAACTCATGAACAAGTTATTACCCGAATCACGCACACCGGTAACCCCGAATTTAACACCAAGATCTTTGGCAAAATCGTCATTTGCCACGACGATTCGTGCCTCTATCAACACCTGCCGAATTGGAACATCAAGTTTGTCTACAAGCCTTCTGATTTGCGCCAGGCGTTCAGATGTATCAAGGACAAGCAAGGTATTGGTACGCTCATCAATTGAAATTTTTCCACGACTCGAAAGTAATGTATTGTCTTGAGAAGAAAGTAAAGCAGACAACTCACTTGCTTTGGCAAAATTTATCTGGATCAGTTCGGATTTTAACGGAACAAGTTCTTCAACCTGCCTCAATGCCTCCAGTTCCAATTTTTCCCGTGCTGCTATCTCTTCGCCAGGCGCAATCATCATTACGTTTCCTGATTGGCGCATACCCAGACCCTTGGTTTTAAGAATAATATCCAACGCCTGGTCCCATGGCACATTTTTCAGACGTAAAGTAAGGCTTCCTTGTACCGTATCACTGGTTACCATATTCAAGCCGGTAAAATCAGCCAGCAACTGCAGAACAGAACGTACTTCAATATCCTGAAAATTCAATGATAATTTTTCACCCGTGTATTTGGAAAGATCGATTTCGCCTTTTTTATCTTCTTCAGATATCGGTTTCACTTCAATAGTAAAGGTATTGTCTGATTGAAAAGCCAGATATTCATATGGGCCTTTGGGCGTTATCGTTAACTGTGCCTGATTGTTAGTTGAGGTCGCATCGACAAACTGCACAGGGGTCGCAAAATCCATAACATCAAGGCGTTGATGCAAATTTTCTGGTAATGTCGCGTTGGGAAAATCAACAAATATTTTACCGCCAGCTTCTCTAGTATCAATCGGTGCATTTGCATCTGACAAGTTCACTATTACACGGCCTTCACCATTTTCTCCACGTCGAAAATCAATACTGGTTACTTCAAACGGCGTTGTATCTGATGCTAATGGTATAGACGTACTGCTCCTTGCTCTGGCCGCCGCCTCACTTTTCAATGTTATCGAAACTGTTTTACCTTCAACTCGCGTTTCGTAAGGCAACAACTTCACAAGATTCAGTACAACCCGCGTCCGACCATCTGCTTCTACCACCGTCACGCTTCTAGCCATACCTATACCTATATTTCGAGTTCTCCACGGGAGCCGGTTTGACGTATCGGGAAAATCTAGCGCAATTCTGGCAGGTTCATCAATTGTAAAACTTTCTGGCTTGGGGGGCGGCCCCGAAAAGCGTAACGTTACAAGAGCACGATCTCCAGGGAGCGCAACAAAACTGACATCTTTCAATTCTGTTTTTTTACCGCTCACATTCGCGGCAGATGAATCGCTGACAGCTGATTCTGCAGTGGTTGCGGCCTTCGCTGAATCTTCACCTGAAGAGGAGGCGCCTGAAGATGAAACACCTAAAGTCACATAAAGGCTATTGCCCTGAACCCTGGATTCATAGTCAATCATATTTTTCAAATTAATAACCACACGCGTGCGTCCACTAGCTTCAATCGCGCTTACGGTATCAGCCGCACCTACCTCAATTGGCAAAGGCAAACTCCAGGGCAAATTATGTGCTACACCTGGTAAATCCAACGTAATCCGGGCAGGGTTATTTGTGGTAAAACTAGTTGGCTCAGGCGGCGGCCCGGAAAAAGTCAGATGTAACTCAACCCCTTCGTCAGGTAAGGACGTAAAACTAATAAAATTAAGCGAAGTATCTGCTGCAAATGCCTGTACCGGTAGCAAAAAAGTTGCTAATAGTACTGTAGCTATTGCAATACCATTCTTTATTTTTAATTTTGGTAAAAGACCAAAAATATCAATAGTTTTAATTTTCATACCCGACAATTTTTTTAATTGTTTCATTAAACACCCGCTTGTAATAACGTGTTCCATAAAGTGCCCCTATT
>JAADIM010000007.1 GCA_013151345.1 Gammaproteobacteria bacterium
GGCGAAGTAACGTTGAACCCTGAGAAAAATGCACAAAAGATTGCTGCATAATTAAATTAAAAAAAGCGACAACTGTCTTGAAAAACGCCGACAGGCAACTCCATTATTGCTGTCAAACCATCACTGCCGTGGCTTTTGGATGGTCATTTACTGGAAACATTAGAGACGTTAAAGACGGTCTATGCTTTTTTACCAAAAGACGCTCGCATAGTACCTGGACACGGCTCGGTTATGGGGCGTGAAGATATCCAGTGGCATATAGATTATCTTGAAAACGTTAAGAAGCAGGTACAGGCGGCGATTAACGAAGGCTTAACGTTGGAAGAAACCGTTCAACGCGTCAAAATGCCCGAGTTTGAATGTGCCTGCTGCTTACAAAGATTTGAGTAATTCAAAATAGGCGCTAACAATTTGCTGCGGTCGGACGTAAATAAGCTGACACCTTTTTTGCAAAAACATGCAAAAATGCCACCATCCCATTTGCGCCTCTGAGCAAGGCGTTAGCGTAAAGGATTAAATAACTATGAGAACCGAAAGTAAAGTTCTGGCGCCGTTTGATGAATGGGCGCAAAAAAATGAACTTATTCGAGCTGCGTTATTAACTGGTTCTCGAGTTAATCCCAATAGTCCGCCTGACTTTTTATCGGACTACGATATCTCGATATATGTAGCGACCCTTAGTCCGTTTCAAGAAGATGATAGTTGGTTAAACAATACCATTGTGCCGAGCTAAACTCGGCGCCGCGGGATTCTCTGGAAAGGGATGAAATTGGTTAGTGTTACTGGCTCAGCCGGCGTAGCCATAAGGGAAAGGTATTGTTTGAAACACTTCGAGAAGCTTTTCCGCTTCCTAAGCTAAGAATAGTGCACGGATATCTAATGGCTAGAGCAGCAAAAGTTATACGTCAATCGGGGTGTCGCTTGATTGGTTTCTCTTTCGAAAATGGGAGATAATCGAGGAACCGGATGAGGGAAATCTTCACGTCCGGATCTGTGGGGAGAGCGCCGGACAACCGGTGTTTTTACCCGGAACATGGGCATTTTTCAATGGCTGTATGTATCGCTTCACTCTTTACATACAACAGCCATTGAAAAATACGCCGATTATAATACCTATACGACTAAATGTGGTGTGGCATGGAAAGACTCTGAAATTCTCTGCCGTGACTACGCAAAATAAATATAGTGGAGAGTTATCCATGAAGATAAAAATACAAGGCGCTGGTGTTGGTGGTTTAACTACCGCAATTGCATTGAAGAAAAAGGGCTTCGATGTAGATGTGTATGAAAGGCATGAAGGCAGAAGTGACATCGGAGCTGGTATTGTTTGTTGGCCTAATGCTTCTTTTGTATTGAAAGAACTTGGTATGCTTGACGATATAGCTTTGCAATCAGGGTTGCCGGTAAAAATGAGACGCATATCTAATGACGGTAGTAATTTAGGCGCATTGAATATTTTGAAACTCAATGAAAAAATGGGATACCCTAGCTTTTCTATTCTCCGAAAGGATCTAATGAAAGTTCTAGAGTCGCATCTAACAGAATGTGGAGTTGAAGTTAAATACGGAAATACAATTGAAAAATTAGTTTCGTCTCAATCCGGTTCAACGAGTATTCATTTTGAAAATGGGGCAACTAGTCATGCTGACATAATTATTGGAGCCGATGGGCGAATGTCTTCTGTAGCTAGAGCATTTGTTAATGGTGATAACCGCCCCGTATATCAGGGATTTATTAACTGGATTGGCGTATATGAAAGTAACGAACCCATATTTTTTGATATTGAAGTTAGAGATTATTGGGGTGTCGGAGAGCGATTCGGAATTGTCCCTATTTCTTCCACAAAAGCTTATTGGGCGGGTGGTGTGGCGGCATTAAAGGTCGGAGATAAAGCTCCATCAAGCTATAAAGCTGATCTTTTGACTTTGTTTCAAGATTGGCCATCTCCTATTGAAACTATCATCAACGAAACATCCTTGGCAGACCTTAATAAGATTTATGTTCATGATCACAATCCTATGAAAACTTGGCATAGGGACAATGTTTTAGTGATAGGCGATGCCGCTCATGCTCCACTTCCTACTTCAGGGCAAGGCGCTTGCCAGGCAATAGAAGATGCATGGCATATAGCCGAGTTACTCGAAAATCATAATGGTGATTTGGAGTCACTTTTTCAGGAGTTTACAAAAATACGTTTTCCTAAAACGACAGGCATCACAATGGGGGCGAGGCAATTTGCCTCATCTCTCTTTGGTGCGGATGAAAACGCAAGTGAACAAAGAAATAATAATAGCATAAATACTGATTACAATGCTGTCATTAATGGCATGGCAAAGGGTTGGTCAAGTGGGTTGCCAATATGTGTATAACAAATCATTTGGGCAGATGCTGGAAAGAGAGACGGCGCAGTTCAATTCAATTGCGAGGGTTAGGCCTTCGATTTCTCACAAATAATCTTTTATGGATGGGAATCGGGAGGTCTGGCGCGCGCTGTCTTAATTCAACTGTTAGAGGAAAAAAATTTGAAAACTAGTATTTTTATCGTACTTTTATTATTCACTTCTGTCTGTGTTGCACTAGAGGAATCTGAAGTTTCTTGTGTTGCAAAATATGAAAAATATGCATATGACCAATTTAATCCAAAAATATCAGGTGAGCGTAGTCTGGAAAGTTTTACTAGAGGGATAAAGGATGTTATTCATGACGCAACAATTACTAGAATATATGGTTTAGCTTTGAGGCGTGATACATTTACAAGAGGCGAGCTTGTTTTTAGCATCAATATTAAGGGTGATGGTACGGTGGCAGGTCTAGATAATTTGTATACGCCTATCGATAATTGTGAATTTATAAAAAATATTCTACTTTATTACAGCAATGTAAAATTCGAAAGCATAAGTAATTTAAGTGACTTGAGTGTATTTGTACATAAAATTGGGTTTCGAGGTAGGTAACCTCTATCTAATAGGTAACCTTTAATAAACGTATCATCGTGTCAAGTTAAATTCAAATCGGTAGGATTGATAAGGAGGCAATGAAATTCGATAGCAGTAAGTATTGGGTCGACTCCATCACGTGCCATTAACGCGGGTCACCCTGCCTGGGATAGTGGCCCCGAGTTGCTCTTCATTATTTTTGAACGGACTGCTTTACATTAATAAAAATTTTCTGAACATCGCTTCGCCAGGTATGAAAGATTTGCGTGAGTGCCGAGTCATTGTACATTTTTGCCAAGCTAATGTAATTATCGGATAGCAGCAATGTATCCAGGCCCTCGGCAAATATGATTATCTTTAATGGCAAAAACGGAATAAGGTCGGGTTGCTGTTTTGGCAATCGCAGAATTTCTGCTGTTTTGCCAAAAAATACCAATTGGTATTCATCCGTTTCGAACCCCAATTTTTCAAGCCCATAGTCGACCTTTTGAACGCGTGTTACTGTGTATCCCTGTTGCGCAATCGCGGTTTTAAGCACTTCCAGTGTTTCCGGAAATGGCTGGGCAATGCGAACTAATGTGACGAGTCTCTCACTGGCTGCGGCCGTCGTAAAGCTTATCCAACAGAGCAACATGGTTAGAAAAAGAGGCGTGAAGTAGCGCGAAAACATCATTAAATTGAATCTTCTATAAGTGATACGTATCGATCATGCATCTGAGTGCAAAACTCATCCAATTGACGATTATTAAAAATATTGCTTAACCGCTTTGGGTCAATCGCCATGACTTTTACCTTGCCCTTATCCTCCACCACGGTCACCCGGGAAGGTAGAAACAGGCCAATACGCGGATCTACTTTTAAGGCATCATATAAAAAATTAAATGCACAGGAATATATAATCCTAAATAAATCAGTTGGATCTACTGCGGGCACCTAATGCACTGAATCTAACGCGTTTTTCCAGTTTTTAAGACTCACTCGTAGAATGANGACTACGCGATCGCCTTAAAAAATGGAAAAACACGCTATCTTCAGCACCTTAGGCACCCTCGCTACGATCCAACTGATTAATTTAGGATAATCGTTTGGCTGCGGTTTTCGCTACCTTGTTTAACAAATCCTTCATCCAATGTCTGGATTCGAATAAGGCGAAAGTTCTCTCCAACAATCGCCTCCTTAAGATTATTGATTGTTGTTTCTAGATCATAGGATGACTCACGTACAATGATTGGTGGCCCGGCGGTTTGTGACGGTGTATGTGGATTCTTCGTAGGCTTGAAGGTTCGAATATAGGTAACCAAATTGTCATAATCTGTTTCTTGCAGCACAGTGTCCTTCAATGTTTCGATCGGACTGCGTTTGTGGCTGTTGCGTGACAGTTCTTTGATGAGGGAATCACTAGCGGATTTTTGAAAACCTTCGTTATTCAACGCCGGTGCCAGCACCGGCAGTTTTCGTGGCCGGGATTGACTAACACCGGTACCCTTGCCGCCCTCACCATGGATACCATGGCAGTCTGCGCAATAACGTGTATACGTTTTTTTTACCACTCCCGATATCAGCCGATATTGTGGTTGCAGGATATGATTTGCCGGGTTTTCCCGTCCAACTACGCATATAGCTCACAATAGTATTTATTTCATTGGTATTTAGGTCGTCAAATGACGGCATAATTCGACCGGGTCTACCGCGTTGAATGCTGGCTTTTAGATAGAAGTCATCGACATTGTTTATGAACTCGGGCACATTCAATGGCAATCCGATGCCACCTTGTCCCTGGCTGCGGTGACAAGCCGAACAGTGTTCGTCAAACAATATTTTGCCTTGCGCGACTGTCTGACCGCTGTTATCCGCACACGTAACTAACACAGTGAGTAACAGTACCAGTAACGGTAGCGAAAAAGTGGGGTGAAGCCTTCGAGGTATTTTAAGCATTTTTGACAGAATAATGACAGCGTGCCGAATGTTTTTCAGCAATAGCTAATATACAAAACTGAAACCAATACAGCAATTGAAAAATAAGAAATTTAGCGGATACTGGTAACTTCATAACTTATAAGGGATTCCGCGTATGCTCTTTGTCAGGCTGTTGATTTTGAAGGAAACAAGCATAGGTGAAAATAATGACATGATAAAGATATAAAGTTTATGTAGATATCAAAGCATGTATTGTTACGTTATTAAGATCACACTGCCTCCTGGTTTTCCACATGCACTGAGATTTTTACCCTACTATATTTTATTTCAAAATATCCCTTGCCGAAGCGTACGTAAAAACGTACGCTTCGGGTATATTGGCAACAATAAAGGCAACAGATGCGCGATCAGATCTTTATAATCTTATTGACGAGATCGCAGAGTCTCATCAACCCATAGTTATTACAGGAAAAAGGAACAATGCCGTTCTCGTTTCGGAAACTGGTTGGAATGCGATAAATGAAACGCTTTATTTATTGTTAGTTCCAGGTATGCGCGAATCTATTAAAGAAGGACTTGAAGAGGATGTGACTGCATGCTCACAGGATATTGATTGGTGAGTTGGGAAGTTGTCTATACCAAGCAAGCTCAAAAAAATGCAAAAAAACTAAATCAGTCTGGCCTTAAAAGTAAGGCACAAAAGCGATTAGAAGTTATAAAAGAAAATTTTTTAAAAAATCCTCCTCCGTATGAAATACTAGTGGGTGATCTAACGGGCACATACTCAAGAAGAATTAATATTCAACATCGTCTTGTGTTTCAAGTATATGGAAAAGAAAAAATTGCGAAAATTATCCGAATGTGGACTCATTACGAGTAATGAAATATAAAAATTGATAACGAGACAAGAGACTCGTTAATACAACTGTTATGGTGCATGGGGATTACAGGTTCACTAAATATTATCGGATCAGGTTAAAATGAATATAAATAAACTTATTTCAAATATTATTTTTTTGCTTATAGTCACTGTCCTTAGTGGCTGCTCAACCATTGTGGTGCATTCCAAAAAAGACGTAGCGCCGCCACCTTATTCAGGAACAAAGGTTGCTTTAACGACAACGAAAAAATTATGGTACAAGTATGAGTTTTATGGCGCAGTTACGTTATCTGTGTTAGATGTTCCTTTTAGTTTTATGGCAGATACATTGTTGTACCCGATTGACATGTACAGGCTGAATAATATTACTGAGACTTCAAATTGAAATACTGCGAAGTATTGTCTAAGTATTTGCTCGGAATTGTAGGAAAGTCGCGCTATAAAAATTGATAGCCATTCGGGGATATTCGGTCGGACTTTAACTATCTAATTGTGGACTTTTGGGAAAAAGGCTTTTATTCTTTCTACAATCACTTCTTTCGCGCCCCGCGTGTCTACCCAAGAGATTGGTGGGCTGAATGATACTTGATCAATAATGAGAGAGCAGTTTTATGTCAGAACGTAGTATGACCGTTGGTGAGGAAGCGCTGGCGACCACGGTCTACAAAACTCAGATCAACTTCAATAAAGTCAAAATTTTCAATGAGAAATGGGCATTCTTCCAACCTAAAGAGCGAGCAATGGCACCAAACGGAAATATTTACTATCCGAAGGGGAACGCCGATTACAACGCCGACTTCTCGGCTGCGGGCGTTGACATTCATAAGAAGGCAACGTTTATCCATGAGCTGGCACATGTTTGGCAGCACCAGCAGGGCGTGAATGTAATCGCTAAGGGGGTGTTTCAACGCGATTATGACTATCTACCTCTAACTATAAAGACTAAGTTTGGTGACTTGGGGATTGAGGAACAGGCACAGTTAGTTCGTGACTACTTCTATCTCCTGAATAACTTCCATGGAAAAAACTGGCCGCCAATCAGTGTTTATATCCATGTGATTCCGTTTCTACCCTAAAGGAAGTTAGCCAATGAAGCTACGGACGATCGTTATGATCGCATTTATCACCGCTACAGCCATTGCCTGTGCACAAACAGGCGATTGGGGGGCTGCCAAAGCTCAGGCTGCGACTGCAATCGATTCCGGGGATTGCGCTGGAGCCTGGAATCTTGTATGGCCTTGGGCACGGAAGGGAAACATTGAGGCACGCGCAATCCTAGCTACTGGTGTGGTCGCCGCTGGATTAATTCCACCTGGCGGTCACGGTGATGCAATTTCTCAGTTTAGACATTCCGTAATACTGGCGGTGCACGGCGCGGCCGACGGGGATCGTGCAACAACCGTATTCTTGCGTGCACTCATTCGAGACAACTTGATATCTGATATGGGAGGCGATAGATTAAAACGCTGCCTGGATGCAGACACCCCCCCGCGCACTTGCGTCGCAGGTGCAATAAATGATGGTTTCGTTCCCGATTTTGAAGACTACTCCCGTGAAATTGACGCCTACACATCCACACCTGACGCCCCTGCGGCCTCTTGTCGTCTTGGTGAGGGGGCCCTTGAACAGCCCCTGCCAGTACAACAAGTGCAGTAGTACAGTATTTGTTCCAAGGCACCCAGGATAAAAAGGGCGAAGTTTGTCAATTAAGAGTTAATTTAGTGATCTACCCATACCCCTGCATGTTCCGAATATAACTGGTGTTCAGGCCTCCCTCTTCCCATTAGAGGTAAAACTGTTTGTGGCGAATGGCCGGTCTAATTTACGCTACAATTTTTTCCAAGTCGTTTTGAACTGGATTGCTATACCCGTGGCGTTTGGGATTTAGGTGTAAATGTGCGTCCTATTTATTTCATGGCAAGGCGAAATGACGAGCAATAGTCGCTCTATTGCGAGGAATTTCAACGCTTCCGCTCCTCGGTAACTGCTCCTGCGTTACTCTACCTCCTGCATCCATGCAGTCGTGCCGCGCCTGACCTGCATCCCTGCAGGCCACGCAGCCATGGAATAAAGAGGGCGTGCAGTTACACCTAAATCTCAATCGCTACGGGTATATAATATACAACCCTAGCTCTAGGCAGTCTAAACGTTGTCACCAACTCTTAGTCGTTAGAGCTTTTAATCGGTAAGTGGTAAGCCACTTGGCACTGTTCTAGGCACATCGTTTCGAATATCGACGCTGTTTGGATCTGTCAGTGCATGCAGAAAATCCATTAGGTATGCAATTTCCTTTTCACTGAGATTGGTTTTGCCGAGTTCGTTAGCATTCTTGATATTCATTACCAATGCTGGATCATTCATAACATAGCAATCTATCGCGTCGAGGTCTGCTCGCGAAGGTAATCGAGGCTCTGTACTGCAATCATAGTTGTCCAGTGATTTTTCCGGATCAAGATGATGGCGCACGACGCCTTCAAGTGTATCAAATGCACCATCATGACCCCAAGGCCCGGTCAAGGCAACATTCCTTAACGGAGGGGTACGGAACTTGTAGTTTTGATTGATATCACCTGTTACCGTAGCGCGACCCATATCTTCATATCCGCTTGGTCCATGCCCTTTACCCTGACCGATCTGTGGCATCGCGATGGCGTGAAAGTCCATATCAGTCTGGTAAGTACCGCTGTGGCAATCTGAACATCCGGCCTTATCATAAAACAGTTTCATGCCTTTTTTTGCCGATTTGCTCATGGCATATTTATCGCCTCTTAGCAGGCGATCAAAAGGACTGTTATCAGCACGCCAGGCAGCACGTTCAAATGTCGACATTGCATTGGCCGCATGAGCATAAGTAATTTGGTCAGCTGTGATGCCAAATGCTTCATTAAACATTGAAACATATTCCGGTATGCCTCGTAAGCGATCAGCGAGTTGTGCCCAGACCCCGCCAGCACCGGCAAGATTACCTGCGACCGCTGCATCTGCAACCGGGTTTTCGCCCGCTTGACCAGCCATCTCAGTTGTTGATGTCACCGGGAACATGGCTTGTGCAGCCATAACATTTTCAAGAATTAAAGGTAAGTCTTCGCCTGCAGGGGTACTGAAACCGCTTGGTTGTGTTGCATCAACCTGGACGCGTCCATCATGAAAAAGCGTATCTATTTCAATTGCGCCAAGTGCAAATATCGGTGGTGCATTACGTGGAACACGTTCATGCACTGCGTTAGTTCCAAGCCCCGTGTCCCGAATTATACCCGTGCCACGCCCACCTTCACCTATCGGTAAAGACAAACCATCACCGGTATCAGTCAGGCCATGATGGCATGTTGCGCAGGAAATATTTCGATTACCACTGAGAACTTTGTCAAAAAACAGAAATTTCCCCAATGCAACTTTGGCTTCTGCCGGACTGCCATTATCATGAAAATTACTGTCTACGGATGGAGGAGGTAACTGGCCGTAATCGCTGGCAGTTACATTTGAACTTAACAAGACTAGGCTTGCTATCGGAACAACAAATGAAATGTTTAAGTTTTTTATATTCATTTTCCACCCTCTATTGTATGATTTATCCATTAAAGTTATCAGTAGACGTACCGAGTCCCCTAAACTCCTATTTGCTACTCAATATTACTACGCCAATTTATGTGTGTGTCATTAATTCATAATTTGAAATTAGAATAATTGAAGACACGAAATCGTACCATAAGAATCGCTGCCGTGACTAATGCGAAGTTAATCACATAATATTAATATTTCATCAATGTAGAGAAAGTACAATTATATAATTCAGAAGTTTAGATATATGTGAAATGAGAGTTAGTCGTCTAACCTAATATATAAAATTATGAAAAATTTTTAAAAATTTGTATAAATAAAGTTACATTGCGTTTAATACAACGAAAAATAAAGCTGTTGTAGTATCACACGATGTGTCGTGGTACAGGACGTGTGCATATTTTATTGCGCATAGTCAAAAATTTAGGCTGATTTATGGCTAGTCATGCCTACGAAATTAATTGAGTAAATTAATGAACACGAATACCTCCTACAGAAGCAAGCCCTCAAATTCAATTATTCCCTGAATTAACCGATGATAATTAGGTCCGTGTTGTTTTTCTTGATCTAAATAGTTGGTTTAATGGATATTATTAGCCTCTCAAATAGAGTGTTAGCGCGAAAATGACAGATCAACAGGAAAATTTAGCCAAGTTATATAAAAACATCGCCAATGTCATTGTTGGAAAAAAAGAATCCGTCATTTTGGCGTTAGTTACACTTCTGTGTCGAGGTCATCTTTTAATTGAAGACGCCCCCGGGTTGGGTAAAACGATGTTGGCACGTGCGTTGGCGAAATCGCTAAATATTGATTTTAAACGCGTTCAATGTACACCGGATTTACTTCCATCTGATATCACCGGTGTCTCAATTTATAATCAGAAATCCAGTGTGTTTGAATTTATTAAAGGGCCGGTTTTCACAAGTATTTTTTTAGCGGATGAAATCAATAGAACGACGCCGCGTACGCAATCCAGTTTGCTGGAAAGTATGGGCGAGTTTCAAGTAACTGTGGACGGTAAAACCTATCCGCTACCTGATATCTTTATGGTTATCGCGACGCAAAACCCGATTGAATACCACGGGACTTTTCCATTGCCGGAAGCGCAGTTAGATCGTTTTTTTATGCGCATCAGTATGGGGTATCCTTCGTTGGACGACGAAGTAAAAATTATGCAGATGCAGGTAGACCATCATCCGATCGAGGATCTGAAGCCTGTGATGTTAGCGGATAGTATTACCCAGTTACAAAAAGCGGTAGCTAATATTCACGTTGAGCCAAGTGTGCACCGATATATTGCTGAAATTGTTAAATCAACGCGAGATCACGCCGATCTTTCATTGGGGGCGAGTCCTCGTGGCGCTATTGCGTTAATGAAAGCAGCGCAAGCTATGGCAATGATTTCTGGTCAGAACTATGTTGACCCACAGTTCATTAAAAAAGTCGTCGTGCCGGTTTTAGCTCATCGAGTTAAGTTGAAGTCACAATCCCAGGTTACGGGTAAATCGGCAGAGAATATTCTTAAGTCCATTCTTGAGCAAGTGAGTGTTCCGCTCGCTGCAGCATGAAATGGAACGTTACATCACATTACGCAATTCGTTTATCGCTTTAACAGCTATTGTTTTTTTAATTGCCTGGAACCGCGGCATTACGCTACTTTATGGCATGCTGGCGATGTTAGTGGCGATTACTGTTATCTCATTTATAGCACCTTACTTTATGTTGCGTGGTGTAAATGCAAAACAGACTGCACCAGAAAAATTATATGAAGGTGATGAATTTTTTGTTAGTGTGGATGTCATTAATCAGAACAAGCTAAGTCGTTATATGATCGAGATATGGGATCATTTTCCGGGCGCTGCGGAAAATGAACAAAATCATATGGCCTTTATTCCTCTATTAAAAAAACAATTTAGTTCTAATCTAAAATACACCTGTGACCGGCGGGGTTTGCACACATTGGGGCCTATTACGTTGAAGTCAGATTTTCCTATGGGTGTTAATCATGTTCAACGCACCTTAAATGACTCGACGACTACAACGTTAGTTTATCCTCGTGCATTTTTAATTGAGTTTTTTCCTTATATCAGCGGTGATTATATGCCACAGGTGGGCGTAAACGCGGTGGCGTTGGCAGGCGGAAGTGATGTGTTTTTTGGTGTCAGGGAATATCGACATGGCGATAGTCCGCGCCATATACACTGGCCATCGTCAGCGCGTCATAATGAACTTATTGTAAAGGAATATGAATATATTACCGCAACTGAGGTGACGTTATTGCTGGATTTACATAAGGAAGCGGATCACGGTGAAGGCAAGCATTCGACACTGGAATATTCAGTTAAAATTGCGGCATCGATTGCGCGACACGCATTAGACCAAGGGCACCACGTACGTTTGCTGGGTTATGGTAAGGCGTGTGTCCATGTTTCGGTATCTTCTGGTGAATTACATTATCAGACTATTCTGGAAGCACTGGCCCGGGTGCAGGCCGACGGTGATGTACCTTACCGGCAGGCGATTGAAAATGCGCTATCTCATGTGCATGAAAGTGGCGTATTTGTATTATTTGATGTGCCTGCTCCAAAAAGTAAAGGGCAAGGTGATTTATCTACATTTGGTAATTTTCATATTAAACCTGTTTGGGTGAAGTTAGATACAGACAGCTTCTTATGCCCAGTTCAGTTAAAAAGGGGTGGTGCAGCATGGAATAATGATAGCACGCCTATATACACTGTTTACAATGGTGATGATTTAGAAAAAGTATTTTCACTATCATGAAACCTATTCTTTTCCCGCCGATATATATCAGTATGTTTGTATTGTTGTTATCGGCGGTACTCGCTGTAGCCAGTTTAAGTGATTCAATATTAAATATTATCACCAGTTTTCTATTTTGGTCCTGTTTGTATGGTGTGGGTTTAGTGTGTGGCTATCAAAACGCAATAGCGAAAAACCCACGTTATGCTAATATTATGAATGGTGTCTTGATTTTTGGTTTAATTATATTTGTAATTTCAATTTCGACCCAGGAATTAATCGTAGCGCTTTCGTTGTTATTAATGTGGATGCAAGCGGCGAAGAATTTTACTTTATCAACACGACGTGATCTTTATTTCGGTTTTGGCCTTTCATTTTTCCTTTTGATGTATGCTGCCGCAAACGCTAAGAGTAGCGGATTTCTTTTTTATATGATCATGTATGTACTTGCGGGGACATTTGCGCTGGTTGCTACTCACCTGGATAAACGTGCAACTGAAGCTGAAGATTATGGCTCTAAAATAGAAAAAAAATCACTGAATTTCTTTCATAGCGTCGCTGTTTTATCTGTGGCCATAATCGGACTAGCAGCTCTGTTATATCTCTTTGTGCCACGACCCGCTGCGCTCAATTATGGTGCTTTTGCGGCCGCAGGGGGGATGTATTATGAAAATGACGAATGGGAAAAGCAAGCAAAAAATAGTAAGTCTCTAGATAGTGAGTTTAGTGAAAGGGCAGTAGACGATGCAGTGAGAGCTAATAATAGTGATGATAGTTCTTCAGGCGTGGCCGGGCAAGGCTTTGGGGGGAAACAGGCATCGCAAGAAAGCACTAATGGAAGTGGTGCTGGGGCAGGGCAGGAGAAAGGGCAGTCTGATGATTTTTCTTATCGAGGATTTGAGCAATCTTTTGATATTGGCAATGCAGGGGAAGGTCAGCTTAGGAATGATTTATTGCTTTATGTAGATGCGTCTCGCCCGATGTATTTGCGCGGCGCGGTATTTGATACATTTGAAAATAATAAATGGAGCAAGAGTTTGACTGAAACAAGGAAGTTAAAACTGAAGTTTGGCGAAATACAATTCGGTGATCAAAGCGATGAGTTAGAATTACAGACTATTACGCTGAAAGAAAATATTGTTAGTACAATTTTTGCTGCTGAAGAGATAAAAAATCTGAACTTTCCAGGATCAGTGATTGCGCAGGATCGATATGGTGCGTTATATGCGCCAAGCGTCATGCGAAAAGGTACAGTATATTCTGTTAAGTCCTATATGCCTGTTATTCAGGGCAGATTAATAACGGGCTCTAAAATACCAATTGAAAAAAATCACTATTTGCAAATCCCAGATAATCTTTCTACAAAAATAGATAAATTATCAAAGGATGTTAGTCGCACCGCTTCCGATGATCTGAGTAGAGCAATGGCAATAGAACGTTATTTGCGCAATGAATTTGAATATACGTTCGATACGGTGTTGTCGCCAGATAACAGGTTGTCGATTGATACATTTTTATTTGAAACGCGACGTGGCCATTGTGAATTATTTGCCACATCAATGGTGATGATGTTGCGATCCCTTGGTATACCAGCACGACTTGCAACCGGTTTTTCTGCGACGAATATGAATCCAATTACCGGGTACTACGAAGTGCGTGGCCTGGATGCACATGCGTGGGTGGAAGCCTATATTTCTGATTATGGTTGGGTTTTGTTTGAACCGACCGCGTTTTATAATTTACCGCAAGAATCACCACCGAGTACCACAGCGGAAGCGTTGCAAAAGTACCTGGAAAATTTGACTCGTGGTGCCGAAATAAGTGATCCGGATAGCTTAGATACTCTTTCGTTGGCATCTTTATTGGCCTTGTTTAATCAGCTCGGTGAATTGTTTGATCTGTTATGGGAAGGAATAAAGTCAATCTCAACCGTGGCCTGGAACCTGGTGTTGCAAAATAGTCTTTTGTTGTCATTAGTTGTCTTGTTAACTGTGTTGGCGATTTATGGTTTTCGCTTGATAAAACATCCGTTATTTACCCATCTCGCGTTGCTTCGTTTGAAAACAAATGTCAAAGGTAATCCTGACAATTTTATGAAACTTTGTTATGAAGAGTTCGAAAATTATTTTGCTCGGAAGGGGCTTGCAAAAAAACATGGCTGGACCACTCAGGAATATGAGCAGATGCTGGTGACGAGTTATAAACCGTTAGACAAATATATCAGCGAAATTACAACTTTGTTTAATCGGGTTTGTTATAGCGAATACCAGACATCAAGTGCGGATGCTCAGGCTGCGTTGGCGGGTTTCAAAGAGATTGTGGATTACGAAAAGCGTAAATAACGCTACTACTATACTACTAGAATTATCGTGGTGATTTGCCGATGGAGGGCGAGTTTTTGCCCTTATCCTTACTAAAGATGCTGAACTATTGGACGATAAATATACTGAAATAATAATTAAAAATAATTTGTAAGCTACTGATATTTATATAAATACTATAGAGTAAAACGATGGCACAAGCGCTTTATAAGGTGGTGGTGAGTGGCGAACTCGCAGAAGACCGGGACTCGGACACTGTGGTACAGAATTTGGCGTCATTATTTAAATGCTCAACAGACAAGGCCGCTGGGTTGGTTGCAGGGAAACCGACAAAACTAAAAAAAGAAATGAGTCATGATACAGCAATAAAATATCGTGCCCGTCTTGAAAAAGTCGGGGTGAAATGCAGCATCGAGCCGGCACAAGAACTGACACTTGATTCAAAACAAAAACGGTTACCTGATCCTGTATCTACTAAGACGCTTTCGTTGGCGCCTCAGACGCAAATCCAGTCTGAATCTCTCGAACCTGCCCTGAAACCAATAGAAGAAGTATCTGCTTCTGACTTATTAAGCGGCACCACTTTAAGTCTGGAACCCATCGATAACGGTACGCAAGTTACGCCGGAAAACAACTTTTCGTTACAAGAGGCTTCGTTACAAGGAGCTTCGTTACAAACAGCGGCGACCGTTACCCAGGCGGCTGCGCAGAATGGGTTGTCATTAAGCCTTGACTCGGTTGATAGCGCTACAGTGGCAACACCAGAAGAGGAAAACAAGACAAAAGTAGAACTAACAAATGTAATCGGTGCTGAGCCAGGGCTGATTGTTTGTCCTAAATGTAACACTAAACAGACACAAACCAAGCAGTGCTTAAAATGTGGTGTTTTTATAGAAAAATATCTAGCCAGCCAGGTTCGGCAAACTCAGGTTATAACCGAAGAACAAGAGCAATCAGAAGAAATTGATGATATGGGAGAAATTGCACTGTTTGTTGGTGAAAAGTTTGACGATAACTACAGATTGAAATTTGCCGAAATTCACGATAACGATGATAAATATGTGCGGCAATGGCATTGGCCTTCATTTTTAATTCCTGTTCCCTGGATGATACATCGTAAAATGTATGTTTGGGCGGGTGTTTTTTGTATTTTAAATATCGTGATACCGAGTGTTCTAATATTGGCATTTCATATTGGTTTTGGTCTTGCTGGGAACTACCTCTATTTCCGTTTCGCGAAAAATTCTATTGCAAAGATTAATATGAGTGGCATGGAACGCAAACAGGCCATTGCGGCCAAGGGTGATGTTCTTCCCGTACCTATCGTCATTGGTATCACTATTGGCTTGTCATTGCTTATTTCAGTTATTTTTTATAGTGTTTTTGTGAAGCCGGAAGTTGAAAAAATTAAACAAAATTATCAAAAAGAGCTGTTACAAATACAAAAATCATCTGATAGTGAGGCGGCTATGCAAGTGGTGACGCTAAAAAACATAATAGTCTTTAAGCTCTCAATACTAAAAATGGGTGGAAAATTAGAAACGTTACCTGCTACCATTGATGAGTTGCAGGAGGAAATTAAAATATTACCCCAAGAATTTGTAGATAAATGGGATAACGAACTAGATTATGAGGCGACAGATTCAGGTTTTATATTGCGTTCTGCCGGACCGGATCTCGAGTTTAATACCGAAGATGATATTGTTGTGGAAGCCGCGTTAGCGAAGTAGTTTCTAATTTTAGTATTATTATTTTCAGTATAAGCCCCCTCAATTTATACATTTTTTGCATTTCCCATTGAGGAAATCCTGAGTTTCTGCTATTCTTCTCCCTTCTTATTATCCCCACCTGTGTTTCGAGGTGAGTTCGCCTGAAGAAAATGACCAAATACATATTTATTACTGGTGGTGTTGTATCTTCTCTTGGAAAAGGGATTGCTGCCGCTTCTCTCGCCGCCATACTCGAAGCGCGTGGATTAAAGGTAACCCTCTTAAAGTTAGACCCCTACATTAATGTTGATCCTGGGACGATGAGTCCTTTTCAGCATGGTGAAGTTTTCGTAACAGAAGATGGAGCAGAGACGGATCTCGATCTTGGGCATTATGAGCGGTTCGTTCGCACGACGATGAAGCAACGGAATAATTTCACTACAGGGCGCATATACGAAAGTGTGATTGCCAGGGAGCGCCGTGGCGATTACCTGGGTGCGACTGTGCAGGTTATTCCTCATATTACCGATGAAATAATTCGCAGCATCAAGGAAGGTGCGGGTGATGTTGATGTCGCGATGGTGGAAATTGGCGGCACTGTGGGTGATATTGAATCGTTACCCTTTTTGGAAGCGATACGTCAAATGGCGATGGAATTATCCGGGCAGACATTATTTATGCATTTGACGCTGATACCTTATATTGCTGCTTCTGGCGAACTCAAGACAAAACCAACCCAACATTCCGTAAAAGAATTAAGATCAATCGGTATTCAACCTGATATTTTATTATGTCGTGCCGATCGTCCTCTTCCTGAAGATGAGCGTCGCAAAATTGGTTTGTTTACTAATGTAGAAAACCGCGCGGTAATTTCTGCTGTTGATGTGGAGAGCATTTATACGATTCCGTTGATATTGCATCAACAAAACCTGGATGACATCGTCGTCGAGAAATTGGGAATTAACGCACCCAAGGCAGATTTATCCGAGTGGGAGGCCGTTAAAAGTGCGTTGGCCGATCCTACTGCCGCCATTACGGTGGCGTTGGTTGGTAAATACGTCGGTTTGGCCGATTCCTATAAGTCGCTAACTGAAGCCTTGATTCACGCCGGTATCCATACGCAGACCAAAGTAAATGTTGAGTATATTGATGCAGAGGATATCGAAACCAATGGACTAGATTGTCTTAAAAACGTGGATGCCATTCTTGTTCCCGGTGGGTTTGGAGAGCGTGGTATAGAAGGAAAGATATTGTCCGCGCGTTATGCAAGGGAAAGCCAGATACCTTATTTGGGCATTTGCCTGGGTATGCAGGTTGCGGTGATTGAGTATGCGCGAAATGTAGCGGGACTGGTAAATGCACACAGTACCGAGTTTGATCTTAAAACACCTGATCCGGTTATTGCATTGATTACTGAATGGAAAACAGTTAAAGGTGATATTGAAAAACGTGATAAAGATTCGGATTTGGGTGGCACCATGCGATTGGGTGGCCAGGATTGCAAAATGGTGCCTAATTCCAGGGTGCGTAAGCTGTATGGAAAAGATATTGTAAAAGAACGACATCGCCACCGATATGAATTTAATAATAATTATTTGAAAAAGCTGGAAGACGCTGGCTTAACTATTGCCGGTAGATCGATAGACGGGAAACTAGTGGAAATTATAGAATTACCCGAGCACCCTTGGTTTATTGGTTGCCAGTTTCATCCTGAATTTACCTCTACTCCTCGAGATGGTCATCCTTTATTTACAGGGTTTATTCAAGCTGCTCGTCGTCATACCTCTTCTTCTGCGGATAACTCTTCTTCAGAGAAGGTTCAGGCTATTAACATATAAATTACTGCTATGAGACCGAAGTTAATCGGTTTTGATTTGATCGATCTCATGAAGTGGGTTTGTATTATTTTCAGTAGATATTAATAATTTTGTTTTAATTGTCAGTCTTAAAATAGTTGTGTCAGAATATTTTTAGAACTTTTTTAGAATAATGGAGCAATAATTTAACAATGAGTTCGAATATCAAAGATATATGCGCGCGTGAAGTAATTGATTCACGGGGTAATCCTACAGTAGAAGCCGATGTCATTCTCGAATCAGGTGTGCTTGGGCGCGCATCTGTTCCGTCTGGTGCGTCAACGGGTTCGCGTGAGGCGATCGAGTTACGTGATTCTGATAAAAAACGATACAGCGGTAAAGGTGTACTTAAGGCCGTTGAAAACGTGAATACGGAAATCCGCTCAGCCCTGCTTGGCCAGGATGTGACACAGCAAGTACAAATTGATAATAAAATGATTGAACTGGATGGTACGCCTAACAAAGCGCGGCTGGGTGCGAATGCAACGCTTGCCGTATCACTGGCGGTGGCCAGAGCGGCTGCAATAGAAACAGGTCAATCGCTTTATAAGTATTTAAACAATGATGGCCAATGGCTGTTGCCTGTTCCAATGATGAATATCATTAATGGTGGTTCACATGCGGATAACAACGTAGATATTCAGGAATTTATGATCGTGCCTGTGGGTGCGCCGAGTTTGTCAGAAGCGATACGTTATGGATGTGAAATTTTTCATGCATTAAAGCAGGTGTTGTCGGATAAAGGTCTAAATACTGCAGTGGGTGATGAGGGGGGCTTCGCGCCTGATTTATCTTCTAATGAAGAAGCCATTGAAGTGATTTTGGCGGCGATAAAAAGCGCCGGTTATCAAGTGGGGAAAGATATCTACCTTGCGATCGATGTGGCGAGTTCTGAGTTCTATAAAGACGGAAAATATGTACTCGCATCGGAAAACAAGCAAATGGATGCCGCTGGATTTGTTGATTACCTGGCTGCCTGGGTGGATAAATATCCCATTATCAGTATCGAAGATGGTATGGATGAAGGTGATTGGGGAGGTTGGGCGCTTTTATCGGAAAGACTGGGTGAAAGTGTGCAATTAGTTGGGGACGACTTGTTTGTGACAAACACAAAAATATTGAAACAAGGCATTGATAAAGGCATTGCTAATTCTATACTTATAAAAGTGAATCAAATTGGTACGTTAACAGAAACTATGGCGGCGATTAACATGGCGAAAGACGCGGGTTATACGGCTGTAATATCGCATCGATCTGGAGAGACAGAAGATACAACGATTGCAGACATTGCTGTTGCGACCAGTGCAGGACAAATCAAAACGGGCTCATTGTCTCGTACTGATCGGGTAGCGAAATACAATCAATTGTTGCGTATAGAACAGGAATTGGCGGGTAATGCACGTTATGCAGGACCCGGCGCGTTTACGCAATTATCGTAATAAATCTATTATATAGATGAATAACTCTCTTTAAATAAATAGAGTTTATAATAGATGATAGCTTCGAGATAATAGCTTCGAGGTAATAGGTTCGAGATGAGTCAATCAAAATGAAACTGATAATTGCGATGCTAATCGTATTGTTATTCTCGCTGCAATATAAATTGTGGGCAGGTGATGGCAGTTTTGTTGATGCCTGGCATCTCGGGAAAAAAATCGACCTGCAGAATGCAGAAAACACTATATTGAGGAAGCGTAATCAGGTACTCGATGCCGAAGTAACTGATTTGAAGAAAGGTATGAATGCAATCGAAGAGCATGCGCGTTTAGAACTGGGTATGATTAAAGAAGGGGAAACGTTTTACCAGGTTATCAAGTAGTGACCATTAAACGTAAACATAGGTTCAGGTTTGTAAGTGGCCGTAGACCCTGAGATAGCAAAGTCAGTTGAAGCCATGTCTGCAAGTACAAAGTCCGCAAGTACCAGGTCTACGAGAACTGCATCAGCTAAAACTAGAATATGGTCAGTGGTGCCCGCAGCAGGCATCGGTTCACGGATGGGCCTGGAAACGCCCAAGCAGTACGCGAAACTCAACGACAAAACTATTATAGAGCATACCTTATCCAGATTATTCAAACATCCATTGATTGAAGGTGTTGTTGTGGCTATTTCCCAACAAGATTCTTGGTGGCAGACGTTATCGCTTTCTTTTGACAAGCCGTTGTTTGTTGTCGAAGGCGGAAAAGAACGTTTTCATTCCGTGCTAAATGGCCTAATTAAGTTGGAAGGGCAGATTTCACCGGATGACTGGGTATTGGTACATGATGCGGCACGTCCTTGTGTTCGTTTATCTGATATTGATAATTTAATAGGCCAGTTGATTGATCACCCCGTCGGTGGCATTCTTGCCTGTGCGGTGTGTGATACAATGAAACGCAGTAATAACAATAATGATATTATTGAAACGGTTGAACGTACAAACCTTTGGCATGCGCTAACACCTCAGATGTTTCGATTGGGCATACTTAAATCAGCGTTGTTAAATGTGCTGGAAAGTGGAGAATCTGTTACCGACGAAGCCTGCGCTGTTGAATTTAACAATTTAGTGCCGCAATTGGTTGCGGGTTGTCGGGATAATATCAAAGTTACACATTATGAAGATTTATCATTGGCGGAATATTACTTAAAAAAACAGGCAGAAGGGATATGAGAATAGGGCACGGATTTGATGCTCATCGGTTTGAAGAAGGTCGGCCTTTGATTTTAGGGGGTGTTACTATTCCCTATGAACAGGGTCTTGCTGCACATTCAGATGGTGATGTGCTTGTGCATGCCTTATGTGATGCGTTAATCGGTGCTGCGGCCCTGGGCGATATCGGAAAACACTTCCCGGATAGCGATGTAGAATTTAAAAACATCGATAGCCGCATATTATTACGTGATGTGATTGATAAATTAGAGGCCAGGTCATTCTCAGTGTCTAATGTTGATGTCACAGTGATCGCGCAAAGGCCAAAATTGTCCGGCTATATTGAAGAAATGAAAATAAATATTGCTGATGATCTTGGTATTGACTCACAACGAATCAATATAAAAGCAACCACGACAGAAGGCATGGGTTTCGAGGGTCGTGGTGAGGGTATCTCTGCTCATGCAGTTGTGTTGTTGATAGAGTAAGTTGAAAGAATAAATTGCTCTATCCACTGACCATAGCATTTTCTATTGCTCTCTCCCTATTTTTCCACTGAGACGTGAAATAAAAATATGATTCCTTTGGCCTATGTGTCTGTTCCTCCTGTTTGTACCGCCGCAATTAAGCAATCGCCAGAAGATTTTTGTGTCGACGAGATTTTAGGTTTTGATCCTGATGGTGAAGGAGATCATGTTTTATTACATATACAAAAACGTAATCTCAACACCCAGGATATTGTAGATACACTCTGCCGGTTTGCTGACGTTAAAAACGTCGATGTTGGCTATTCTGGCCTCAAAGACCGTCATGCCGTGACTAGCCAATGGTTCAGTGTGAATTTGACCGGCAAAATTGAACCTGATTGGTTATTATTGGACGGTTCTTCAATGAGCTGTTCTTCAGCGGACTCTTCGTCAATAGAGAATCAAAGCATTCGTTTTTTGACTGTTAGCAGGCACAAAAGAAAACTTAAAAGAGGTACTCACCAAGCGAATCGTTTTAAATTATTATTGCGCAATTTAGAGGGCGACCTGGATGATATTAGACAACGTTTGCAGCGAGTTCAAACCAGCGGTGTACCCAATTATTTCGGTGAGCAACGATTTGGGCGGAACTTCTCGAATATTACACAAGCTGAAAAAATGATGCGAGGTGTTATAAAGGTAAAGAGTCGTCACAAGCGCAGCCTCTATTTGTCGGCTATTCGATCCATGTTATTTAATAGTGTCTTATCTCATCGTGTTACTCAAGAAAACTGGGATAAGGCAATAGCGGGTGAGTTACTCGTGCTTGATGGAACCCATAGTTATTTCCAATATGAAGAGGGGGATGATTCTATTAATGAACGAATTGAATGTGGTGATGTTCATCCAAGCGGACCGTTGTGGGGTAAACTAAAAAAAGAGCAGAAAAAATTTGATTATAACGCCCCCTTTTTTGAATTGGAAAATTCAATTATGTCAGGCTATAAGCATTGGTGCGAAGGACTTGAGCGCGCTGGATTGATATATGACAGACGCTCGCTACGATTGCCGGTGTCAGAGTTAGCATGGGGTTTTGTAGAAAATGATAATTTGCAGTTGCAATTTACATTGCCGGCGGGCGGGTATGCAACGACTGTTCTCAGAGAGCTATGTCAATATAATCAGATGTAGCGTGCATTTCAATTAAACTTTTTTCAGCAACACATAAACCGCGCCAATTCCGCCGTCATTTGGTTGCGCGGAGCAAAATGCCATGACTTGTGGGATTTGTTTTAGCCAATTGTTCACTTTGTTTTTTAATATAGGCATTTCTGCCTTTGCGCCACGGCCTTTACCGTGAATTATTTTTATACAACGATAGCTTGATGACAGACTGTGATTGATAAACCCCATGATTTCTGAATATGCGTCGGTGACACGCATGCCGTGAAGGTCCAGGGCAGCTTCTATGGGTATTTGCCCTCGGCGTAATTTCCGCAATATTTTATTTTGTGGTCCGGGGCGGGAAAATATCAATATATCGGCTGCGGTAACCTCGTCTGAGCTCGTCGCGTCAATGTTAATTTCATCCAGATGAGAAAAACCGGAGTTTTCCTCAGTTTGAGGAGATATCTTTTTTCTATTCAGCGTCGGCGTGATAGTGGCGATGTCTACTTTCTTTTTGCCTTTTTTATTCTGGCGTAGCGGGGTAGTGCCTTTTGCCGCGTTACGAAAAAGGTTAATATCATCATCGGTTAACTTATCTTTACTCGAAGTCATATGAGAAGTCATTTGAATTGGGGCTGTCAGTTTTCAATAGTCGTTACCATTAGCAAAATGAGGCATAAGTATCTATCATATGCGCAGTATAACGTCTGTACATAAGTTGTACATAGTAACTGATTTGTGTAAGTCCACACAAGATTCGTAACAATTTATCAAAGGATATCTATGAAGATATTGATCAGCAATGACGATGGATACCAAGCGAAAGGGATTGAATGTATTGCAAATATATTGGCTGATGTTGCTGAAATTTGTGTTGTTGCACCAGACAGAAACCGCAGTGGTGCGAGTAACTCGCTCACCTTAGACAATCCAATTCGAGCAACCAAAGCAGATAACGGCTATATTTTTGTAGATGGTACACCGACCGATTGTGTCCATTTGGCTATTACCGGTTTATTAGAAGAGGAACCTGATATGGTTGTTTCAGGTATCAATGCCGGTGCAAATTTGGGGGACGATGTGTTGTATTCTGGTACCGTTGCCGCTGCAATGGAGGGCCGATTTTTGGGTTTACCTGCCATAGCCGTTTCTTTAGTCGGTCCCAATGCTAAAAATTACGAGACCGCAGCCAGAGTAGCGAAATTGATTGTACAGCGCCTGTTACATGATCCGCTTCCAGCAGATACGATATTAAACATCAATGTGCCTGACGTCCCTTGGGAAAAACTTAACGGTTTAGAAGCAACCCGACTGGGACATCGACATAAATCTGAATCGATGATAAAAGACACAAATCCACGAGGTGTGCCTATTTATTGGGTAGGGCCACCTGGCGCTGAACAGGATGCTGGTCCTGGCACGGACTTTTTTGCAATAAAAAATAATATAGCTTCAATTACGCCCATTCACGTAGATTTAACGCAATATGCTGCGTTGGATGATGTGTCCAGTTGGTTAAAGGGTATCAATAAATGAAAAGAGCAGATCATCGCGGTATAGGTATGACGTCTATGCGTACTCGTGAGCGGCTCGTTAGTCGATTGGCGGACGAGGGCATAAAAAATCAAACTGTACTTGAAGCGATAAGAAACACGCCACGACATATCTTCGTCGATGAAGCGCTTGCAAGTCGTGCTTATGAAGATACCGCGTTACCGATAGGCCACAGTCAAACGATATCACAACCCTATATAGTTGCGCGTATGACAGAAGCACTGCTGGGAACAGATGACAATAATTTGCCAAAAAAAATACTGGAAGTCGGTACGGGATCCGGTTATCAGGCTGCAATTTTGGCACGTTTGGTCGAACAAGTTTATACAACTGAGCGAATTCGGGCTTTAGTGCTACAGGCGCGGAATCGATTCTATGATTTGGGGCTGCACAATATAAAACATCAACATAGCGATGGTAGCTGGGGTTGGCCTGAACATGCGCCTTATGATGGAATACTGGTAACCGCATCACCAAAAGAAATTCCACAAGCGTTAATGGATCAATTAAAAATGGGTGGTAGACTTGTTATTCCAGTAGGTGATCGTGATGAGCAGCAATTATTACTCGTGACACGTACCGCAGGTGGTGTTGAAGAAAAAATATTGGACCGTGTGCGTTTTGTTTCATTACAGGCAGGGAAGCTGTAATGCGGTTGTTTTCCTTTCTCTATGAGAAAACTATTAAGTGGGCAGCGCACAAACATGCGCAATGGTATTTGGCTGGATTGAGTTTTATGGAGGCTTCTTTTTTTCCGATACCTGTTGATGTTCTTCTGGCGCCTATGGTCATCGCCAAGCGCAGCGCTGCCTGGCGATTTGCTGCGATCGCTACGATTACCTCTGTGGCCGGTGGTGTATTGGGCTATTTTATTGGTATGTCGGCATTTCATATAGTAGAACCATTACTGCATGATTTTGGTTTGTGGAATAATTACCAAAAGGCGCAAGCCTGGTTTACTGATTGGGGTTTTTGGGCGTTATTTGTTGCAGGTTTTTTGCCCATACCCTACAAAGTATTTACGATCGCCGCCGGCGTTGTATCGATGTCATTAATTCCCTTTATTGCGGCGTCTCTTATCGGACGTGCCGGGCGTTTTTATCTAGTTACCGCAATTATTGTTATCGGGGGAGAAAAACTGGAACGCGCTTTGCACAAGTATATGGATTGGATTGCGTGGCTAGTGATTGTTGCTGCGGTCTTGTATTTTGTCCTACGTTAAGGGCGCGAGTTATCTATGATTGAGCTACCTAAGAGAATGTAGAGATAATCATCGTAGTATGTATAAGGATTTAGACGCGTTGTTAGTACGTTATTTAATCATTATCATATTGGTAAGTGTGATTTTACTGTTACCCGCATGCGGTAATCATACTTATCATGTAGTTAAACCCGGTGACACCTTGTATTCCATTGGTTGGGCATACGGTTATGATTACAAGCAAATAGCGGTATGGAATGATATAGATGAACCGTTTTCAATTAATGATGGCGAAATAATAAAGTTAGTGCCACCCAAAAGGATTGGTAGAAGTAATAGCGCAAAGCAATCAAAGAAAAATGTTGTCGATGTATCCGTAAAACATGCGTCTATAAAACAAAGTAGAGATAACTCAGAGAAGGGTTTAAACTACGATTCATCTGGGTCTTTAAGAAAAAATGTAGGAAGCAACAAAAAAAACAAGAATGAAAAGAACAACGACGTAAAGAACACCGATGTAAAGGACAGTATAAAGAACAAGACAATAAATAAGAATCACACAAAAAAAATCGTGTGGAAATGGCCAACGATTGGGAAAAACATAGTACAATATTTTGTAGCATCCGATATTCGAAAAAGAGGCGTTAAAATCTCAGGACGAAACGGGCAAAGTATTAGAGCTGCGGCAGCGGGACGGGTTGTTTACAGTGGTAGTGGACTAATTGGTTACGGACGGCTTATTATTATAAAACACGATAGCGTTTACTTAAGTGCCTACGCGCATAATCGCGAATTGCTTGTTAGAGAAGGAGATGCAATAAAGTTGGGACAGAAAATTGCGACTATGGGAAGTTCCGGTACTGATCGCGTGATGTTGCATTTCGAAATTAGACGAAAAGGTGTCCCGGTGAATCCGCTAAATTTTTTACCACGGGCTGGCGCACTACAGACGGGTTAGAAACAGAAGCCACTTTAGAAGCTAATTTAATAGTGGTAATATAAAGATGACCATAAGAAGTAATTTAAGGTAATATTATGCAATGACGATATTATTATTTGTCTTTGGCTGAAGTCACTTTTAGTGAAGTTTTAAAGTTGGAGTGTTAATATGCTTGACGACGATGATAAGTTGGGCGGTGTAGCTGAAATTGAAGAAGAGAGTATTGATGTTCTTCTAGAGGATGACAAATTCAGTAATGAAACAGATAATTCTGCTTCATTTAGTGGTGCAGTTGTTGACGATGCTATTGCTGAAGAAGATATTAAGCTAACCAAATCCAAAAAAATATTTTCGGCAGGAGACGTTTCGGAAGGTGAATTAGACGCGACAAGGCTTTATCTTAGTGAAATCGGGATTTTCTTCTCTTCTAACAGCCAAGGAAGAAGTATATTATTCACGGTTGTCGCAAAAAGGCGACGATAGTGCGCGCAAACACATGATCGAATGTAATTTGCGTTTAGTTGTGAAAATAGCGCGTCGTTACCTAAATCGAGGCCTGGCATTACTGGATTTGATTGAAGAAGGTAACCTCGGATTAATTCGGGCAGTTGAAAAATTTGATCCAGAACGTGGGTTTCGTTTTTCAACGTACGCAACTTGGTGGATACGTCAGACAATTGAACGTGCCATCATGAATCAAACGCGTACTATTCGTTTACCCATTCACGTCGTAAAAGAAATTAACATCTATTTGCGAGCGGCCCGGCATTTGGCTCAAACCTTGGATCATGAACCCAGTGCTGAAGAAATTGCTAATTTATTAGACAAACCGATCGAAGATGTGAAAAGAATGCTTGGCCTGAATGAAAGAGTCACGTCTGTCGATGTGCCTGCCATTAAAGACACCGATAAGTCCTTATTAGATGCTATTCCTGACGAGAGTAATGTAGATCCAGCGACGTTACTTCAGGATAATGATATCCGGGCTAATATTGAAACTTGGCTTTATCAACTAAATGAAAAGCAAAGAGAGGTCGTGGAACGTCGCTTTGGACTCAATAGCCGGGATATATCTACCCTCGAAGAAGTCGGAAACGAGCTTGGTGTGACGCGTGAGCGTGTTAGACAAATACAAATGGAAGCACTAAAGCGTTTGCGCGAGATTATGGAACGGGAAGGTTATTCTGTAGACAATTTATTTAAGTAATCTCAACAAAATCTTATTTTCTTGAATACATTGTTATAATTATTGCTCAATTTCCTGCGAACAGCGTCTTGCTGCAGCAAATCTGTAGAGCTTTGGGTCCGGGCATGTGTTTGTTCAATACTCTACGCTAGCATAAACCTAAATAAATCAGTTGGATCTACTGTGGGCACCTAATGCACTGAATCTAACGCGTTTTTCCAGTTTTTAAGACTCGCCCGTAGACGCCCGTAGAATGACTACGCGATCGCCTTAAAAACTGGAAAAACACGCTATCTTCAGCACCTTAGGTACCCTCGCTACGATCCAACTGATTAATTTAGGATAAACGCTGCGACGACGTTTCTACCATCTGCACTCAATATTCCATATGTTCGGCAGGCGGCGCCTGTATCCATGACTTCCAAGCCAATACTGTGTTCAAGAAAACTCGCTGACCATACGGGGTTTGGGAAGCGCAGTGACATACCTGTGCCCAGAATAATCACTTCCGGTTGTAGGGATAGCAGCATTTTTGAATGGTCGTTAGTCAAGTCGTCAATTGTTTGCGGTGGCCAGTCTTTAATAAGTCTGTTTGCGCTGATAATAAAGCTGTTTTCCAGTGTTTCTTCTTTGAATCTAGATTCGGATAGCGCTGTTTCACCGGTGGTGTCAGCGCTTAATTGCTTAGAGGCAACTGTAATTCGCCCTGGCACGTAAGACCGTATAAAATAGCCGTCTGTATTGCTATCGTCAGAAATTTTCATGTTGTTAGATTTTATTATGTTAGATTCATCGGTTAGAGGCTGTTTAAAGAATTGGCCGCTATTTTAAACGACTATTTTATACAAAAAATGACACAATTAGGAAGGAACTGTAGTGATTGACGAATTTCCCAGGATAAAACGCCTGCCGCCGTATGTATTCAATATTGTTAACGAGCTTAAATTTAAAGCACGTTCACGCGGAGAGGATATTATTGATTTTGGTATGGGCAACCCTGACCAGCCCGCGCCGCCCCACGTGGTAGAAAAGTTGGTAGAGGTTGCTCAGCGAAATGATACTCACCGTTATTCCATGTCGCGCGGTATCCCTCGTCTACGCAGGGCTATTACTACGTGGTATAAGAATCGTTACAATGTTGAGCTTGATCCGGAATTAGAGGCCATTGTCACAATCGGCTCAAAAGAAGGTTTGGCGCATTTGGCGCTAGCCACGGTTGGGCCAGGCGATGCAGTGCTGGTTCCCAACCCGTCCTACCCGATCCATCCTTATGGGTTTGTAATCGCGGGCGCGGATATTCGTCACGTACAAATGGTAGCAGGTGTCGATTTTTTTAGTGAATTAGAAAAGGCCATAAATGACACATGGCCAAAACCAAAGATGTTAGTGTTAAATTTTCCGGGCAACCCGAGTACTCAATGTGTTGAATTAGAGTTTTTTGAGAAAGTGATTGCTATTGCAAAACAACAGGGAATTTGGGTAGTACACGATTTAGCATATGCAGATATTGTTTTCGATGGTTACAAGGCACCGTCAATATTGCAAGTACCGGGTGCAAAAGAGGTTGCAGTTGAGTTTTTTTCTTTATCCAAAAGCTATAATATGCCGGGTTGGCGTATCGGTTTTATGTGCGGTAACAAAACATTGGTGTCAGCGTTGGCGCGTATCAAGTCTTATCTTGATTACGGTATGTTTACACCTATCCAAGTGGCCGCAATTGCTGCATTGGAAGGGCCGCAAGAGTGTGTATCCGAGATTGTGCAGCGCTACCAAAGTCGTCGGGATGTCTTGTGTGATGGCCTTAATTCTACGGGTTGGCGTGTAGAGAAACCAAAGGCCACCATGTTTGTTTGGGCGCCTATTCCGGAACAGTATCGGCATTTGGGTTCACTGGAATTTTCCAAAAAATTACTCTCTGAAGCGAAAGTGGCTGTTTCACCGGGGATAGGATTTGGACAATATGGTGATGATTTTGTACGGTTTGCATTAATAGAAAATGAACATCGAAGCAGACAAGCAGTGAGAAATATTCGAGCCATGTTTAAAAAAGACAGCGAAGCTTGATTAATGCGCGCTTTACATACTGTGCTTCGTTCGCTTTTTATATGTAAAATATAGTATATGTAAAAATAGTTTTAATGAAAAAAGTAATTTGAGGGTAAAGATGTGAGTGTAGTTAAAGTTGGATTATTGGGGCTAGGTACCGTGGGCGGAGGAACATTAAAAGTTCTATCCAGAAATGCCAGAGAAATTTCGCGGCGCGCAGGTTGTGATATTGAAGTCGCTATCGCCGCAGTACGTGATATTAATAAAGCCCGTTTATGTGACACAGATGGAATTACAATCACATCAAACCCGCAAGATGTTGTTGAACATCCTGAGGTGAAAGTTGTTGTCGAGCTTATAGGTGGAGAAGATTTGGCGCGCAGCTTGGTGATGACGGCGATTGCAAATGGCAAGCACGTTGTTACAGCGAACAAGGCGTTAATAGCAAAACATGGTAACGAAATTTTTGCTGAAGCACAGAAAAAGGGCGTTATGGTGGCATTTGAAGCGGCGGTCGCCGGTGGTATCCCTATTATCAAAGCCATCCGGGAGGGATTGGCAGGTAACCATATTGAATGGCTTGCAGGTATCATTAATGGTACCGGTAATTTTATTCTGACAGAAATGCGCGATAAGGGACGTGATTTCGCAGATGTGTTAAGCGAAGCGCAAAGTCTGGGTTATGCAGAAGCGGATCCTACATTTGATGTAGAAGGAATTGATGCCGCACATAAATTAACAATTTTGGCGGCAATAGCATTTGGTATACCGCTACAATTTGAGAAAGTGTACACCGAAGGTATATCACAAATTACCCAAGAAGATGTTGATTATGCGGAACAATTAGGTTATCGGATAAAGCACCTTGGACTTGCCAGAAACACCGATCAAGGTATAGAACTTCGGGTACACCCTACACTCATTCCGTGTAAGCGATTAATTGCTAATGTGGATGGTGTAATGAATGCTGTTTTGGTAAAAGGTGACGCTGTGGGACCGACGCTTTATTATGGCGCAGGAGCGGGTGCAGAACCGACTGCTTCTGCCGTTGTGGCAGACGTGATTGATGTTGTGAGGACGTTAACATCTGATCCTGAAAACCGTGTTCCGCATTTGGCATTTCAGGCAGATTCATTATCTGATCGCCCCATCTTGCCAATGGAGAAAGTAGAAACGGCTTATTATTTAAGAATGCAAGCCGAAGACAAGCCCGGTGTACTTGCAGATGTAACACGAATTCTGGGTAGTTTGAATATAAGCATAGAAGCGCTGGTACAAAAGGAACCCAAGGGTGAAACACAACTGGCGACAGTGATTATGCTGACTCATCGTGTGTTGGAAGAAAATATGAATAAAGCAATAAAAAATATTGAAGCACTTGCTTCAATAACAGGCAGGGTAATGCGTATACGCGTGGAACATTTATCAAAATAATACTATATTCACAGATTATTTCATCGATTAATTCATAGAATGACGGAGAGGTTGTATGCCATTTCGACCACGATATACAGGGCTAATTGAAAGATATCGTTCCAGGCTACCTGTTACTGACGATACAAAAATTGTTAGCATCGGCGAAGGTAATACGCCGCTTATTCAGTTAAACAATATTCCAAAACTTCTTAAATACAAAGCAGATATTTACGTCAAATATGAAGGTTTGAATCCCACAGGTTCGTTTAAGGACCGTGGCATGACAATGGCGGTTACAAAAGCAGTGGAAGATGGAAGTAGTGCGATTATTTGTGCATCAACCGGGAATACATCTGCGGCCGCCGCCGCCTACGCAGCTCGGGCGGGTATTAAAGCATTTGTGCTCATTCCTGATGGTAAAATCGCGATGGGCAAGTTAGCGCAAGCGCTTATGCACGGCGCTATTGTCATTCAAATCAAGGGTAACTTTGATGATGGTATGGCGTTGGTCAAACAGGTTTCCAAAGAGGCGCCGGTCACTATAGTCAATTCAATTAATCCATTTCGCTTGCAAGGACAGAAAACAGCATCATTTGAAATTATCGAAGAACTGGGTTGCGCCCCAGATTATCATTGTATACCGGTGGGTAACGCCGGCAATATTTCAGCGCATTGGATGGGATACGATGAATACTATTCAGATGGAATAGTAAAAAGTCGACCCGTAATGGTCGGATACCAAGCATCAGGTGCCGCTCCATTTTTGCGAGGGCATATGGTCGATGATCCGGAAACGATTGCAACGGCAATACGCATTGGTCATCCACAATCGTGGGATATGGCCTGGAAATTACAAAAAGAATCAGGTGGCTGGTTTGACGAGTGTTCTGATGATGAAATACTGGCAGCTCAGAAATTGCTTACAGAAAAGGAAGGTATATTTTGTGAGCCTGCGTCTGCAATTTCCGTTGCCGGGTTAATGCGCGACATAAATAGTGGCAAAATACCAGAAGGCAGCAAAATTGTTTGTACGTTAACAGGGCACGGGTTAAAAGACCCCGATACTGCAATAAAACAAAGTTCAACACCACTTATTACCGTTGATGCTGCGCTGGATGCAGTGAAGTTAGCGATATTAGATAAAATATAAGCTAAATAATTTTTATAAGGCGCAGGGGAGCGCCTGTAGGTCGGGCTATAGGCATAGACCTAGGCATAGACCTAGGCATAGACCAAGAAAGACTTAAGGCACGAAGTCCAACAGCGTAGGTTCGTTGTGGTGCAAGTGTTGGCGTTCCTGATGTCACTCCAACCTACGATGCAAAGACTTTACCTGCTATCACATTGAAGATTTAGCAGTACCATTATCATTGCAAATAAATGGTTTCTCAGCGATGTTTTTCTTTGCGGTGAGCAATTTATAAAGCTCGAAAACATTGTTAAAGACATGTTCTTTGTCTTCCCCTGGTTCTATTGCAACCCCCACCATTTTTTCAGAGCGCGCATCTTCTTGCCGGTATATGCGAACAATATAGCTTTCCATATTTTTAATATTAGCCTTAAGTAAGTAAGCTTATTACCTTGTAAATTACCTTATTAAATAACCTTATAATGGAAATAAGCGAGATTATGTGACGTATGCCAGTACGTTACATGATCTCACTTACCGCAAGCTTACAGCTAATATACATTAACTTAGGGAACCTCGGAAACTTGAGAAGCTTCTGATTAATTTAACAATGAATCATAAATCTCCTCGGTTGTTTTAGAAGGTTTGATGTTCAGGTATTTGTATAAATTTTCTTTACAGCGATTGTAATTAACAATTGCTTCAGCATTTAAATCCAACTGTCGGTAACAATTCATGAGGCCCTGATAAAAACCTTCAATTAAATTGTCAAGTTCCAATCCGCGTTGATAACAGTCCACCGCTTTATACCATTGACTGTTATTTTCCCAATGACGGCCAGCTTTTCTTAAAAGCCGAATGAACTTGCTACGTAAGCGCTCGCGATATGTTAGGCACCAGGATTCTTCGGTACTGTGACTTAAAAAGTGATCCTGATATAGGGAAAGTGTTTGATCACATAACAGACCAACTTCTTCCAAGTTAATAGAGTAGGGGTTGTTAGATAAATGTGTTTTTTCATCTGTTTTGTCATCTTTAGCATTAAAAAAAGTAGTGTTGTCCAAAATGGACTCTACTTTGCCTTGCAAGCGTTCAAAAGCCCAAGCATCTACCCAACATACATCACTATTGAGACTTAACCTGCCTTCTTGCAATACAATTGCTTTATCGTTTCCTATTAATTTTCTTAAACGATGAAGTGTAGTGTCAAATGAACGGTGAGCAGCATCACCTTCAGAATCCGGCCATAAGGCTTCACTTAAACGCTCCTGACTGACATCACGACCACCAAAGGCAATGAGTGCTTTTAGCATTTCTAATGGCCTGCGTTTAGCGCGTCCGGGGAAGGTGAGTGGTTCGCCGTTGTTAATCAATCTGAAGCGACCTAATGTATAAATCTTAATTGGCCATGTGTCATTTTGCTCAAATGAAGATTCAACGTGTTTGTTATTCGTGTATTTATTGAATAATTGTAAAAGATACCTTTCGTCAATAGATGAATTTATTGCATTAGATTGTATACTCATTTTATATTCTACCGTGTTAGAGGTTAGGTCATACAACAAGACGATTTGAACTAACAGTTACTTGTATCCACCTATTTCTTCTTCGCGGGGTCGATATCCCGTGTTGAGAAAAGTGGGCTGCTTAAATAGAAAGTTAAAGCTAATGCCGTTTATGATCTGTGCAGAAAGTCATAAGTAAAATGTGACAAATTCACATTGAATAAAATATTAGAGGGCGTTGCAGAACTGAAATTAGATGACCTAGATCATGTTAAATAACATTTACTGTTTATGATCTGTGCAAAAAGTCATAAGTAAAATGTAACAAATTCATGTTGATAAAATATTAGAGGGCGTTGTAGAACCAAAATAGAGGGTCTAGGTTATATTAAATAACATTAGAATAACTCATTAACCTTATGTATTTATTGGTTTAATTGTATTTCATTGCGACATGGCTAATTGCTTCAACTAGTTTAAAATTGCTTTGTTAACCGGGATGTTAGTGAACTGTATGGGGGCGTGGTGTATACTATTTGCGTTCCGGTTTTTGGTGACAGAACTCATGAGGAAGTTATTATGGTTGATTCAAATACATCACGTCATGGAAAAATATCTGTGCCACCATTAGTTAACGTTGGCAGTTCTGATTCACATACGGATGTGATCAATAGATTAAAGGCGAAATCAGGCCTGGACAACGATGCCAGATTTCTAGAGAACGTACTCTTATTTCAAGGGCTCTCCAACAACGATATGGCAGCACTGTTTAACCATACAGTTATTAGAACGCATAAAAAAAATACCATTGTTATTCATGAAGGTGATTATTCTGACTCTCTGTACGTCATTTTGACAGGTCAGGTTCGCGTCTATTTAAGTGATGAGGACGGTCGAGAAGTCGATTTGAATATTCTTGGTGCCGGAGAATATTTTGGTGAACTCGCTGCGATTGACAATTTTCCTCGTAGCGCTACAGTGATTACATTAGAAGAATCCCGCTTTTCGGTTATTTCCAAGAAAGAATTTGATTCCTGCTTAACAAAAAATCCGCAAATCGCCGTACGTATTATCGATGAGTTATCAACACGATTTCGTTCCATGACAGAAAACGTAAAAAGTCTGGCGCTAATGGATGTTTACGGTCGGGTAGCAAGGACACTTATTAATCTCGCCGCAGAAAGTGATGAAGGTAAGCTGGTTATTAAACAAAAGCTAACGCAACAGGATTTAGCAAATATGGTTGGCGCTTCCCGCGAAATGGTCAGTCGAATACTAAAAGACTTGACTAAAGGTGGGTACATTACCGTTAAAAACAAATTCATCACTATCCAGGAAAAGCTGCCTCACGCTTGGTAGACTCATGTTTGCTAGGCTGATGTTTTCTAGACTTATGGTTTCTAGATAAGAACATAAGCTTTAAGCCATATTTCTTTTGCTTGGAATTAAGTCCTCCCGGTTTTAAATGTTTGTTTGTAATTTGATCATGTTCTATTCCTTGATAATTCAATGTGTGTATTGTAAATTTTTTAGATTAGATGGCGAAAGTTTAATAGAATAGCGCCATGACAATTTCAATCGTTCGGCGTGATATAAAAACACACGATTTACCTGCTGATTTGCATCCCGTGATTGCGAAAGTTTATGCGTCGAGGAACCTGTGTACTGCTGATGAACTTGAGCGTTCGTTGAAATTTCTTCATTCTTATGAATCGTTAAAAGATATTGATAAAGCTGTTGCGATATTGAGTGATGCGCTACAAAGCAATAAAAAGATTTTAATTGTTGCTGATTTTGATGCCGATGGTGCAACAAGCTGTACCTTAGCAATACGTGCTTTACGGATGATGGGCTTGAGTCGGGTCGAGTATCTGG
>JAADIM010000099.1 GCA_013151345.1 Gammaproteobacteria bacterium
TTCACACAATATCCTGTGGTTCCCGGACACGAAGTAGTTGGAAAAATTGCCAAAGTTGGAGATAAAGTTACCCACCTGGCAGTTGGACAAGTCGTGGGTTTAGGCTGGCATTCTGGCTACTGCAACGCATGTTCGCCTTGCAACACTGGGGATCACAATTTGTGTGAAAACTCGCAAGCGACCATCGTCGGACATCACGGCGGCTTTGCCGACAAAGTGCGTGCGGACAGCAACAGTGTGATTCCTATCCCGGATGGTATTGACCTTGAATCTGCTGGCCCTCTATTTTGCGGCGGGGTGACTGTTTTTAATCCTCTTCTTCAGTTTGATATCAAACCCACCGACAAAGTCGCAGTTATTGGCATCGGTGGCCTGGGTCATATGGCTGTGCAGTTTCTCAATGCCTGGGGTTGCGAAGTGACCGCGTTTACTACCAGCGAAGATAAAAAGAAAGAGTTACTAGGTCTGGGTGCTCACCATACGTTGAATTCCCGCGATGAGAAAGAAATCGAGGCGGCAGCAAATCGTTTTGATTTTATTATTTCCACGGTTAACGTTAAGCTCGATTGGAATCTCTATCTCAGCACGCTGAAACCCCGCGGTCGTCTGCACTTTGTGGGTGCAGCATTGGATCCACTCGATATCAATGTATTTTCACTCATCATGAGTCAACGCTCAGTATCTGGTTCTCCAGTAGGCAGCCCAGCAACCATTGCCAAGATGCTTGAATTTGCTAATCTCCACAATATCAAGCCTGTCATCGAAAAATTCAGTTTTAACGACATAAATAAAGCTATTGCGAGATTAAAAAGTGGCCAGACACATTATCGCATTGTGCTTTGTCGCTAATTCAATTCACAGTGGACATATCGACCAGAGCAATCGACCAAGGCTATCGAGAATATGGTTTTGACCACGGTCGATATGGGCAAGCACGGAGTAGAAAATTTTGTTGCACTTAACATGAAGAAGATTTTATACCCCGTGCTTCCCTATACTTCTGCGGTAAACAAAGCTGTAGATTTACGTCCACAACAGGGTTTTCTGCTATAATTTAGCCATAGTGGCATAGGTTATGGCGTCGCCATGAATTATTTTAAACAACATAAAACGCAGGTTGAACACACGTTCAACCAAATCAGAAAACTGCACGTCGATACCTACAAAAAACATGGCAAATTTAACACCAAAGATTTTTTCACCCACCGCAAGCGCTTGTTCCAGCAATTGGACGGAGTGATGAAAACCATGCTTGGGCGAGCGAGCATGGGCCTGGATATCGATCGCGGCAATATCAAGCAGCACTTGGCCTGAGCACCAAAAGCCTGCTGCATCAACTCAAAGATCACCCCGTTCCCATCTTTGAGCAAATTTTTCTTGCATGCAACATAACAAATAAACGTCAGCTCAACTTAGCTTAATTACTTTTTTTAGAGTGAATACCAAACTATGGAATGGAGCAACAAACAATATCGTGTTTCAACAGATAAAGCTAAATTACAAGTAGACGTCATTCACCGCTTTTTAGAATCATCCTATTGGGCGGAGAATATATCAAGGCATATAGTTGAAAAAGCTATTGATGGTTCTCTGTGCTTTGGCGTTTATAAAGATAGCGCTGTACAAATCGGATTTGCCAGGCTCGTCACAGACCACGCGACATTTGCCTACTTGATGGATGTATTTATATTGGAAGAATACCGTGGAGCAGGTTTGGGTAAATGGCTTATGGCGTGTATTATGGAATATCCCGAAGTTAGCGGACTCAGGCGATTTCTCCTTGGTACCCTTAATACGCATGGCTTATATTCTAAATTTGGGTTCAAGCCTTTGGCTAAACCGGATATATTCATGGAAATTAATGTTCCAAATCCCTATAAAAAACCGACATAAGCAGATATTCGGGAATAGTGAGACAATAAATGGCAAAAAACACAATTCAATACTGGAACCCTTTGCTTTCTGAAAATAATGGGGCGTGGGAGCCAATCGAAGATAGCGACGGTCAGTTGGAACAACTAACATTGGCGATTGACAATAACTCTGGTGACTATACTCGCTTAACTCGATTTAAACCCGGCGCAGATACCTTTGCATTTGGTGCGAAAAGCCATGCCTACCCGGAAGAAATATTTATTGTTAAAGGACGGCTATATGATGCTGCATTTGATCGCTGGCTTAACGCAGGCGAATATGCCAGCAGGCCACCCGGAGAAATTCACGGGCCCTTCAAAACCGATGTTGAATGCATCGTTTTAGAAATGTCATATCCCAGTCAAGAAGAGACTTAATCGTGATGAGTATATAATACGCCAGATTAATATTCTGGGAGCTGCCGATGACTAAAATAATTGAGATTGATACCAAGCGTCTTAAATTGCGGCAGTGGAGAAAGGATGACCTGCCAATATTCGCCAAACTAAATGCTGATCCAGTCGTTATGAAATACTATCCCGATGTGCTTAGTGAAAAACAAAGTAATGAAATGGCTGAAAAAATTGAATCATCGATAGCTCAGAGAGGCTGGGGTTTCTGGGCCGTAGAAAAAACTGATAATAAAAATTTCATTGGTTTTGTGGGACTGAATGAACCAACGTACGATTTACCCGTAACGCCTTGTGTTGAAATCGGTTGGCGTCTGGCAAAAAAATATTGGGGTAACGGGTATGCAACGGAAGCGGCAAAAGCAGCAATGGTGGTAGCGTTTGATAAACTTAATTTTAGTGAAATAGTTTCTTTTACTTCAGTATCTAACAAGCAATCTCGGGCGGTAATGGAACGCCTGGGCATGATAAATATGCAGGAAAATTTCGAACACCCGTTAATTCCCGAAAACAGTCCATTGCGTGAGCATGTGCTTTATAAAATTGAAAAACAACATTGGAAAGCAAATTAATAAACTAATTAATCTGCTATGTCAGCATAAAATAAACAATGAAAAAGCCTATTACACCATTACTCACTGTTGACATAATCGTAGAGCTATCTGACCAAGCGCATCGGCCAATTGTCTTGATCGAACGGCGCTATCCACCTCCCGGTTGGGCGTTACCAGGTGGTTTTGTCGATGAAGGCGAATCGCTGGAGCAGGCCGCTGTTCGTGAAGCCAAGGAGGAGACTTGTCTGGACGTAAAACTGAAAACATTACTGGGTTGTTATTCTGATCCCTCAAGGGATAGCCGTGGTCATACTGCTAGTGCGGTGTACATTGGCGAATCTACGGGTGAACCTGCGGCAGCGGATGATGCAAAAAATCTGGCGGTTTTTTCTTTGGATAAATTGCCAAGTAAGCTGGCGTTTGACCATGATCAAATTTTAATTGATTATAGGCGTTTTCGGGAGACGGGTGAGTTGCCCCCACCCAAAATATAAGCAACCTGCAATCTAGAGTTACAAACTTAAGTAACTATTTCTGGTCGTATTCCAGGATGAGATTGTTTGCGTTGTCTACTTCGCACTGCCAACCTTTCTCCAGATAGGTGGTTGAAACGGCTTCAGTTATTAGAGCCGGTCCTTTTATTACATCATGCGGTTGCAGCTCTTCTCTATTTACGATGGCCAAGCCTTTGCTTGTTTCAATTGAAACAACTTCTTTGTTTTGGCGTTTGTTTAACTTGCGCTTGTCATTTTTTATAGGAAAATTGGGTAATTCAGTCTGTGGACCACTGACTTTTACTCTTATATTAACCAACTCAATTGATTGATCTAACGAATGGCCATAATGACGTTTGTGTGTTTCATGAAATTCGGCACATAATATTGCCATAAAGGAAATAAGGGTAGAGTGTGCTATTTGTGGTTCCGGCCATTTGATATTAAGGTAATAGGATTGGCCGTGATAACGTAAATCGACGCTTTTCCGCACATTTATTTGCTCCTGTTTTATACCCTCGGTTTTTAATGCGGCGCTACCTTGCAACACTAATTCATCAAAATAATGTTCTAATTGCGCAATATTATATTGCTCCAAAAGCCCCATCACACTCCTGGATACAAACCGTGCGCGTGGTGCGACTATCATACCCAATGCCGACAACACGCCCGCATTCACCGGTATAATCGCCCGACTAATTTTTAGTGCCTGCGCTAACGCACACACATGCAAACCCCCGGCTCCGCCGAAAGAAACCAGGGTTAATTGTGTTGGTTCGATACCCCGCTGTACTGACATGACACGCAACGCTCGCGCCATGTTTTCATTAACTACACGTATGATGCCTTGCGCTGTTTGTTCGGTAGTTAAATTCAATTTCCTGGAAAGAACATTTATCGCAGCTTGCGCAGCTTTATAGTTTAACGGCATTTTGCCGCCTAAAAAGGCCTTTTCCTGTAATCGTCCCAGAATTAGGTTAGCGTCTGTTACTGTTGCCCGGTTGCCGCCACGTCCATAACAAGCAGGCCCCGGCCCCGCTCCGGCTGATTCCGGCCCCACATGCAGTAAACCGCCTTCATCCACAAACGCAATCGAACCGCCCCCTGCGCCAATGGTATGCAAATCAAGCATCGGTACCGCAACGGGATAAGGGCCAATGCGCCCTTCACTGGTTAACTGTAATTCGCCATTAATCATCGCAACATCGGTCGAGGTACCGCCCATATCAAAGGTCAATAATTGATCGTAACCCGAGCAGCCTGCCATATACTGCGCACCCGACAATCCGCCTGCCGGACCGGACAACAACAAATGGACTGCTTGTTTCCCTGCCTGGTCCGCTGCGATAGTGCCGCCAGAGCTTTGCATTATCGATAATTGGGCATTTTTTACTGATGAGTTGAGCTGCGACAAATACCGTTGCATGATCGGTCCAATCCAGGCGTTTAACCAGGTCGCCATACCACGTTCATATTCTTTGTATTCGGGTAACACATCGGATGAACGTGAAACATAGAGACCTTCAGGTATTATTTTTTCAATTTCCCTTTCATGCCGGTCATCTAGAAACGAAAATAAAAAATTAATAGCAACAGCTTGTGGTTGGGTTTTATCTAACTGTTTGCGTAATTGCCTAATGCATTTTTCTGATATGGCATTCAGTTCAGTACCATCAGCAGACATTCGCCCGTCAATTTCAAAACACAATTCTTCTGGCACCGGAACAATTCCGGGCGATGGGCGCAGATTGTATAATTCGTTTCGGGTCTGTCGACCAATCGTGAGTAAATCTCGAAAACCCTTGTTGCCTATATATGCGGTTCTTACACCTTTACCTTCCAGTACGGCATTGGTGCCAACAGTCGAGCCATGAATAATGTATAAATCGTTGCTCTTTGTTTTATGAGGGGCGGTTTCATGAGGGACAGCTTCATGAAGGGCATCGGAAAAAACATCGAAAGCGGCGTGCAAACCTAACTCTTTTATTCCTTGTAATATCGCGCGCTCAGGTGAGTCTGGTGTGGAAAGAACTTTGTGTATACGAATGTTTTGACCGTCAAATAAAACAAAATCAGTAAACGTACCGCCAGTATCAACGCCGAGCAGCATCTTGAATACATACTTTCGAACAATTACGACCACCGTTTTTGGCAAGATACATTGCCTGGTCAGCACGTTCTATTACAGAATTAATATCATCATCATCATCATGCAAGGAACATAAACCAAGGCTAATCGTTATATTTATTGTATTTTCTTGCAAGTTAATCGGGCTATCAGCAATGCGTTTACGAATACGTTCAGCAACTTCATAGGCCTTTTCAATTCCTGTGTCCGTGAATATTACAAGAAATTCTTCGCCACCATAACGGCCAACGATATCCAGGTCACGTACTGCCATGCGTAATCTATTTGCGACCTCTCGTAACACACCGTCACCAGTTAAATGTCCATGCGTATCATTTACTTTTTTGAAAAAATCTATATCGGCCATCATTACGCATAATGGTTCTTTGTCTCTTTGTGCGTTCAACACGGAGCCCTCTAACATGGCAACGACATGCGCGTGGTTTGGTAAACCAGTCAGCAAATCCGTTTCAGCAAGGTGGCGCAGGTGGTCTTCTTCCTGCTTTAATGTCTCCAGTGAATTTTTCAATTTGTTTACTTGCGAATGATGGTAGGTCTCAATCGCCAGTGACATATCCAAGGCCGTTATTTTGTTTACGAAAAAATACAACTTTTGCTGTAACTCTACGTTTTTATTGATGCTTTCCGGAAAAAGAGCACAAATAAGTTGGCGCAGATTATGATATGCACAGATATATAGATAAGGTGGTATTCTTACATTGGCATGCGCCAAGCCAACCCTCAATCGTTTTTCGAAATAATCTGCGGTATTAAAGTGTTTACCCAGACTCAAAAGATATCTTGTTTGGGTTTCTTTAAGACGATCGATTAATTTTTGACTGTCCAGATATAACAACATATCCGGCTGGCTTAACATATAAGCGTAAAACGTATCTATTATCTTGTCGATATTAGGGATAATTACTTGCTTATGAAGCGTATCGCACAGCTCGAGGTCTGTCTCGCTTAACCCAAGCAACTCTAAACGTGCTTTAATGCCCGTGGAATTGAAACCAAATTCTTTACAGTAACGATTTCTCATATAGCCGCACTATTTATCCACAATGATCTTGTAATTATTGTTGATCTTTCCGCTTAGGGCACTATCATAAGCGACTATATCATGAGTCTCAAATTTCTAAAGATTTCTAAAGATTTTTAACGGGTATCGGCACATTCCTATGAAGAACAATGACGTATTAATCAGCGTTGAGCAGCTTTCGCGCCATTACGGGCCGATCAACGCGATCGAAGATGTCTCGTTCGAAGTTCGTCGTGGCGAGGTGCTAGGATTTCTAGGACCAAATGGCGCGGGTAAGTCAACAACCATGCAGATTCTGACGGGCAACCTGGCGCCCAGCTTGGGGCGGGTCCGTATTAATGGCTTCGATATTTTAGACCAACCTAAACAGGCCAAAAGTGAACTTGGGTACTTGCCTGAAACGCCGCCGATATACCGGGAATTAACCGTATTTGAATATCTGCACTATTGCGCCAGGTTAAATAAAATACAAAGAAATCAGGTTTCAAAAGCAATTGATAATGCGATGCAACGCTGTGGTTTGACGGACGTAAGAAAACGACTCATAGGTAACTTATCTAAAGGATACCAGCAACGCGTAGGTATTGCGCAGGCAATAATCCATTCGCCATCTGTGGTCATTCTGGATGAACCTACAGTAGGCCTGGACCCCATTCAAATAAGAGAGATCCGCTCGTTAATTCGGGAACTGGGTGGTGAACACAGTGTTATTCTATCAACGCATATATTACCCGAAGTACAATCAACCTGCGACCGGGTACAAATTATTAACCAGGGAAAACTGGTGCTGACGGAGTCAATCGGTGATCTAAACGAACAATTGCAAAGCGAGTATTTGTTGCTGTCATTCAAACAAGCGCCGGGCATACGCGCTTTGGAATCGATAGGTGGCGTGTTGCAGGTAGAACAAAAAAATAAAGAGCAGTTTCGCCTGCATATTAATCCCGAGAATGATCCAACTGATAAAATTGTAAACATGTCAGTCGGGCAAAATTGGGGGCTTTACGAATTAACACCGGAGCGCAGATCTTTAGAAGAAATATTCATGGAAATAACCTGTAGTGAACAAAAAATTATAGATTCATCCGGTCTGAATTCGGAAACACAGCCGCAGTTAGATGTTGGCTCGCAGTCTCAAGACTCTCCACCTCAAGAACATAAAGGAAACGAACAGTGATTTTCACTATTGCCGCCCGTGAGCTTCGCAGCTTGTTTCTATCACCACTCGCATGGGTCATTTTAGCTATTGTTCAATTCATTCTTACCTATTTTTTCTTAATTTATGTTGAACAATTCATAACATTACAACCCAGTTTTGCTCAATATACAAACGCGCCTGGTGTCACTGAAATAATTGTCGCGCCCTTATTTGATACAGCCGGAATTATATTGTTACTTATCACACCTATTCTCACAATGCGGCTGGTGAGTGAAGAAAGACGAAACCGAACACTCGCCTTATTATTTAGTGCGCCTGTCTCAATGACCGAAATAATACTCGGAAAATATTTAGGTATCCTTGTGTTCAATTTTATTATCATATTGTTGTTAACGATGATGCCCCTGTCTTTATTATCCGGCACTAATCTGGACATGGGCCTGCTAATGTCCAGTTTTCTAGGTCTCGTTCTACTGGCATCCAGTTTTGCGGCCATCGGGCTATACATGTCAGCATTGAGTTCGCAACCTACAATCGCAGCGATCAGTACATTTGGCGTTCTATTACTACTGTGGATTCTAGACGCTGCGAGCACTACCGGCGGCGAGTCGGAGAGGGTGATTTCCTATATTTCTATTCTTCGCCACTTTCAGCCTATGTTGAAAGGTGTGTTTAGTAGCAGTGACATTATTTACTATTTATTATTTGTATCAACATTTTTGATTTTAAGCATTAGACGACTCGATGCTGATCGATTGCAACATTAGGCAAGAAACGTAAAATGCTAGTTACCAAACAATCGCGCATAAAAATTAGAATACAAAATATCATTTTTTATATTTTGTTTCTGACAATGGTTGGGCTTATTGCCTGGTTAAGTACCCGGTATACCTATCAAGCGGACTGGAGTGCCAATAACCGTAATTCCTTGTCCGATGCGAGTATTTCTTTATTGAAAGTCATAGATGGCCCGGTGAAAATTACGTCGTATGCTAAAATAGACGAAAGTTTGCGACGGCAAATAAACAATTTGATCACGTTATATCAATACAACAAAAATGATATCGACTTCATGTTCGTTAACCCGGAAACAGAACCAGACAAAACCCGTGAGCTTGGCGTTTCAGTAAATGGTGAATTAATTATTGAATATGAGGGGCGTCGCGAAAACATAAAGCAAATATCCGAACAAGCGATTACCAACGCATTACAACGTATCGTGCGGGGGAAGGAACGTTGGATCGTGTTTCTCGAAGGGCACGGTGAACGTAGCATACACAGGCAGGCTAATCATGATGTGCAAGCATGGGCAACACAACTTGAAGACAAGGGGTTTAATCTTCAAACGATAAATCTGGCTAATTCACCTCAAATTCCGGACAATGCCACCGTTTTGATATTAGCTTCGCCACAGGTATCGTTACTGGCCGGCGAAATTCAATTGATAGCAGACTACATAAAGCGTGGCGGCAATTTGTTATGGTTATCGGACCCCTTTTCGCGGCAATATTTAAAAAGCATCGCTGAGCTACTGGGTATAGAATACTTTCCAGGTATGATTGTTGATCCAACAACGCAGTTATTCGGCATTAATGACCCACGATTTGCCATTGTGGCCGACTATGGGCGACATCCGATAACGCAGAATTTCACAACAATATCTCTATTTCCACAGGCTGTCGGGCTTGATGTCGATGTACCATCGGGCTGGGATGCGGAACCATTTTTACAATCAGTTGAACGAAGCTGGTCGGAAACAGATGAAATTGAAGGTAATGTCAAGTTTGATAAAGGGCGCGACATTCCTGGGCCACTCACTATTGGGGTCGCTTTTAATCGTCTGTTTGATGAAAATGAAGAAGACGGTGCGATAGAGAGCGAAGCGGTAGAGGACAAAATGATTGAGAGTAAAGGCACCACAAGTCACGAACAACGTATCGTCGTTGTCGGTGACGGTGATTTTCTTTCTAATTCATTTTTGGGTAATGGCGGAAACCTCGACCTGGGGCTGTCAATAATAAATTGGTTAAGCCACGATGATACTTTTATAGCAATGCCGGTGAAAACCGCACAAGATTTAAATCTAGAATTGTCTCGCACAGCACAAATTGTCATTGGTTTTGGTTTTTTATTAGTGCTACCTGCTATTTTGGCGGGGTGTGGCATACTGATTTGGCTTAAGCGCCGCAAACAATAATTTACGAACACTAATTTACAAACAACAATTTGTTAAAGGCAGATCATGAAAAAGTTAGTTATTCTCATTGTTTTATTACTCTCTTCGTCTTTTGCCTTTGCGGAGAAAAATACAGGTTCAATTAGCGGCATAATAAATTATTGCGATAAAGGCGGCTCCGCGGGCATGCAAGTATTTATCCCTGGAAAACCTCACGTTGTTATTACCGGTACAGATGGACGCTTTATATTTACTAATGTTGCAGTGGGTGACTATAGTTTGAATTTTATGCTCGGAGGCAAAATACTAAATTTTAACAAATGGGCTGAAGTATCGGCAGACAATAACACCTCTTTGGATTTAATCAATATTTGTGATGTAGAAAATAGAGAAGCCAATACAAATACTGGCGCAAGCACTCCAACCACCACGGCGGCGCCTGCTATTTTCGATAAAATCGATTGCAGCGTAATAAAAAAAGGGACGCTGTTCCTGATAAACAACGGCCGGGGAAAATGCCAGGATGGTAAAGTATTGATAAAAAGCTGTGATGCTGGTTTTGCTAATTGTGATAAAAAAACGTCAAACGGATGTGAAATAAATATAAATAGTGATAACGAAAATTGTGGTGGCTGCTTTAACGCCTGTTCTTCGTTGGATACCTGTAACTTAGGTATGTGTTAGTTAATAATTAATATTAAGTTTAGTGTAAATTAAGCCATGGTAGTCATATGAAGACTAGGCATATCCTCAACCTGATACTTGTCAGTATCGTAGGTATATTAATTGCATTTACGATATATGAGCCGGGACGCGTACAAAACAGCGACGTAACGCTAGTTAGCAACTATGACCCGCAAAAAATAAAAATACTCATTTTAGAGCGTGATGGATCTCAAATACTCAAGATAGAGAAGGAACAAGCTCATTGGTTTATTCGAAAACCATTCGATTTAGCTGCCAATAGTTTTCAGGTGAATGCATTATTAAGTATTGCCAACAACCACAGTTATACACAAATAAATGCACAGCAACATGATCTGGAAAAATTTGGATTAAAAAATCCACATATTAGTTTACATTACGATGATAAAGTCATTAGCTTTGGTGGAACAGATCCTCTTAATTTCAGACGTTATGTATTGGTGGATAATACAGTTCACCTGATAAACGACGGTAGTTACCGATATATATCGCAAGACATCACAAAGTTTGTCAGTTATAAATTGCTGCCGGATGATAAAAGAATTAAAAAAATTGAATTACCCGGTGTTTTAATATCAAAAAATGCCGTTAACGGTAATTGGGATATGACACCAAAGGATAATAGGGTATCACCCGATGAATTAAGCATGTTTATCGAAAGATGGCAAAATGTGCAGGCGACAGATATCAAGCCCTGGCTTGCCGACGAGCTAAAACAAGATACTGTAAAATCGATAAACATTCAATTTGCAGATAACAGCGAACTTGCTTTAGTGATAATTGACGATAAATCTGATTTGATCCTGGGTAAAAATGAGTCGCGCCTTCGATATGAGTTAGCTGAGACAATTAAAGAAAAATTGTTGCGCCCGGCCGAATCAGAAAATCAGCCATAACGGAATTCTTAGATGACGTCGCCCATCATTTTTCTGCCAGTACGAAGTATTATTATTGTCATTGTTGTCCTGCTCACATCTCAAAATATTTTTGCAATGGGACTGGAGGTTAAAAAAACTAGTTTACCACTTTGGGAAGTCGGCCTGGGCGCGGGTGTTATCAGCCTGCCAGACTACCGCGGTTCAAATGAAACCAGGGAACTGCTACTTCCTGTTCTCAATGGAGTTTATCGCGGAGATAAACTCCGTATCGATCGTCGCGGAATACGTGGATTAATATATGAATCGGGAAACACCGCCATTAACATAAGCGGTGACTTTGGCTTGCCGGTAAACAGCGATAAAAACACAGCGCGTTCTGGCATGCCTGACCTGAAATTCTCATTTCATCTTGGGCCGTCGTTTGAATATTTGATTAATGATGACAAACTAGCGGACTCTATCATGGTGTTCAAATTTCCCGTGCAACTTGTATTGGCGACAGATTTGCCTAAACTGAATTCAGAGGGTTTCTTTATATATCCACACATCAATTACATTAAAAATGGCAACTGGCGTTTGGGTGTCGCAGCGGGGGCGGCCTTCGCAAGCAAGGCATTTCACGATTATTATTATAGCGTTGCACCGCAATTTGCGATCAATGGATCACGGCCTGCTTATGCAGCATCCGGCGGATTTAGCGGGATCCGTGTATCCTTGGCGTTATCGAAAAGATATAAAAAATACTGGATAGGTGTGTTTGCAAGGTATGAAAATCTGAATAACGTATCATTTGATGACAGCCCGCTGTTCAAACAAAACCATTCCTTGATGATTGGGGCTGGTATTTCATGTATTTTTGCTACTTCTTCTATTTACACTAAGTAAGCCATAATTCCCTTAAGCTAGAGTTTCTTTATGCCAGAGCTTCTTTTATGCCAGAACTACCCGAAGTAGAAACAACCTTGCGTGGCATAGCGCCTTTTATAAAAGACCAGAAAATAAAACAAGTTATCATTCGTGATCACCGACTGCGCTGGCCAATACCGCGACATCTTGATAAATCCTTATCCGGCAATACGTTTATTGATATCCAGCGTCGTGCTAAATATCTTTTACTGCAAACATCCTCAGGCACTTTGATCATACATTTAGGTATGTCCGGGAATTTAAGAATTTTGCCAAAGACAGAAGCGCCCATCAAACATGATCATTTTGAAATAATATTTGAAAATAACAAGTGTTTACGCTTCCATGATCCGCGTCGTTTTGGTTGTGTTTTGTGGACCAAAACAGATCCCATGAAACACAAACTACTAAGTACGTTGGGAATAGAGCCATTAGAATCGCTGTTAACAGGTGAATATCTACACAAACATTCGCGCAATCGCAAAATAGCAATAAAACCCTTCTTAATGAACAGCAAAATAGTGGTGGGTGTCGGCAACATCTACGCAAGCGAAGCCTTGTTCCTGGCAAAAATACACCCACTAGTAATGGCGAATAAAATATCACTGCAGAGATACAATCTGCTCGTCGAAAAAATCAAAAATGTACTACACAGCGCAATAGAGCAAGGCGGCACCACATTGCGAGACTTTGTTTCCAGTGAAGGTAAACCAGGCTATTTCCAGCAAAAACTCAACGTATACGGCAGAGAAGGTGAGGCGTGTGTGACGTGCAAAAAAACCATCAAACAAATACGCCAAGGACAACGCTCAACGTATTACTGTTCCAAGTGCCAAAAATAACCAACCGCATAACCGCACACTATTCTTTCAGATGCTGCACTTCCTGCTCTATCCAGGATTCTGCGAGTTCATTTATCTCATGGGCTTTACGGCCCTTTGTGTCAATAACGGGGCCAACAGAGATATTAATTGTGCCTGGTATTTTAATAAAATGTTTGTGCTTCCAATACTCGCCAGCATTGTGGGCGACAGGCACCACAGGATAACCGCTTTTTTCGGCCAACAAAGCCCCGCCTATATGGTACTTTCCTTTTTGACCCGGCAATAAACGTGTGCCTTCAGGAAAAATAACGACCCAACGGCCTCTTTGTAATCGCTTTTTGCCGCTGCTGATTAACTGACGCAACGCTTTGGTTCCCCGAGAGCGGTCAATCGCAATGGGCTCTAACATCGCCAATCCCCATCCAAATAAAGGAACGAACAGCAGCTCTTTTTTTAATAGCCATATCTGTGGCGGAAAAATATTTTGTAATGCCAATGTTTCCCAGGTCGATTGATGCTTACAAAAAATAATGCCGTTACCTGCGGGAATATTCTCAATGCCTTTTACCTTATAGCTGATGCCACATATTACCTTTATCCACCACAGGTTGAATCGTGCCCACTGACGAAAAAATTTATAGCGAACCTCAAAGGGAAACGGTAATAAGAATATGCCAAAACCCATAACAAAAACTGTGAATAACCACATACCTAAATAAAAAAGGAGGGCTCGCAAGAAAAGCATAATATGTCGCAATCAGGGTGGACTAAGTCTGGTAGCAAAGTTGCCGCTCAGTATGTCGTCAACTACGGCGGACAGATTTTTATATACGGGCACATTTTCCAAGCCGACATTTTTTTTAATCGTTAGTTTTCCTTTCCCTGTTTTTACTAAAACTGGAATAGCCCCGGCGATGTTGGCTGCCTGAATATCCCGTAAAGAGTCACCAATTGATATCACCGAACTAAGCTCTACTTTTAATCGCTGGCTGATATCATAAAACATTCCCGGTTTAGGCTTTCGGCAGTCGCACTCATCATCGGGATTATGCGGACAAAAAAAGATACCGTCGATTGCGACACCGAGGTTTGCCAATTCCTTGTGTAGTTTTTCATGAATACGATTAAGCATGTCGATATCAAATAAACCACGGCCTACACCAGATTGATTCGTCGCTAGTACGACACAGTAATTAGCTTGTTTTAATCTTGCGATGGCGGTCAAGCTTCCCTTTATTGGAATAAATTCTTCCGGCGACTTGATAAAATTATCTGAATCTTCATTGATGACGCCATCTCGATCGAGAATTATGACATTAGAGTCAGTCGGCATCGCGAAATTCCGATACGCGTATACGCCCGTTAATCATTTTGGATTTGCGTTCGTCCAATTTTTTCATTTTGCTCCAAAACGCCTGATTTAAATCAAAGTCAGCAGAAATGGCGGTGCCTAAAATAAGTATAAATAAATCGGCCACTTCTTCGGCTAACTGCTCTTTATTTTTACCCTTGGTAACACAAGAAGAAATTTCGCCCAGCTCTTCCGCCATCAAGGCAATTCGGTAAGTCAGCTCTTCGCCGCCCGTTTCTTTGAAATTATGTTTATCGTGAAATGCCTGAACTTCTGCTAACATTGTTTTGTATGAATCCATGTTCATCGAGTCTGTGGGTTCCATTTCGCTATCCTTGCAGTTTAGACAGATCGGCAACTTGCAAAAACAAGTTGCGAATCTTGTTTATCAACGCGAGGCGGTTGTTACGTATATTTATATCATCCGCCATAACCATAACGCTTTCAAAGTAACTGTCGACAGGTTCTTTTAACGTCGCCAATGATTGTAATGCCTGCGCGTAATCTTTTGCTTCGAATAGCGGCTTGACTTCCTTTTCCATGCGACTAACCCGGCCTGCCAGTGTACGCTCAACATTGTCTTCAAGTAACGAAGAATCAATTTTACTTTGAATATTGCTTGCAGCGTTGTCGTCCGCTTGCTTCAAAATAATATTACTAATACGTTTGTTTGCTGCGGCCAAGGATTCTGCTTCCGGCAGCTTGCAAAACTCAGCGACGGCATTTATACGTCGATCAAAATCATAAGGTTGTCTGTGACGTTGCACGCTAACTGACTCGAATACATCTGCTGGTATATTACGATCAATATAATAGGTACGCAATCGATCCATCATAAAATCATAAACTTGCTCTTCTAGATCAGGTAAATCTTTTGCTTTGATATTTTTCTGGTAAGATTTAATGGCTTCATCGATTAGCGCTGGCAAATCAATGTCCAGCTCTTTTTCAATAATAATACGCAGAACACCTAATGCGGAACGTCGCAAACCAAACGGGTCTTTATCACCGCTAGGTACCTGCCCTATGCCAAATATACCGACCAGGGTATCCAGTTTGTCAGCAATCGCAACGGCTTGTCCAGTTGCTGTTGCAGGCAATGCGTCACCCGCAAAACGCGGCATATGATGCTCATTAATGGCTATCGATATTTCATCGGGTTCACCATCTTGTTTTGCGTAATAAGATCCTATTACACCCTGCAATTCCGGAAACTCACCGACCATTTCTGACAACAAATCACATTTAGATAAAATGGATGCGCGCTCAGCTAACTGTTTATCTGCCCCCAGCTTTGTTGCGATAACCATTGCCAAACCCGCGATGCGTTGCGATTTATCAAACAAGGTGCCCAATTGTTTTTGGTATACTACGTCTTTTAATTTATCCAGCCGGGAAGCTAAGGTGTGTTTCGCATCCTTTTGCCAAAAGAAAACGGCATCTGCAAGCCGTGGCCTGATAACTCTTTCGTTTCCACGACGCACCTGGTCAGGGTCACTGCTTTCAATATTAGCTATAGTAATAAAGCACGGCATTAACCCGCCTTTAGAATCTATGACAGGAAAATACTTTTGATGGCCTTTCATTACTGAAATAAGTGCTTCTGGCGGCACTGTTAAAAATTCAGCGTCGAACTTTCCTAGGATAGCAACAGGCCATTCAACCATGCCGGTTACTTCGTCGAGTAAAGCGGTGTCAACCACCGCCTGACCATTTACACTCGCGGCGGCTTCGAGTATTTGCGCACGAATGGCTTGACGTCGAATGTCAAAATCTGCAATCACGTGGCCTTCGGTCTGCAGCAACGGGGCATAAGCCGCTGCATCAGCAATATGTAACGCACCCGGATGATGAAAGCGGTGGCCAAAAGTTTCACGCCCTGCTTTGACATTAAGAATGTCTGCATTAATCACATCTTCACCAAATAACATCACCAACCAATGTGCAGGCCGCACAAATTCAACCGATAAATCTGACCAACGCATACGTTTGGGTATCGGTAATTTGTTTAGCGCATTTTCGACGATGTCAGGCATTAATTCGGGTGCCGAAAGCCCGGTCTCTGTGCTGTTGAAAATAAGCCATGAACCTTTATCCGTTTCCATACGATCGAGCGCGTCTACGCTCACACCACACGAACGGGCAAAACCCTCTGCGGCAGGTGTCGGACAACCATCATCGCCAAAGGCGGCGGTGAGTGCAGGTCCGCGACGCACTACTTCTTTAGACGATTGCGTTATGTCCAACTGATTTACGATAACGGCAAGGCGTCTCGGGGAAGCGTATTGTTTAACCTCGCCAAACGACAAATTCGCTTTTTCCAGCCCTGCTTTTATACCACTGGCAAACGCATCGGATAAACGCATTAACGCTTTGGGCGGCAATTCTTCTGTGCCTAGCTCGACTAAAAGATCTTTTTTATCACTCACCTTTTTATTACTCACTGTCTTATCATTCACCGTCGCTCGCTCCCTGGCACATCGGAAAACCGAGTGATTCGCGTTTGTTGTAATAGGTTTCTGCGACCGCTTTCGACAATGTACGCACCCGACCGATAAACCGTGCGCGTTCGGTAACAGATATCGCGTGGCGCGCATCGAGTAAATTAAAGGTATGAGATGCTTTTAATACCATTTCATACGCTGGCAATGGCAAATCGGCTGCTATCAATTTAGTACTTTGCGACTCACACACATCAAACGCATTAAATAAATGCTCTACATTTGCCTGCTCAAAATTATAGGCTGACATTTCAACTTCATTTTGATGGAACACATCACCATACGTCACCTTGCCTAACGGTCCGTCTGTCCAGACCAGATCATAAATACTGTCGACGTTTTGCAAATACATCGCAATGCGTTCAAGGCCGTAAGTGATTTCACCGGTGATGGGTGCACAATCCAAGCCGCCTACTTGTTGAAAATAAGTAAACTGGGTCACTTCCATACCGTTTAACCAGACTTCCCAACCCAATCCCCAGGCACCCAATGTCGGCGATTCCCAGTTATCTTCGACAAAACGAATATCATGCACCAGCGGATCGATGCCGAGTTGCTTGAGTGAACTGATATATAATTCCTGGATATCAAGCGGTGATGGTTTAATTGCAACCTGAAACTGATAATAGTGTTGTAACCTATTTGGATTTTCGCCATAACGCCCATCTGTCGGCCGGCGGCAAGGTTGCACATAGGCCGTACTCCAGGGCTCCGGACCGATGGCACGCAGAAAAGTTGCTGGGTGAAATGTGCCCGCACCGACTTCCAAATCCATAGGTTGCAAAATCACACAGCCCCGTGCGGCCCAGTAATCCTGAAGCGCCAATATCAATCCCTGAAATGTGGATACATCTCGTTGCACGATTTGTTTATCTGTATTATTCATTTTCTAGTCGCTCTGCCTGTTATTTAGGCAGTATTAATCTGTCACTATTATTATACATCTGCGTTATATAAGCGTGTCGCAAACGTCTTTTGCAGGTTGGAGCGAGGTACGAAGTCCAACTTACGAAGAACCGCACTTTACAACAGCCTCTTATACATCGGCGTAGTATACCTTGTGATCGCACGTTTTTGTAATGGCTGAAAAAAACAGAAGTGTTTATTTTTACATGGCATCTCTACAACCTATTTACAGAAAAATCAGCATAAACCGCTAAACTTATTCTATGGGACAGGAAATAGACAGTACACGCTTCAAGAAAAGTGATTTTGATGCCTTTAATTCCCGCCTAAAGCAGGAAACAGAATTACTATCGCAGTGGTTTAGCGAAAATAAGTTCGATAATCAGCAATATATAGCCGGATTTG
>JAADIM010000061.1 GCA_013151345.1 Gammaproteobacteria bacterium
AAAGGCGTCAAGAAAAACCTTAAAGTCGCATTTAACTGGTATAACAAAGCGGCTGCCCAAGGCCACGTTGTGGGACAAACAAATTTAGGCATCATGTATGAATTAGGCCATGGTACAAAACAAAATCTTGTACAGGCCTATATGTGGTACACATTATCAGCCAATAAAGGGCACACAAAAGCGACACGTCATAGAAAACAACTCGCAGTAAAAATGACGCCAGAGCAACTAAACCGTTCTGAAACATTGGCAATCGGTTGGAATGCAACTACCGCCGAATTAACGCAAGAACGGTTGCAGTTAATCGTCTCTAACTAGTTATTACTTGCCACCTTCAACTTAGCACTTAGTTAGCACTTATCATAAGCACTAGCCACAACATTCACATTCACATTCACAATAACAATGACTGTAATATTGAAGCGACCAAAATTCTCGCACAGCAAATCTATCGTAATATAATCTTTATTTATCAATCAACCGCAGTATATCGGCCTGTAATTGTTGACTAATCATCTCTAAAATGACACATTCTGCTATTGAGGAAGGATTCAGTAAATATATAATTGTTTGTTTACCAAGCAGTTCCATGGAATTTAATTGGAAGCAATTCCAATTAAAAAAGGGAGGGGGACACTATGATTTCATTGCCGATTTTTCGCGGATTACTCACAATACTTTTATTTGTTTTTATAACTTTTCTTACCACCAGTTGTAGTAGCTCAGATTCATCTAAAAACCCAACAGTTAATAATCCTCGATCCGGGACAACTGAAAACTTTGTTATTCAGTGCCAAACACAATGCGATAACACCGCCGCTAAAATCATCGCGCTCGGTGGTACAGTTAATCTACGTTATACCAACGTTGACGCGCTGGCGATCAGTATTCCAATTGATATTATTGAAAAAATTCAAGCACTCAACAGTGTTAAGGGGGTTGCTAAAGATCGCATCATCCGTGTACCGGAACCCATTGACGAAGAACCAGTCACTTTACCGCGCGCAAATCAATCAATCGACTTGCAAGGCAATGATTTAACCCAGTTTGTGACGAAACTGCCAACAAACTATAATTTTAACAATCAATTAAATGGCGCAACACAACTGCATTTAATCAACCAGACCGGAAACGGCGTTGTGGTCGCCATAATTGATACTGGAACCGCGAATAATGCTGATATAGTGCCATCAATAGCTGGTTCAGTAATAGGGGGTGAAAATTTTGTGATGCTCGATGCAGAACCCTCTGCAACAAGCACATTAAACGATTCACACGGCACCTGGGTTGGAGGTATGGTCGCCAGTCATATTGCTTTAGTTGTTCCTAATGACGATGAGTTGGTGCAATCATTACTGATTCATTCACCAGAAAGTGTTTTGCCAAACGATGCAACAACATCTTTAATTCCAGTCATTGGTACGGCACCGGAAGCAAGCTTATACCCATTAAAAGTATTTCCCGCAGATGGAGGCGGCGCACCTTCTTCAATCGTAATACAAGCCATGGATCGTGCGATAACAATAAAACAAAACTTTAATGATGGTGAACCGGTAACACCCGTATCTGGCGATGGGTCCGAAGACAATCCTTTTGTGTACGACTCTTTAAATATACAAGTCGTTAATATGAGTCTTGGAGGCCCAACCCTTATTCCCGGACTGGACGTTGAAGATATATTGACACGCAAGATGCTTATGTCTGGTATTACGGTTGTTACTGCCGCAGGAAATGAAGGTGCGGGTGCACTGACATCATCAAGCCCAAGTACCGGCGTTGGCTCGCTGTCGATTGGCGCAGCCAGTACGCCAGTACATGAACGTGTACTCAGAGATTTACAAAACGGATTGGGGGTAGGAGTAAATTATCGACCAGACAATAATACCCAGGTCGCTATTTTTAGTTCCCGCGGGCCAGTGCCTGACGGACGCAGCGGTGTGGACCTGATAGCCAACGGATTCGCGTCTTTTACACAAGGTGCAGACGGTAATTTTTCCTTTGTATCGGGTACATCTCTATCGTCACCCACCGTTGCGGGTGCAGCTGCGCTACTGGTAGGGGCAGTGCCTGATTCAAAATCAGAAGACGTACGCAACGCATTAATGATGTCTGCAAACGCGACAATTGTGGGTAGCGATGCTGGCAAAATAGATCAAGGCAATGGTTTTTTAGACATCCCTGCGGCATTGGAGATGCTTAAAACTCACGTTGATACGGGCATACCAGATTTACCAGAACTCGGTAATAGGCGGCCTACGCGAGTGAAGAAGAATATTAAGAAGCAGGATCTCGATGTAGTCGATTTCGATAATGGTGAATTTTCTGCAATGGTGGTCGATCTGCTGCCCGGCCAGGTATCGCATTTTTTCATACCCACCCGTGATAGAACGAAAAAATTAATCGTCACTCTAAACGAAATTTTGCCTGAATTACCACCAGACGAACAAAATACAATTTTCGGCGATGATGTATTCTTAACAATAATCGATGCACCTACCACAATAAATGATGTCCTGTTTGAAGATTTTATTGCTACTGATAAAATCATTGAAATTCCTTTCCCCCAAGAGGGACTGGTCAGGGTCGCTGTCATGGGTGACTGGACCAACGCTGGCAAAATTTCAGCAAAAATTACCATTAAGGAAATCACGCGAAGATTAAGCAGACCTGTCGCCAGGGGGAAACTGGAAGATCAAGAAATCGATATTTTTGAATTGGAAGTAGACGACGACGCGAAACAAATTGTTTTTGAATTATTTTGGAAAAATAACTGGGACTCATTTCCAGCCCATGATATCGATTTATACCTCATGGACCCCCTAAACAATATTATTGTTGATGGTGCTTCTTTCAGAAGCCCCGAACGGGTTGTTATCGACGCGCCTGAACCGGGTATTTGGACAGCTGTAATAGAAGGTTTCGCGCTACATGGCTTTGAAGATGAGTATTTATTGCGCGCCACTGACGATACCGGACAAAGACTGGAATTAGAGGACTAAACTAAATAAACCAAACCGGTTTATCGCTTATTTTTTAATTCTGACCTGTGCTTTTGCTTTTATTAGTACAGAGCACCGCCCTGCCGCTGCGGGTGCCGACATGCAGCGGATATAATTTGTTATCTAACTCGAGTACCACCTTGTACCCATCGGTAATCACTTGTGCGTACATCATCCCTTGCTGTGGACAACCCAGACTACTGTCTGACCATTGTACACTTGACACCTCCTGTACAGAAATTTGAGCTTCATCGATCGTGAGCGTCTGACTCAGCACCTGTTTTGCTTTAAGTACTGCTTGATCACTATTCATTATAGGTACCAACAAGGTAGTCAATAAAATAGAAAATAAGAAATGGGTTAGGTTCATAATTAAATAATTCTGCTATATAGGATTCAGTCTGCCTAAATGTATAGAATGCACTTTTTCTCGTCATCCTTCCTCTTATTATGCCACTTCTCGAAACCCTGCGTAAGCCGCTAACATACCTCAA
>JAADIM010000062.1 GCA_013151345.1 Gammaproteobacteria bacterium
GGTTATACCGCGTGTCCAGTACCAAAGCGGATTCCGGAGTACGCTGGTTGTGTCCACGTTTTGTTTTCCTTGATCAGAAACTGGCGACCTTCGGGTTTAAACATATACTCCGAGCCTATAAGAGTATCGAAGAGAATCGCAATACCCAGAAAGTTAAAGAACGCCAACCAAGTAATTGACAATGGAGGATCAGCCATGGACAGGATGATAATGCCTAAGCCGACACTGGCACTAAACAGCGTGTGAAGCAGACGGGTATTAATCACTCGATTACCCACTGGGATTCTAACTTGCGGTTTTTGCCTTATAATCGACAGTGTCACCAGGCCAATCGCCAGCATGCTCGCAATTGCAATCCAAAGACTATTCACAGGTGGACTGATGAGAACGGTAATTACCAGCCCCATACCGGTTAAAAAATAAAACGCCCGGTGAACATTACTAATAGTCAAGTTTGCAGCCCTTGTAGAACTAACGTATGCGTTCATCTTAAAATCTCCTTAAGAAATGTTTAGTTTATAGATCAGGTTGATTACCTTCTTCCTGAAACAAGTATTGATTCTCAGTGTCGAAAAGAGAAACAGATAATTCCGATCTTAAGCATTGTTTTTTCCAATGCAGCACGGAGAACTAAACGGCTATTAACATGTCGCCTGTTACGATCAAAAAAATCACAAAGGATACCGGACGCTTATGAGAAAACCGACTTTAAGACAGTTACAAATTTTTGCAGCGGTCGCGCAGCACAAAAACTACACACGCGCTGCCGAAGAGCTTTTCTTAACTCAATCCAGCGTGTCGTCTCAAATAAAAGAACTTACAGACGCCATAGGATTTCCCTTGCTGGAACACATCAGCAAGCGCATCTATGTGACTAATGTAGGTGAAGAGCTAGTCAAGCTGTACCACAAACTCGATGTTGAATGGCAGGAATTCGAGTCAGAAATTGCCGGGATTAATAATCTAAAAAGTGGCAAAGTACGTGTTGCAGGTGTTTACACTACCCAATATTTTTTACCGCGTATACTCGGTGAGTTTTCGCAGCGTTATCCAGACATTGATGTTGCGCTTAAGATAACGAACCAACAGATGTTGCTAGATCGCATGCGTGCCAATCTTGATGATGTCTATTTCCTCGGCAGGCCTCCGGAGGACATTGAAGTCAAGGTCGTTCCCTTTATAAGTAATCCGTTGGTCGTTATCGCGCCAACCCACCATCCGCTGGCGACTGAAACAAACATCGCGCCACAGCGTTTGGGCGCATACCCTTTTATTTCGCGCGAAGCGGGTTCTGGTACGCGCAGCGCAGTGGAGTCCTATCTCGATTCGATTCAAAAGGTCAAATCACGTCTCACCCTAGGGAGTAATGAAGCGATTAAACAAGCCGTAATGGGTGGTTTAGGGCTATCGATTCTCTCTCAACATGCGATTTTACTGGAATTGCATTTACGCCAGCTAGCGGTATTGGATATCAATGGATTCCCTATCAATAATACCTGGAACCTGATGTATCCCAGTGGTAAAAAAATCTCTCCAGCCGCGCGCGCCTTTATCGACTTTTCCAAGGACGAAGGTCGTTCGCTGGCCGAAATGTCGCTGTCCCCAGACATCTGTCCCGTGACTTTTAGCGGTAAAGCGTCCGGCCTGAAATAGCCTAACTATGCTGAATGGGTTCGACTATTTTCCTGACAGCAGGTGACTGCAACATATACATGTTTGGCAAAAGATCTCCTTTAAGCGACGACTTTTTCAAACGATTTTTTGGCGAACCTTTTCCCGGATTACCTCGTGGTGACGAAAGTTGGCAAGACCAACCGCGCACCTATATTATTTGCTCACCGAAGACCATGCAGAAGAATAGTAATCAAGTTACATACGTTTCAAACGCATTAGGTTAAAATCAAGAACCCCAACGGAGCTAATAATTTTTTTATGCTGAAATCGCTGCTGACATACTATGATTACCAACAACGCCCGGACACCTCGGCTCCGCTTCAAAGATATCCTTATTGATTGAAGCCCTTTGATATTATTTGCGCACCAACGAGCAGGTACGATATGACGCTAATCGAATCCACCAATGCCTGGATCCTGCTTACGGTACATGCTGTACTCGCCGTGCTAAGTGCCGGACATGCTTTGCTGTACAAGCGCGACCCGCGAGCGGCGTTGGGTTGGATTGCCGTGTGCATTACTTATCCGGTAGTTGGGCCGCTGCTGTACTACCTGTTCGGAATAAATCGGCTACGTACACGCGCACATCATATTAAAGGTGCACCGTTAAGGCGTCTGAGAATTGGCTACGAAAGATCGGAAAACATCAGCACTACCAATGAAGAAACACTTCCCGCTATGTTAACCGCGCAACCGGCGCTGACCGCACTGGCGCGTGCATCGGCGGCTGTCACACATCGCCCACTCGTAGAAAAAAATTCACTACACCCCTTCTTTGATGGCGACACTGCTTATGCGGCGATGCTCAATGCCATCGCACAGGCCAGGCATTCGGTTTGCCTCGCGTCCTATTTATTTGATACAAATCGTACCGGACGTGCATTCATCAATGCACTGGCGGCCGCCCAGACACGTGGCGTCGAAGTACGGGTACTGCTCGATGGCATCGGCGAATTGTACAGCTTTCCACGCGCGGGCCGCTTGTTAAAGCAACAAGGCGTCAGGATTGCACGATTCTTCCCACCCAGTATTCTGCCGCCCTCGGTTCACATCAACTTACGCAATCATCGCAAGCTGCTCGTAGTAGACGCTCACATTGGTTTTACTGGCGGGATGAACATCGGTGACCAACATCTGCGAAACCAAGCAAACAACCGCATGGAAACCGCAGATATACATTTTCAAATGACGGGCCCGGTAATTCACCAGTTGCAACAAGTATTCGATGAAGACTGGGCCTTCGCCACGGGCAAAGAAACACATCAGCAACATTACGAGCAGCTTCCCGGCAACACCAATGGCAACGCCATCTGCCGTGTCGTGACTGACGGGCCAAACGAAGACCTCGGAAAACTCGCCATGATTATAACAGCTGCGGTGGCGCTTGCACGCAAGCGCGTAGCGATCATGACCCCCTATTTTTTACCCCCGCCTGAGCTGATCAGCGCCTTGCAGGCCGCTGCCTTGCGCGGCGTGAATGTCTGCGTCATCATGCCAAAAAAATCCAATCAGCCCCTGGCACACTGGGCAACGCGTAATATGTTATGGGAACTGCTGCAATTCGGCGTTCGTATCTATTATCAACCGCCCCCTTTTGCACATAGCAAACTTTTATTGATCGATGACGAGTACGCACACATCGGCTCAGCCAATCTTGACCCGCGCAGTCTGCGGCTGAATTTTGAGCTTGTCGTTGAAATTTTTGACCGAAAATTCATTACGGTGATGAGTGAACACGTCGAACAGGTTAAGGACACATCCAGCGAAGAAACATTGGCAGGTGTCGATGGGCGCGCGTTGCCAATACGTGTGCGTGATGCTATCGCCTGGTTGTTTTCACCGTACCTTTAACCTAAATAAATCAGTTGAATTTACTGCGGACGCCTAACGCACTGAATCTAACGCGTTTTTCCAGTTTTTAAGACTCACTCGTAGAATGACTACGCGATCGCCTTAAAAAATGGAAAAACACGCTATCTTCGCTATCTTCAGCACCTTAGGCACCCTCGCTACGATCCAACTGATTAATTTAGGTTAATGAAACTGCATTCGATCAAGCGCGAACTATTATTTCTGCGCCGCATGTTATGGCCGCAGCGCGAGCTTCTGAGTTGTTTCCGACGCTCGCCAGTTAATCGCTAAACATTACTCATACCCAATATAGAATGTAGCCACACGATACCGGGCAAGGCCACGAATCCTGTGTTAACCTATAATTTTCTTGTTTAGAAAATATGGGTCATTTGCAGGGCATAACGTTTATCTATGCCTTCCAGTTGCGCATTTGGTCCAGCACCAGCCGGGAACGCCGTTGCTTCGGCTGTTGTATCAGAAACATTAAACGTCATACGTGTTTTTTTGTTGAAATTATAGTTCATGCCCAGAGTAATCGTATCAAATGTCATCTCGAAGTTTTTACCGATAAGCGGGGCAGGTCCCGCAGTAATGTTCGCATCACCTTCCATGCGCGTAAAAGAGTCATAACGAATATCAAATTGCCATGGCGTACCAGTTAAATAATAACCACCTTCTACATACCAGCCAGACGCATCAGCATCAGCGGCATCACCACCTGCTCCAGGACCATTCACATCGAATGTGGGTTTGTCAGGCCCCTGGAAAATCATGCCTTCGCCTTTCATGTATTCGACGGTGGCGCGGAAGGGTTTTTTCAGGTATTTAAAACCGATACCAGACCTTTTTCGATCGTGTTCCACTGGTCCAGCACCTACATCCAAAACTCGTTTTCCGTTCTGTGCCCATAGAAACATTTTCATACCTTCACGGCGCGGACCTTTACCGCCGTAGATTTGTTCAGCGGACAAATAAACGTAAGTGTCCTTATTTTCATCGTTATCACCAGCGCTCAGGCCGTTGCCATTACCCATCATCCAGGCATAACTGTATTCCCAGTCTGCAATATTAAACGCATCAAATATCTGGAAACCAACGTCACGAAATGCGCCAACTGGCCCGTTAAACTGATTTAGATTTTGACTGCCGGAGGTATCAATCGGTACGCCGGTATTGGCAGTTCCATTTACAGCAACGCCAGAATTAGGATACCGTTCCAGCATGAGCTGATTAGTAACCGTAGTGAAATTAACGTAGTCGAACGTATGAATGGCCTGTAGGCCTTCTTCAACACCAGGGGTTTTGAACAAGCCCATGCGAATACGCGCTCCTTTTATATGGTTCAGGGTCACGCTGGCATCCGTGATATAGGCGCCGCCACCGTTGGCAGCGGTAATCGCATTATTACCCAGTTCAGCCAAAATAAAATAATTTACCTTAGGATCGATCGGCATACCGACACCACGCACACCAATACGTGCCCGGTTAACATTAAACTGGCTTTGAGACGTCAAATCTGGGCCAATCAACTTCGGCGGAATTAGATTACCGGCCGCATCCGGATCGCTCGTGTCGTACTGATACTGCGCCTGGATAAATCCCCATAGATATGCCCGCGATGCCGCGCTTTCCGGTTCTGTACCTTGCAGCATTAACCAGTTCGCTGCGAATGTATTTGTTGATGCCGCCATACCAGCAGTACACGCCAGTGCTATCGCCGCAGTTTTAAATAGATGCTTCATTTATTCTCTCCCCGGGATTTTTTAATTTCTGAATGTAATATTTGGTGGCTCTTATATCAAGGCTTGACCAACACGTAGCCCTCTTCTGTCACGAGCTTGGTGATACGTACAATTCCAGGTGAAGTGGTTGTAGCCAGCGGATTTATTTCAACCGGGTGTCCCAGTTGTTTAGACATATTTGTAATAGTATTTGAACAGGCGGTGAATTCCACACCCGCTGCATCCAGGCCCTTTAAGCGGCCTGTATGTTCGTTATCTTTAAAAAGCAAACGTAACCCGGGACCAAAGGCAACAATTTCTATCGCAACCTTGTCCTGGCCATACTCCTTAATCAAATTATTGGCGACATTAATAACGAGCTGCTGTTTGGAGGGATCGCCATCACTGATTTGAAGTACAATTTTCTTTTCAGCAAATGGCTTATCTTCTGCGTTAGCTGACTGGAAAACACCGAACACTAGCAGCAACATTATTAGAGGTGATAGCACTCTTGATAAACTGGTTCTCATTGACGACCCCCTTGGCTATGAATTATTTTATCTGAACATCTTTACTGAACACCTATCGTATCGTTCTGCAACTCAATCGCCAAGTGTCTTCTGATGTTAGTTCGTGCGTCTTGTTTACACAAGTAAAAAACACATTCATCTATGGGGCACGCTCACGGGATAAAAAATACTTTGCCTTTAATTAGTAGCTTACGAGCCACGGATATTGCCCCTAAGCGTTTATTTTATAATTCTATATAAAAACAAACATGACCAGTCTTATAACGCTATAAAATTATTTTCTAAGGTCCAGAAAAAAAAGAACATTGTTGATAGCAAACTCGTCGTTTCGTAAACTTGAGTCAATGAGCCAGGATCTTGCTGATATAAACTTTCTTATATAACCTGGATGACATTTAAAAACACCAACCTGATTCTGCATAAAACTAATTCCCATCGAAGCGCTTATGCAAGGTCAGTGGTTCGCGCTTGGAACGCAGCCGTAAATTCAGCATCTCTACACCCAAAGAAAAAGCCATGGCGAAATACAGATAACCTTTTGGGATATGTATATCGAAACCTTCGCCGATCAGAGCCATACCCACCATCACCAAAAAACTCAGCGCCAACATTTTTATAGTAGGATGACGATCAACGAACTCAGTAATCGCCCTGGCCAAAAACATCATCACCGCCACAGAAACAAGAATCGCTAAAACCATCACTGGCACGTGATTCGCCATACCAGCAGTGATAACTGAATCCAGCGAAAATACAATATAGATAACGACAACCTGCCCAGCACTTGTGTTGGAATATCAGTGAACCTGATGGCAATATTTCTGGACCGTGCCTGTCGAAGTCACTCAAGCAGCAATGCCAAACCACCGCTGGTCGTGCGCTTGACACCAGTAAGATCAACCTCAATCTTCTGTGGGCTTTGTAAAAACAATGTAGCACTGACGAAAAACAGATAATATCCCGGTGCAACATTAATGAATTTTGCAACTAGCAGATGTTTACGACATTGTTACAATATGGCTAAACATGGTACCGCATGGCTACAGCATGATTACGCATAGTTACACCCTCTCAGATAACCAATAGAAACCATGGCCTGGCACCACCACGGTATCCTCGGCATCCTCGAAAAGGTCAGGTGAACTCCCTGAATAAAGATCGACAAGCTCGCTAAACTGATTTCCGGCCCAGTTACCTGCACTGCTTAGATCAAGCTGCTGGGGCTGACTATCAAAGTTCGCCACCACCAACACCCGCTCGGCTGGTTTAATAAGGCTATAACGCTCAAAAACAAATAAATACGGATTCGTTACTTCGATAAGTTCACGGTTATTGAAATCAGCAAACACTTCGATCTCTTTACGCACTGCAATCATTCTTTTGAGTGTGCTGAATATCTTGTACTCTACGGTACCGCGTACGTTACGGTTCTCAGCTTTTCCCCAATCAATAACAGGCCGGTGTACCCAGCGCGAATCACTCGCCTTATTGGGATCATCCTGATATGACATATTATTAAGTTCTCCCAGTTCATCACCATAGTAGAGCAACGGTATGCCACCAAATGACAGGATGGTGCTGTGTAGCAATAAAATCGTTTCGATAGCCTCCTCTGTCGTCTTCGGATCACTCTCCTGCAACGCATACTGCAAGCCCACAAGGGATGCCAATGAGCCCGATATACGCGCATCGCCATTCTTTTCATTTTGGCCAAAAGGCAACCCCCGTGCACGGGAGTCGGCGAAGTTTCCGGTATAATAATCGATGAGGAATTTACGGTGACTAGCGGGTTCATAACCTGCCGATAGAATATCGCTATCATCAAAGCCCAGGCCAATATCATCGTGACAACGCACATAATTGAGCCAGGTGGCACGCTCCAGTTTCACCGGCAGGTTCTTTATGCCCTGATTGAGCAGCTTGGCGTTTTTGGTTGCGACGGCATCCCACAAAAGCGCCATGAACGTCGCGTTGTAGGCGATCTCACATTCTTTTGCAATCACCGCGTCTTCACCAAAGTATTTAATCATTTCAACCGGCGCAACGATCGCCTCGGCAATAAACAGTACACCCGGCGCGGTGACCTGGCAGCAGTCTTTCATCAGTTGCAGGGTCAAATGCGCTTCGCGTTCGTTCTGACAGGTACTGCCCATTTTTTTCCATAAAAAAGCCACCGCGTCCAGGCGCAAGATATCTGCGCCTTTATTGGCCCAGTACAATATAATATCCAGCATTTCAATAAATACCGCCGGGTTGCTGTAGTTTAAATCCCATTGGTAATTGTTGAACACGGTCATCACCCAGCGGCCCATCTGCTCATCCCAGGTAAAGTTGCCAGGTGAGGTGCCGGGAAAGATCTCCGGCATGCTCTGCTCATACATGTCAGGAACATCGCGCGTTTCAAAAGTGTAGTAGTAGTCCTGATAGACGGGATCACCGGCACGGGCGCGTTGTGCCCATTCATGTTCATTAGAGGTATGGTTCACCACGACATCCAGCACCAGCAGGATATCCCGCGCGCGCATATCATTAGCTAACGCGGCCAAATCCTCCAGGCTGCCAGCGCGTGGATCTAGTTCGCGGAAATCACTGACTGCATAACCACCATCGCTATGCCCTTCAGGGCAACGCATGATCGGCATAATGTGTGCGATGTTAATTCCTAACTCCTGAAAATAACCGAGATGCTCGCGTACCCCGTTAAGGTTACCGGCAAAACCTTGACTGTAGAGCGCCATACCCACCCATTTCTGACTGAGGAACCAGTTGTGATCATTTTCCCTCTCAATATCCAGCTGTTCGAGTCTGTCAGGGCGACTAATGTATTGACGTGCCATGGTCTCCACAAGACGCAAAGCCTGCGCCTTGAAATCGTCTCTATGGCCATAGAGACGTTCAAAAAGCGAATGTATGGCGTAGAAGTTGGCTCCCAGGCGAGTATAAAAATGACGTAGATCCTGTTTGCTAATCTCTGTTTTTAAGTTATTAAGAATGTCATTTAGCAGTGAATGAGAAACTTGTTCGTACATAGTATTCCTGTATTTCGAATCTAATAACCAACATTCATGAACCTGACCTATGGATCTGGCAGGGCTTGCTGATTAACTCTCTGCGTGTTTCATTTTCTGATAAAAATAATTGGTTCCTGCGACGAAACCATCAACATTGCCACAATCGAAACGTTTTCCTTTAAATTTACACGCGATCACCTTCTCTTGTCGGGCCTGTTGCAGTAACGCATCAGTGATCTGCACTTCGCCATCCTTGCCTGGGCTAATATTGCGAAGAATGTCAAAGATATCCGGCGTTAAAATATACCGCCCAATAATAGCGAGATTTGTCGGCGCATGACCCTTGTCGGGCTTTTCGACCATATCGTTAATAAAGATCACGCCGTCATCACCTACATCACCGGCAACAACCCCATATTTATGTACCTCAGACAGCGGCACTTCCTCTACTGCAACTACACTACAACGATATTTTTCATAGACATCAAGCAACTGTGCCATCACACTTTTATCCTCTCCTACACACAGGTCATCCGCGAGGATCACGCCAAAAGGTGAATTACCAACCAACACTTCACCGGTAAGAATAGCATGCCCCAGGCCTTTCATACTTGTCTGACGAGTATAGGAAAAAGTACATTGGTCAATGAGCGCACGAATTGAGGTGAGATATCGCTCCTTGGAAGTACCGCTGATTTGATCTTCCAGTTCATAGGTCACATCAAAGTGGTCTTCGATGGCACGCTTGTTTCTGCCGGTGACAAAGGCAATTTTTGTCATACTCGCTTCTGCCGCCTCTTCGACCCCGTATTGCACCAGCGGCTTGTTAACGACCGGCATCATCTCTTTAGGCATTGCTTTGGTTGCAGGTAAAAATCGTGTACCGTATCCCGCAACAGGAAACAGGCATTTTTTAATCATTTATTACTCCAGAATTTACTTTATAATATTTATTTAATAATCAGGTCTGCTATTAAAGATCTGATCGACGCTCGCTCATTTGATGTTGTGCACGTTGTGCCGTGCCATGTAGCACCTGTTCAACATTTTAAAACAATCATACAGCAGTTCACGCCAAAGATAATCAGCTGGCACCTATTGCTCACATCAAAAACCACTTTGTTTTAGCTTCTCGCGATTCCACCTCTTTGATATTTTTTGACATAGCCGCGTAAAGTCTCGCCATCAAACAATAACGCTTTTTTAACATCCTTTAACTCCCACCCTGTTCCTAGTAAATTTTATAGGCTGCATTGCGATTACGTTCAGCGCTATGCGCGGCACGCAATTCATTAACGTCTTCACTTGTTCAAATAAAAGTTCTTCATGAGCCTCAAGGATAGTAGAATTATTAATAAATTTCAAATACTTAAAAAACTTAAATTCAAAACGCTATGGGTATATTTCTGACGTTTCCGCTTGCCATGACCGCCAGTGTCCCGACGAGGAACATGGTCGCTTACCTGACGCATTCTCCCGCTCTGGCGAAGGCGGTCATGTTTCTAGCGACCGGTAATTTGTTGCGCTTTGCTGAACATAACTACATCGTGGATATGAACAGAGTGGTACAGCGTCTGCCGCTCACTGCGGGCACCTACACATTGGCTGGTATAAGTATTATAGGTGTACCGCCGAGCGGAGGTTTTATCGACAAGTGGGGTGTTGCTTGAGGCGACTCTGTCACAGGAGCGGTGGGATCTCACGGCGACGCTCCTCGGCGGCTTGCTGGCGGCCACAAACAAGCTAACGCACTAGACGGCATAATGTTCATAGTACATACTGCCTTCATTGTAAATCAACAATATGAAGCCGCGAATAACCGTCATCAAATACGATCGTTGGCCAAGTATCATCTGGCCTCAAAAACAGTCCTTTTGTGTCTCGTTATTTATGGCTATCCTGTTTTCGCCAAGTATAAACAAGTTATTGGCTGGATCGCACAAATAAAACTAAACAAACAACATCTTATCTACGCAGTCGCCAAAATCGATGCACAATACCATAAATTTTATTTAATCATATGTACACAAGCTTTTCGGCGTTGGCAACCAGGCAGTTTGCAGGAAATTTTCAGATCCGGTTTTCTTTTTTTTCTGGATTAGTACTTTATGGATTAATATTCTGCGCAGCTGTGTTTTCTGGGAACTTACTCGCACAAAACAGCCCGCAAAGTAATCAGCTGCAAGACTTGGAAAAAGAGCTGGCACAAATTAATGACTTATTGTCAAAACCATACATTGCCGAGGACAAACTAGACCAGTTTAGAAAAGACAGCATCACACTGAAGTCTCAGGTATCCCTCCACAAGGATGAAATCCTCAAATCAGTCACTAACATTCTAAACCAGCTTGAAAGCCTCGGCGAACCTTTAACAAAGGAGTCAGCGGACGTAAGTCGTTCTCGAAAAGAATTGACCCTTCAAAAAGAGGAACTAAACCGTCTCCTCGCACGCTATCGTTTGATGTCTATACGGGCAGAAGAGCAATTCCAAAAAATTAACAACTTGCAGCGTGCCATGTTGACCCAACGCCTGCTAAATAAAGGTCCACTAATAACTACATTGTTGAAGGACTCGCTGAATGACGGAGAAAACTCGCTTAAAGCGACGTTAGAATTCGCGATCAACAATATCGGCGCAAATGTCGTGACCCTGACAAACCTGATATGGATTGCCTTGATTATTATTGTTTTTTCTATTGCTGGAAGATGGACCAAAAAATTTATACGCCAATGGGTATCAAGTCGCGTTTGGGGAAATCGACTGGCAGACCGCTGCTTCGAAGCATTGCTGGTTACGACTGCGCGTTACAGTTCATATTTACTAGTAACAACCCTATTAGCCGCCTATACCTACTCATCAGTATTTTCTACAGTCAGGCCAATACCATTTTTAGCGATGGTCGCCTATGGACTACCGGTCCTTACGTTATGCTTGTTTTTAATCGAACTGTTTTTTACACCCAGGTCGTCGACAGCCATTTTCAAACAAATCGATTCCCGCACGGGTCCTGTCCTCGCCAGGCGATTTCGACTATTAGCTGTAGCCAGTTTCATTGGTTATGTTTTTCTAAGTGCCATATATCAACAGAGTCAGTTAGCGCATGCCTTGTTACTCGCTAAAGATGTCTATGCAATAATGTTGATTTGCCTGATCATCTGGGTTGTGGTTGCATTTTCACAAATAACAAATAACAAAAAATCAAAAAAAATAAGGTTTTTGTACTTGCTCGTGCTTGCATTCGTTTTAGTAGCATATCTTGGCGGATACAGAAATCTTTCATACATAGTCTTTCGCGTATTCTTCAGTATCGGCATTACATATGGCATATTTTTACTCGCGCATAAATTGTGCTCTGATTTTTTTCAAGCTCTCGATCAAGGCAAAAATACATGGCACCGCCATGTTCGCAGAGCCTTTGGTCTTAAGGCTGACCAGCAAATCCCCGGTATTACCGGTATTCGGGCTATCGTTATCATTTCGATATGGCTGACATTTGCATACCTGGTAACGAAAATACTTGGTTTATCCGATGATATAACAGAATACATAAATAGGGCGGCAATTGAAGGATTTACAGTCGGCTCCCTTAATATAAATCCGGCACGCATCCTATTTGCCGGCGTAGTTTTTGCCGTCCTGATTACGATCAGTGGCTGGTTTAAGGCCCGTCTAGATAAAAAATGGCTTTCCCGCAGCAAATTAGAAAAAGGTGTAAGAGAGGCATTAATTATCGGTAGCGGATATATCGGGATAATAATCTCGGTTCTTGTTGCCCTGAGTATTGCTGGATTCACATTTACTAACCTGGCAATTATCGCCGGCGCACTGTCTGTTGGTATTGGTTTTGGCCTGCAAAATATAGTCAATAATTTTGTTTCCGGCCTTATCCTGCTATTTGAAAGACCAATCAAAAAAGGTGACTGGATCATAGTGGGCAACACGGAAGGCTACGTGAAGAACATCAGTATACGCTCTACTCAAATACAAACTTTCGATATGGCGGACGTTATCGTGCCCAATTCGGACCTGATTTCAAACCAAGTGACCAACTGGATGCTGTATGACAACAGCGGCCGTATACGTGTACCTATTGGTGTCGCCTATGGTTCAGACACTGAAAAAGTAAAACAGATACTACTGGACATTGCTTCATCCCATGAGAAAGTTGTCAAGAATAACCCCGACAGAAAAATTCGCGTACTATTTATGAGCTTTGGTGACAGTTCCCTAAATTTTGAGTTGCGTTGCCATATTGCAAACATAGACGAGAGTCTATCGACAAAAAGTGATATTAATTTTGCTATAGATAAGGCGTTTCGTGAAAACAACATAGAAATTCCTTTTCCGCAACGGGATGTATATATTAAACATCATTCAGAAAATAAGCCGCCGGAGAACAAAAGGTAATGAGTGAAAAATTAACCGTAGGCTGGCGAGAATGGGTATCGCTGCCAGAACTGGCGATTTCCAAAATCAAAGCCAAAATAGATACTGGCGCTAGAACCTCGACTTTGCATGCTTTCAGACTCGAGCCTTATACATGCAATAGTGCACGTCGTGTCAAATTTTTTATGCACCCGCTGCAGAACAATACACAACACATTATAGAATGTGATGCCGTTGTTCATGATTACCGTTTTGTGACCGACTCCGGCGGCCACAGAGAAAAACGATATGTTATCGAAACCGAATTACAACTGAGCAACAAACTATGGACTATTGAGATAACGTTGACTAACCGTGAAACGATGAGATTTCGTATGTTATTGGGCCGCACCGCCATGTGTGATAAGCTAATTGTCGATCCGGAAAAATCTTACCTGTTAAGAAAAAAACAAGCACAAAATTAAAATCAGCAGCATCATAAATCACTAGTGCTGTTGATCGTTAGTACAATATTGCTGTTGTTAGTACTAAAAATTTCAGGAGTTATTTTTATGAATATAGCTATACTATCGCGTAGCCAAAAACTTTATTCGACATCCAGACTTATCGAAGCCGGGGAGCAACGCGGTCACACGATGCAAGTCTATGATACATTAAAATGTTACATGGACATTGCTACAATGCGGCCAGGCATCAGCTATAAAGGCGAGAGAATAACCGGGACTAACGCCGTCATTCCGCGTATTGGTGCATCCATTACCCTGTACGGCCTCGCGGTATTAAGGCAGCTTGAAATGATGGGCGTTTTTCCATTAAATGAGTCTGTTGCCATTGGCCGATCAAGAGACAAACTACGCGCATCGCAATTACTCGCACGCAAGGGTATTGGCCTGCCAGTCACGGCATTTGGGGCTGGACTTGACGATACCGCAGACATCATTAAACTCGTCGGTGGCGCACCGCTCGTGATCAAACTACTGGAAGGCACTCAAGGCCGTGGCATCGTTCTGGCTGAAACTCAAAAAGCAGCAGAGAGCGTCATTGATGCCTTTCGCGAATTAAGAGCAAACTTCATGGTACAGGAGTTTATCGAGGAAGCAGGTGGCGCAGACATACGCTGCCTCGTTGTCGGAGACAAGGTTGTTGCAGCCATGAAACGCCAGGCAAGAGAAGGCGAATTTCGCTCCAACCTGCATCGCGGTGGCACAGCAAGCCTGGTAAAACTCACACCTGAAGAACGATTGACCGCCGTACGCGCGGCAAAAATTGTGGGACTCAATGTCGCTGGTGTAGACGTACTCAGATCAAATCATGGCCCAGTCGTACTCGAAGTCAACTCTTCACCCGGCTTAAAGGGAATTGAAGAAGCCACTGGCAAAGATATCGCAGGCGTAATCATTGAGTTTCTTGAAAAGAACGCCGTACCCAACAAGACAAAAACACGCGGCAAAGGTTAATTCAAGACATTGAACACCGAATTCACGATTAATGGTACAAACGTCAAGCCTGGCAGCACTGTCACGCTGGATATCGCCGTTACCAAACTTTATACTCATACGCCAGTTGCGATACCGGTACGTATCATTCGCGGAAAACAGGATGGACCAAGATTATTTATCTGCGCCGCCATACACGGAGACGAAATTGCCGGTGTTGAAATCATTAGACGACTACTAAGAAAACTCTCTCCAAAAAAAATCAAAGGTACCTTAATTGCTATCCCTATCGTAAATGTACACGGATTTATCAATCATTCCCGTTATCTGCCAGACAGACGGGATTTAAATCGCTGCTTTCCAGGATCGAACAGCGGCTCACTTGCTGCCAGACTGGCTCACTTGTTTATTTCAGAAATTGTTGAAAAATGTACTCACGGCATAGATTTACACACGGGTGCGATACATCGCTCGAATCTGCCACAAATACGCGCCAACCTGGATGACCCTGAATCGGCCAAACTGGCAAAGGATTTTGGCGTGCCGGTGATACTAAACGCTGACATACGTGATGGTTCATTGCGTGAAGCAGCGGCTGCGCTGGGTATACCTATATTGTTATACGAAGCAGGAGAAGCCTTGCGGTTTGATGAAATTTCTATTCGCGCAGGTGTCAAGGGCATACAAAATATTATGCGCGCACTGGACATGTTACCGCCGAGAAAAACACATAAAATAGAGAAAGAACCTTTTATAGCGAGAAGCAGTGTATGGATCAGGTCTCCCGCAAGTGGTGTATTCTGGTCCGGTATTCCATTAGGCACGCGCCTTGTTAAGGGCCAACAATTTGGCATTATTTCTGACCCTTTTGGCGAAGAAGAAGTGTCCATCACTTCCCCTCATGAGGGCATCATTATCGGCAAAACAAACTTGCCACTAATTAACGAAGGTGATGCACTGGTGCACATTGCCCGATTTGGCAAGTCAGCCGAAGTGGCAGAAACCCTGGAAGAATTTCAGGACAAATACCAACCCGCCGACTGGACTGAGATGTCGGAGGGTATACTTAAAACTGACTAGAAACATACTTAACTTAGCATGGACAAGAATTTGCACCTATTCTTACTGCTGCCTCGATTTTAATAATACGCTTTATATGTGAATAGTTCGCTTATCTATCGCCAATGCTGCTTCGTGCATAGCTTCTGACAAAGTAGGATGCGCATGAACAGTTCTGGCAATGTCCTCCGCGCTGGCGTTAAACTCCATTGCCACAACCACTTCGGCAATCATTTCTGATGCGTGCGGACCAAGGATGTGTACACCTAAAATACGATCATATTTTGCATCGCTAAGTATTTTAACCATACCATCAGTTTCGTTCATCGCATGCGCACGACCATTGGCTTTGAATGGAAAGACACCTTCTTTGAATTCGATGCCCTCTTCTTTTAGTTGCTGAGATGATTTACCCACCCAGGCTATCTCTGGTGAGGTATAGATTACCCACGGAATGGTTTGGTAATTTACGTGACCTGACTGGCCCGCTATTTGTTCGGCGACAGACACTCCTTCTTCAGAGGCCTTGTGCGCTAACATAGGTCCACGCACTACGTCGCCAACGGCATATACACCTGGTAAATTAGTATGGCAATGATCGTCTACTTCTATAAAGCCTCTATCATCAACATTAAGCCCAACAGCTTCACCATTCAAACCTGCAGTGTTGGGTTGTCGGCCGGTTGCAAGCAATAATCGGTCTACCTGTATTTTTTGCTCACCTTCTGCGTCTTTGTATATGACAGCAACTTGTTTTTTTGTGGTTTTGATTTCTTTAACCGAAGCACCCAAACGTATATCCAAACCTTGTTTTTGCAATAAACGATATGCCTCTTTTGCTATAGACGGCTCAATCCGCGATAAAAATTGTTTGCCTCGGTTTAAAACTACCACTTTGGCGCCTAATCGACTCCAAACACTGCCTAATTCCAGCCCAATCACACCACCACCGATAACGGCCAATTTTCTCGGCACCTCATTAAATGCTAATGCACCAGTTGAATCAACGATACGATCGCCGTCTATCGAAATATCGTCTTGAGTCGCTGGTAATGAGCCAGTTGCGATAATAATATTTGACGCCGCTACAACTGCGGTTACTTCACCTTCCAAAACAACCTCAAGTTGTTTATTTGAAATCAAACGTCCCTGACCGTGTAACCATGCCACTTTATTTTTGATGAACAATGTAGCGATGCCACCCGTTAAGGTTTTAACGATATTGTCCTTACGTGACAGCATGGTATCCAGGTCCAACTCTAGATTTTCAATTTTAATACCGTGAACAGCAAAATGATTTTTAGCACGATAATACTGCTCAGATGAATCAAGCAGGGCTTTTGATGGGATACAACCAACATTGAGACAAACACCACCGAGTGACGGAACTCCGTTTTGATCACGCATGTTGTCAATACAAACAGTACTGAGGCCTAACTGCGCACAACGAATAGCCGCCACATATCCACCCGGCCCTGCACCAATGACTGCCACATCGTATCTTTGCATGATTGCCTTTTATTAAATTAAAATTATTATATTTGCAACAGCATTCGCGTAGGGTCTTCAAGCGCTTGTTTAATCGCGACAAGAAACAAGACAGCCTCATGACCATCAATAATTCGATGATCGTATGACAACGCCAAATTCATTATAGGCCTTATCACTACTTCGCCGTTCTCAGCAACCGGGCGCTCCTGAATTGAGTGCATGCCGAGAATTGCGCTTTGAGGCGGGTTTAAAATTGGAGTAGATAACAAAGAACCAAACACGCCACCATTGGTAATGGTAAACGTGCCTCCCATCAAATCCTCCATGGATAAACTACCATCCTTCGCCGCTTTACCATAATGTATAATATTACTTTCCATTTCCGCAAATGACAGATTTTCTACGTTGCGCAGTATCGGCACCACCAGACCTCGCGAAGAACTGACGGCAATGCCTACATCGATGTAGTTGTGATAAATAATATCGTTTACGTCGATAGACGCATTGATAACCGGATACTTCTTAAGCGCTTCAACTGAAGCCTTAATAAAAAATGACATAAACCCAAGCTTAACGCCGTATTTTTTGGTAAATTGCTCTTGATAACGACGACGTAATTCCATAACGGGCTGCATATTAACTTCGTTAAATGTAGTTAAAATAGCCGCAGTATTTTGCGCCTGTTTTAGGCGCTCGGCGATTCGCGCACGCAATCGTGTCATTGGCACACGCTTATCTGATCGTGCATCCCCGGGTAGAATCGATTGTGAAATGGAAGGCGTAATTGATTGTGGGCTTGCTTGCAGGGCCGGTTGCGAATCTAGTTGCGACCTTTGTTGTGGGGTGCTGTGTTTTGGAGCGCTTTGTTGAGCCTTTTGTTGATGAGCAAAATTTTGCGACACAATATTCACATTAGCTCCTACAGATGAACGGCTTTCCAAATAACGCAGCACGTCCTCCTTAGTCACACGCCCACCTTTACCGGTACCCTGTAGTAACGTTATATCGATATTATTATCAGATACCAGTTTCTTGGCTGCCGGACTTAATTCTTGATAAGCAACATCGTTATTTGACTCAGCATTACTAGAAACCCTCTCAGATAGCAATTTCGCTGTGATTTCCCGGTCCACACTACTTGAAAGAGAAACGACCTCCGCCATAGGCCGTTCTGCAACGCCTTCGGTATCAATAACTGCAATTACTTCACTACTTAACACAGACTCTCCACTGATCTTCCTTATTTCTTTTAACACACCTTCTTGCGGGGCCGGAATTTCCAATACTACTTTATCGGTTTCCAATTCAATTAGATTTTCATCTCGGCTCACATGATCACCGACTTTTTTTCGCCATTCAATTAAACTGGCATCAGCAATGGACTCAGAAAGCACAGGCACTTTGACCTCAACCAACACTTTTATTCTCCTTTTTGATTCGTGGCATCACCATAGATGATTCAACCTCGATACTTAACGCCGTATCAATAACTGCTTTTTGTTGCTCAAGGTGTTTTCGCAAATAACCTACCGCTGGTGATGCCGAAGGTGGTCGTGCCGCATAACTAATTTCCTGCGAAGGTGTCAGACAATCGAGTAGGCGTTTCATCACATAACGCCACGCACCCTGATTTCTTGGCTCTTCCTGACACCAACGCACCAAATGCGCATTAGGATACAATGCCAACTGCATGTTAAAGTCATCTGAAGAAAAAGGATATATTTGCTCCAATCGTATAATTGCAATATTTTCAATCTCTCTTTCACGACGCGCTTGCAACAACTCATAATAAAACTTGCCACTGCAGACAAGCAAGCATTCCACTTTCTCTGGATCAAGCATATCAACTTCACCAATTATATTCTCAAATGAACCGTGCGTAATATCTTCTAAAGCAGAGGTTGCCGCTTTATGGCGCAACAAACTCTTGGGCGTCATGACGACTAACGGCTTCCTGATCGCACGTAACATTTGACGCCTGAGCATATGAAACATTTGTGCAGGCGTACTCGGTACACAGACTTGTATATTTTCTTCGGCACACAATTGTAAATAACGCTCCAGCCGAGCAGACGAATGTTCCGGGCCTTGCCCATCATAACCATGGGGCAGAAATAGCGTAAGCCCACAATATTTACCCCACTTCGCCTCACCAGAACTAATAAACTGATCTATTACGACTTGCGCGCCATTTGCAAAATCACCAAATTGCGCTTCCCATATAACCAGTGTATTCGCATCTGTAGAGCTAAAACCGTATTCAAAACCAAGCACGGCCTCTTCGGATAAAAGTGAATCAATAGCAATAAACTTTGGCTGATTTTTCGACAAATGCCTTAAAGGTAAATAGGTTTCTCCATCCTCCTGATTATGCAAGGCAACGTGACGATGAAAGAACGTGCCGCGGCCGCTGTCCTGACCCGTTAATCGAACCGCATAGCCATCTTCAAGTAGGCTGGCATAGGCTAAGACTTCGGCATAACCCCAATCAAACCGAATAGTGCCGTCAGCCATGTTGCGGCGCGAATTCAATATTTTTGCGACGGTAGGGTGAAGTATATAATTGTCCGGAACTTTACAGGCAAGATCGGTTAAACGCGTTACTCTATCCAGAGATAGACTCGTATCCACCTTTTTTTTCCAATCAGCATGACTATAGCGGGTCCAATCAATCGCTAATCTATTCTCTACGCCCAACATTATTCTGGGTGCTACTGTATTACCTTTATCCAATTCATCACGATAACTTTTTCTCATCTGATCCACTTCAGCGGCAGTCACTACACCTTCTGCTATCAGTCGATCTGAATACACTTGCGTAATCAACGGATGTTGATCAATTTTCTTATACATCATCGGCTGGGTAGCTTTTGGCTCGTCTGCTTCGTTGTGACCATGCCGCCTATAGCAGATCATATCTATCAACACTTCCTTTTTAAACGTCATTCTGAAATCCAAAGCAAGCTGCGTAACAAATAACACGGCTTCCGGATCATCTGCATTCACATGCAATATCGGCGCCTGCACTATTTTGGCGACTTCAGTACAATGCAGTGTCGAGCGTGTATCAAGTGGATTACTTGTAGTAAAACCAATCTGATTATTAATAATAATATGCACGGTGCCACCAGTACTAAAACCCCTCGCCTGTGACATTTGCAATGATTCCATAACCACACCTTGACCCGCAAAGGCTGCGTCACCATGTATTAATACAGGCAACACTTGATTACCTTCCAGATCCCGGCGACGATGTTGACGCGCGCGCACTGAACCCTCAACAACGGGATTTATAATTTCCAAATGAGAAGGATTAAACGCGACTGTAAGATGTACCGGCCCTCCCTTGGTATCCACATCAGATGAAAAACCCTGATGGTATTTCACATCACCCGAACCACTGCTAGATTGTACGTCACCTTCAAATTCTTTGAACAAATGGCTTGGTGATTTTCCAACAAGATTTACTAATACGTTCAAACGACCACGGTGCGCCATACCGACGACAACTTCTTTAACACCGTTTTCACCCGAGCGTTGTATCAATTGATCCAACAACGGTATAAGACTTTCTCCGCCCTCCAGAGAAAAACGCTTTTGACCAACATACTTAACGTGTAAAAATTTTTCCAGACCTTCCGCCGCTATAAGCCGTTCCAGTATTTCTTTTTTTGTGTCTGCATCGAAAGCTGGCTTACCTCTAATCGCTTCCAGTCGCTCCTGAATCCAGCGTTTTTCTACTGTGCTGGTAATGTGCATATACTCCAAACCAATATGACCGCAATATGTACTTTGCAGTGCGTTTAATATTTCTTCCAGCTTCGCTGTTGCTGGCCCAACTAAAGAACCTGTGTTAAATACACTGTTTAGATCCGAATCAAATAAATTGTGATAGGCGGGGTCTAAGTCTAAAACAGACATCATCTCGCGAAATTTAATCGGATCTGTATCTGCAAATTGATGCCCACGAAACCTATAGGCATTGATTAACTGGAGCACCGCTACTTGCTTGGCATCGTGCAGTGTTGACGCTTGTCGCGAAAACTCATCAGGTACGCTTGTTGATATTTCTGCATTAGCAGCGTTGCTTTTAATTGGCTGCGCATTAACTGGCTGCACGCTAACTGACTGCGTATCGTTTATTTGGGTTGAACTTGTTGGGACCAAAGAAGAAGTAACTGATACAGGCAAAGTGCTTGTAAGAGACTGTCGTATTGCTGCATGGTCGAATTCCGGTGAACAGGATACATGCGCACTCTGATTAAGTCGCTCAAAAAAACTACGCCAGCCTTGGGAAACAGAATTCGGGTCTTCTAAATAATTTGAGTATAATTCTTCGATAAAGGGCGCATTAGCTGCAAACAAGTAGCTGCTGTCCGTCAGGGCTTTCAATAAATCATTTGAGATGCGGTCATCCATTAGTTTTGCCGATACATACTTGCTTTATACTGCTTTTATTTAAAACACTTGTTATTACTAGCAGAAATAACAAATAATTCAGCCAATAACTGTTTGTTTTTTGCCCTACCAAAACGCGCACCTCCCTGTACATCCTATCGGCAATGTTTATTGCTTCCTTTATCTATTTTAGTTAAAAATCCACAACATATGTTACAAATATAACCATTTTTTT
>JAADIM010000119.1 GCA_013151345.1 Gammaproteobacteria bacterium
TTTTGTTAATCGCTTTGTTTTTTAGTTACAAAGTAACTGAAAATAATTTCTAATGCCTATTGACTCGAGAACGGCTCATATGTGTTATGTTCCTGACGCCCATGCCGCAGGGTACCGAATCTCCGACCGCGAACCAGACTCCACTTGCATGAGCGTTTCCACAAGGTCGTCGATGTAGAGAATCGCCTGAATCATCTCAACCAGCGCAAAGAGCACAACCGGGAGTCCGTCCTGATCATCCCCAAGGAACCCGAGAGCCGACTCAACCAACCTCTTCTTGTCCGCGTTCCGGTGGTATTCGTACGAGTTCAACCAATCCATTACCGTATCAACGCTTAGCATATTGCGGTTAGAAAAGTTCAAGCCCACTTGGCGCTGTAAGGCCTTGAGCGTGAACTTCTCGTTGAGCATGTCGAGGTGTTTGCGGAACGCGTGGTGTTCGAGTCTTCTCTTGAGGAGCTTCTTGATCTTGTGGAAGTAGCACTCTTCGTCTTTCAGAACGAAGGGGCGGATCCTTAGTAGCAGCGCACCGACTTCTTCAGTGTCGACGGGCTTCGCGTTTGATCTAAGAGGGCTGCCCACTTCCCACCTCATGGCTATCTGCCCACCGCGCTCATTCTGCACGAAATTGGTTGAACGCAGACGTTCCACCTCCCCGTGAAAACGTCGAAGCCGTTCCCACTCGTCATCGGGAACCTCATAGAAAATGGCCTCGCCGTGAGATCCGTCGTCGGTCAGGAGTTCGAAAGCTAGCAGGGCCATAGTGTGTCAGCTCCATGTGTGAACATAACGCCTGAATTGAGTTGCGTATTTTTTTTCGCCTCTTTTTGTGCGACCTTGCACAAAAAGAGGCGAAAAAAAATATGTCAACTCGAATTAATTGTTAGGCGAAAAGTATAACAGTACTATAATTTACACATCACTATCTTACTTTATAATATTTATAGAACTAATATTCAAAAAAGCAAAACACAAGACCAACCCCACGCCTTTCATTGAAAATACTGGGTAACCTATTTTTATCATTTTTTACTTATTTTAAATGTTTCTTTTAAATTGCCAACCAAATAATCTATACTGGGATCTTGGTGATCTTTAGCTACAAGCAAAAGATCTTTGATATTCTCTTCAGGATTAAACACATTAAGTTTCGCTTCTTCCAATAAATAATAATACGTAACCAAAAATAGCTTAAATCTACTATTAACCTCTTTAGCTAACTCAATTGAGCGTTTATATCTCTCCCGACCACTAGTAATATTACCAATTCGGTAATCTAATAGCCCCTTAGTTGCCAGTATCATTTGTTTATCAGCAGGATTAAGATTAATTTCAATAATTGAATCTAATTTTTCTTGTGCGCTAGAATAGTTCCCCAATTGTATTTCAGCAAATATTAAGTTGTTCAATAGGATTTTATTCTCTTGATTACATCTTAAACCATAGGAAGCGAAATTTTTTGATAATTTAAAGTCATTCATACAAATTGCAGCTACATACGAGCCAAGAACTGCAGGACGACTAGAAAACGGTTGGTCATTTTGCCATTTTTCAGTACTGTTAACAGTACCTATCCAATCCTTCTTCTGATAACAAAGCAAAGCATTAGCTTCAAATGTATTTTGAAGATCTAATTTATTCAGAGGAAGTAATATTTTTTTATCTTTCCTATGCGCCCATTCTACTTGTGCCACACTATTTTCTGTAGGGTCGACCAAAGATTGATCAAATAATTTTTTAGCCTTTTTATGCTTACCAAAAGATAATTCAGTTGTTGCTACAGCTGAAGCAAGCTCGCTTATGTGCCAAAAAGAGAATTTTTTATCTTCAATTATTTTAATTCCTATCTTAATATTCTTAGATGTCTTGCTATTTGCTTGCGCAGTCGCAATCTCCGCTGATATTAACCAAGGGTCATATTTTAATGAACTAGCTTTTCTAATTGTATCTAATGCTCTAGCAGTATCGTCGTGATGAATAAACATTCTAACGGCAGACCTCAAAACAAACCTATTATTAGGCGCAAGATAAAGCGCATTACTCATACTTCTCTCTGCCTTAATTTTTTCACCCAATATTGTGTAAAAATACGCTAAATCAGCCCAGCCAATAGGATCTCGTGGAGTTTCACTAAGCCTTCTCTTTTGTTTTGAAATAATCGAAGCGTAACGAAACAAATCTTGGTGAGAATAATAATTTAGTTTACTTTGTAATAATTTTTCGGGTTCAGTAATAGAAACAATTAAGTCACTTAATAATTTATTTTCTGGGGCGTTTATTTTTAGAAACTTTATAACTTCCAAATATTCATTAGATTGTTCAGTTAGACACGCTGTAGCCAGAAGATCCACTGCATGAGCAATATCCTTATTACTCTGCCAATCATGATTTTTTTTGAGTAAGATTTCTTCTCGATCAAGAAATTGAATATTATTATTCAATGAAGCAAGCTGGTTACTTGATGTAGCAACATGAAACGCGCGCCATCTAGGAATAACTTGGCGATCAAGCTCATTAACTATGATACTCAATTATTTTAAGCCCCTGTATAATCTACTTAGCAATCTTAATTTTATATTCTGCCTTTTTTGCTAATCGATCAAATATATTACTATAACGCTCCACAGAATACCTTTGACCCTCACCTATTGATCGGTCTTTTGGATGCCCACGGAAACTAACGTCTGGTTCGCATAATTGCGATATAGCAGTAAGAAGATCTACACTATACTCCTCATAGTTCAGTTCAAAATAGTCTTTAAGGTCAATAATTAAATTAGAATATGCTTCTTTTAAATAAGGCAAAACATCTTCATATGTTCCACCCCACACAGATGGGTGGTATTGCTTATCCAGTTTTGTAACCAACAAAGAATTAATAGGCTGCTGTACAAATATGAAACAGATCAATCCACCCAGCATATATAAGTCTGAGCTTAATCTGCGTTTCTCCCAGTCAGGTGTCTCATAGTGGTAAAGTTTTTCTATTGGTGCATATCCAGGATCACCGGGGAAAATCTTTTCATCGTGAGGCCCTATATATCCTTTTAACGAGGATCGTCCAAAATCACATATTTTGGACGTGCGATTGTCGATAACAACAATGTTAGATGGTTTGATATCCTGGTGTGCTATTTTTATGTAGTGCAGCTGCTTCAATCCTACAGCCACATTATGTAGTAGACAGAACTTCCAAGCATCATCAACAACATCCCAGTTTTTTATATAGCGCCTGATATCGCCCTCACCCAGTTCAAATATTACATATTGAACATTGCTCAATAAATCTTTAGGGTCTAATTGAATGTTATTCCACTCGATAAGACGTATCACCTTACTTAGCTTCTTTTCCTTACAAAGTTCAACTAGCTTTCTTTCAAATAAATGCTCATTTACAATTGGCTGAAGTGCCGACGCAGGGTCAGAATTTTCTAATGCTTTTGAATAATCCATAGCCTTCAGAAAGGCTTTTTCACCACTTATTTTTTCAACGACGTAGGAACATGAAAAATTAGATCCAGTTTGTTGTCCGGTCATACTTATCAATTGCGAAACTTTCCAACCATTATCTAAATTAAGACCGGTAAGCATCTCAGCAGGTTTAACAGTAGAATTGTTCATAGACTTTTATTAGATTACCCTAAAATAAATTTGTCAACTCGAACGCCTGGTTATAATTGACTCGCTATTTAGAATTGATTACCAACAGGCAAACTCCCCTAGATTTTTTATTGCGTCACCGCAACGCATTGAACTGTTTTTTTTCGTTTACTACCAACTAAATACCCGCACGCGCTGAGTCTTTGATGGCTAATGAGTATTTCGTATCTATCAGTATAGTTCAAGATTTCAACTTTGAGATAGCTAGCTGAACAGAGATAACTTTTGAACAGAGACACAAAGAACAAAACAAAAAACTAGAAAATATAGCTGCATTCCAATTCATTTTTTTAAAATACAAATTACTAATTCTCAATAATCTCATAAAATTATAACGATGAGTTAAGCGGCGCGCGTCTTTTTGCGCGTCCGGCGAGCATCGCGAGCGAACTTTAACGTTTTGTTAGAATTGCTGCCTAATGCCCTCAATACTGCTTTTGGCTCTTTAGCAACAACGTTGAGCAAAACTAATGCTGGACCATGAGGCGTGCGATCACCGCGCTCCCAATGTCGCAAGGTACTTACGCTAATGCCAAATGCAGATGCAAATTCACTTTGAGACATTCCAACATTAGAGCGAACATTTTTAACATCGATAGGAGTAAACTCATGTACGATTGCTTTTAACTTTTTACCCTTAGCATGCTCTATCGCTTCACCAAGACCTTTTTTGATACTCTCATATGCATTACTCATTTATTTCCACCTCCATAGCTCTTTACTAGTATTGCTGTCAGCTTTGCTAATTCCTTACCCTCTGCTTTTGTAATATTCGCTTTCTCGCCTTTCCCAAATACGGTGAGCAAAAATAAAGGTATCGTTTCATTATGATGATAATAAATAACTCGTACACCTCCACTTTTACCCTTGCCTTGAGCTGACCATCGTAACTTCCTGATACCTCCTGTTCCTTGCATAATATCGCCAGCGGCTGGATGAGTCGCTAAGTAATTGATAATACTTTCTTTCTCATCCGTTGAGAGTAGTTTAGAAGATTTTCTTTGAAATTCTGGGAGTTCAACTACAGTTTGCATGAACTATAGTGTAATCCAATGGATTACAGTGATCAAGATGAAATTTAAAATTCTAACGCCTTGCTCAGCGGCAATTCAAAGCGGCACGTTTTTGCGAATGCAAAACAAGTGCCGCTTTGAATTGTCCGCTGGAGCTATTTGTTAGCATTTTTAGGTTCATGCTCATCCGCTGGTTTATTATCAACTTGCCCTGAATGTTTTGTATTCAAAAACGTGTTGAATACGATACGTAGGCCAAGCCACCATGCGTAAATAGAATAGGTTGATTGAGTTTCTTCGTAACCTAAAAGACCATGAGCCAGTTCATTTCTTAAATTAGGGCCAAAAGAATTACAAAAAAGCGCTTTTATCTCAAAGGACAAATCTTCACCAAATATATCCTTGATTTCTGGTAGTTCTGCTAATGTGCTAAGCCCATTCTCATTTTCAATTCCATTTATGTCTAAATTTGTTGTTTTGACTCCATGCTGCTTCAAATGAAATCGAACTAAATTTTCAAGTTGTGGAATTAATATATGGAGCGCTGTTACAAAATCATTGTCATAACCAGCGAACAATGCCTTCGCTATCAATTGCTCACACTCTTGAGGTACGATTGGCGATTGCCTTGTTATCGAGTAAAAATCACCTTCTCGAAGCCGATGCTCTTGTCGCATTACCTCAAGCGCTGGCCAAATATTGCCCTGAACTACAATACCTAATTCCATTGTGTAGTGTTTAACCATTTCTGGCCAAACAGTAGCTTCATCATCACCATTTCCTCCCAAATCTGCACCAGGACGCTTTGCTATTATCCTACCATCACGTGACATGTGAGTAGCAGAAAACATGACTTGCAGAGGATGTTCTCTCAACATTTTTTCAGAAAACTCTCTTACCTTTTTTACTCTTGCTCCTTGGTATACATTGGCTAATGCAGCTAATGCATCAATAGCACTTTTTCCCCTAACTGAATTTCTAGAATTTTCAATAAATTCACTAATATCAATCCCTGGGGAAGTTATTTTTCCCATTTCTTCTAGTGACATTTCACCAGCAGAACTTAACTTTGTGCGAAGACTTGAAATTCGGCCATCAACATCATAATTACTTCTTTGAGATTTTGGGATGTTCCTGTACTTTTGGATAGCATTTTCATAAAATCCTGCAGCAACCATATTGCTAGGTGAATTTGAAGATTGTCTTGCTACGGCCTCCTTCTCCCATCCTTCTGCTACTTTTACAGTTACCTCTGCACTTTTATCTTCGTTTCCTAATTTTCTATATACTTCCGCTGCTGCATCGAAATAATCTCTTGCTCTATGTAAATCGCCTGAGTCATCAAAATCAATTGCTAGTTGTTCTAGCTTCTGAGCTACACTGTCTTGTTTTTGGCGGCCTAGATTATGTTTTGAAAGTAGGTCAGAAACCCATAGAACTAAATATCCATCTTCATTAGTTAAATTTTCAACTACATCTAGCAATTCTTTTTCTATCTCTTGCAGCCGTTCTCCAGCACCAGCTTTAAGCATAAAACACAGCTGAATTGATCTGTCCCAACATTCTCGGCCATCTCTAACCCATAAATTAGTGCTAATTGGTAATCGGCGATAATTATCTATTGCTAATAGTGCATGCTTTGGATCTTTTGGTTTCAGGAGCAACCATGATATATCAGCAATGCGAGCACAAAGACGAGGGTCGCTAATTTCCTCCGCTATCTGAGCAAAAAGAGAAATCTCATTTTCCTGAAAGTCTTCTGGCAATGCGGATCTCTTTCCATCCATTACCATATATGGTTTAAAAGGTTCATTGAGGCTTGAAGGTCTAAGCATCATTGAACAAGCATCTGCGAGAATCCATAGAATCTTTCCTTCTGCTAATTTTTCATTTTCGATAGCTTGCCTAGCAAAAGAAGAAAGAGATTGCCATATAGAGGAATAGTCTTCTCGATTCGCATCAGCTATTGCTGCTAGCCAATCGCTATTTCGAAAATCATCTATAGAGATGTCTATGCCTTCTGGATATCTCTCCATTATCAAAAGACTCCTTTTTTTATGCTAACATCCCGCATAACTAGCGTGTGCATTTTATGCGTCAAATTTGAAGCGGTTGTTATAGGTTATTGTTATTTCAGACTCGTTATTTTTTGCTCGATGGCCTGGGTGATTTTTGATTTCATATCGGTGAATATACCATGGTGGCCTCCATCAAATTCAGAAAACATCACATTAACACCCTTTACCTGCAAAATATTTACTGCATTCTTGCCTCCGCTGATCGAAATTACGCTGTCATTTTTGCCATGAAAGGCAATAACTTTAGCGCCTGGTCTAAATGTTGCATCACCAAGATGCTCATTAGATAGCTGCCCAGATACTGGAAAAATATAAGAATAACTATTGCCATATTTTGCGGCCTGATAATAGGCCATCATACCCCCACCAGAGAAACCCAGTAGAATCGGTTTCCGTACAGTCGGGTATTTTTGCGCAAGTAACTCGATTGCCTCATTTACCGCTTTTCCATATAGAGCAAAATCAGACGCGCTCCATGGCCAGGCACTGCCACTGCCATGGGAAATAGGGCCTTTAAGTAAAATAATGCGTGCGGGAACGTTTAGCTGATCCAAGGCAGAATTATAGAAATTCTTAGCCGTATCGCCATTACCATGGAGCGCAACTAGCATAGGAAGATAATCCGTTCGACGACTATTCCCAGAATATTCTACAATATAACTAAAGCTGACATCGTTAGTGGGTACACTAATAGTCGGATCTTTAAACCACCATTGTGCGAGCCCCAATACAAAAATAATTAGAATAATTTTTTTCACTTTTACCTACTATTGTTTTCTAATACTACTTAGGCCCTGCCTCGTCGCCCTTATTTAGTCTATCTGATATTTTTTTACAGCTCATTAAAGTCTCACTTAATTGCTGTGGTGTCATGAGATTCAGTTTATTTCTAAACTCTCCAAGCTCGTTGATGTAAGCAGGGTGATTTTCTATATCCTGAATAATAGAATTATGTTTTTCCCTCCAGCGGGCATAGACCTCCATAGTATTTAAATAATATTCTGGTATATGCAAATCACATGCTTTTTTTATAATTAGTATATGATTTATTTTATTCATCTCTTCGTCACTATATGTCCCGTTATCTTTAGTTTCTCCAAATATGACTTGAGGTAATATAAATAATAAAATACATATAATTAAATATTGTAATAACTTCATTTGCAAGTTCCTTGTATTTTATCAAGCGCCTAAGCTTCAGTTTTCGCGACATTATATGTCTCATGCTCTGCATCATCGACAGGCAAAAGTGGCATGTATTTTTGCCTCGAAATAACCGCGCTGCTTTTGACTGTTCGCTGGATACATTGGTTAAGTCTTTTTCGCTGTTATTGCTGTTTTCTCTTGGCTATGGTTTTTCTGTAGAATAACGGTTGCAATTGATGAAATTAAAATACCTGGGGCTACTGCCATAGGAATTGATACGCCATCGATCAACAGCAATAGCACTGCTACTAATGCTGGAGTCAAGTAAATATATGCATTTACACGACTAGGGCCAAGCACGACAGTAGTTTTTTGGTAGATATAAACAGTCGCAAGCGTTGCACCTATAACTAAGTAAGCCATGTAATATACTAACTCGCCTTGTAACAAATCCCATTGAAGCGGCTGGCCTGAAAAAAGTAGTGCCAGTGCCATCCAAAGTGAACCACCTACAAGAGTGCAAAAAACTAGCACAACCATTTCATCATTTCGATATAACAATTTCATGGTGATAGAGTAACAACACATCGAAAATGTGCCAACCATGAATATCAAGTCGCCTTTATTCAAGGAAAACGACAAGAGCAGATTAAACTGACCATTGAAAATCACCCAAGAAGTTCCCGCTGCTCCCAGTAAATAAACAGCAATCTGTTTGATAGCCATACCTTCGCCGAAGATAAGCATGCATAGAAGAGCTGTGATCAATGGCACTAGTGTATATAAAGCGCCTGTATTTAACGCTGTCGTTGTATTCAGCGACTCAAAAAAACAAATGAAAAATACAGAAAAAAACAGACTTATTATCATGGCTCTTGGTAGAGTCGTTAATACTTCTCTTCTCCACCGTGGATTTGAAAATATAATAGGCGATAATATTAATCCAGCACCTATGAAACGAAGTAATGTTAGAGAAATTGGATTAATAATACCGGCAAGTTTTTCTGAAGCCAAAAATGACCCTGCCACAAGAATTGTTGCGAGTATAACTAATAGATGAGATTTCACATTTTGAACTTTCAACATCACTCCCTTTATGACATGCAATAAAACTTCTTTTTTCAGGAGCCCCTATTAGAGGTAACGAACGACTTAATGATTATTAGGCATTTTTCCGTTTAAATTCATTTTTCCAATTAAAGCGGCCAAAGATCTATTCCTAACATCAAAAAGCGTATGGATAAGAGAATACAGAATAGTGTAACTGCCGTGTAGATAAGTTTATTACCAACAGACAGAATATGCTTAATGCCAATATACGCACCTATTGCAGTTACGAAAAAAGCGAACTCGCTAATAGCGAGTAAGGATAATAATGGAATAGTTGTATGACCGTTACTGTGTATTTCACTGCCTTTAATTACAACCAGCATAAGAAACAAGCCTAAACCCAATGCGATATAAGGGAAATTATATTTTTTCATTTTTTTGATTCGCCTGACGCGGTAATAGGCTGATATTTCAAGTGTGGTAAAAACGAAACGATCACGCTTGAAAATACCTGCGTTTATTGCCCTTTTTATGTTTCAGTGCCGACACCGCCAGAACATCTACTTATCGTGATAACCCAACTATTTACTGACTCTTCGCAATAATTCAATTGAAGCATCGACTTCGACTTTTCTGATAGCAACACTTTCAATATTGCATCCAATAGGAATGCCTTTTTCATCTGCAAAACTCTTTAATTCCAGCCAGCTTTGTTCGGAAAAATTAACGGATTTTTGAAGAATATCATTTGAGTGGATTAATTCATTCTCCAACCATTTAGGAATGCTAATGCCCAACCATTTCATAAATTGAAGCGTTTTAAGAGAACCGCAAGGGGTTAAGGTAAACAGTATTGGCACCAGCGGAATATTGTGCTGTTGTCCATAGTAATAATAGTCAGACAAAAAATTCTTTGACGCATTTACATCATAGACACCTTGCGAAACAAAGAAAGTGCAGCCTTGAGCGATTTTATTAAATACTCTAATATGTTCATCGCCTTTACTCTGATGGCGTTCTGAAATCGTGACCCCCCCTAAAAGAAGCTCATTATTTGTTTCCGCTTTTAGCTTGTAAGCATCATTCATTGATAAACTAACTTCTTGAGACTTAGAAGACGCGCCAACAAAAACAGTCAGATTATTCTTGGGCGAGGCATTCATCAAAAATTGCGACATCTCTGATTTACTGTATTTTCCGACAGACCTGTAAATAATCTTTGGAATAGACAAAGAGCGCAGATATTCTTCACTATAGAAGAATGGGTCTAATGTCTCCATGAAAGGGAATGGACGCTCTTCAGATGTTCGAGACTTTTCGTCTTGAATATCATAAAGAATCAAACCATCAATATTGAGAGATCGGAGTCTTTGTATCTGTCGAGAAGAAATTTCTTCTACTTTCTCCAAACTCGTCCCTTTTTTAGGGGGAGTAATTCCATAGAGAATAATTCCACTTTCTCTGTTTTTTATTTTATCAACAAGCATTGTATCTCTCTATTTTGTTCGTTTACATTTTTAGAATTTAACGATCGTAGTTCCACTTCTTAGTTTGTCTTAGTTTCGTGTTTCCTCGATGTCTCAGACAATGACGGTCTCGAAGAAACTGTGCTTCAGCACGCATCTTTGCACGTCCAACGAACTGAGTGTACTTAAATGCCAGGCAAGGTGAAAACACGCATGTCAAAGTATAATGCTAACCGAATATGCAGAATTACGCGAGGACGAGTTTTATGGACAAGGAAGGCTTGAATTACAAGAGGCAAACGCTTATTTATAAGTTATATTGTAGCAATTACGCTATGGAAACTACCATCCCGTAAATACCTGACGTGAAGCATCAATCCTAGAGAAATGACCGAAAACAACCCCGCGTATGGTCTCTCGCCTAGACGGGTGGCTATATTGTGTCGCAACCCCACGAAGCTCGGTAACAGATGTTAGTATCAATATGAGTTACTCCAAGCAGCGAACAAACCTGAAATATTGAAAATCCATGGAACATATTTTTCGTTCTTATTAAACTATATCATTCCGGCGTTTTGCTTTGTTTCCCCGCGAGGGCGGGAAATAAGACAAATCCCATTATATCCATCGTTACATGCGCTATGATATTTAAAACAAGATTATCTGTATAGAGATAAACCGCCGTGAATCCACTACCTAACAGTGCCGCCAAGATAGTCTGTCCCCAACGACCGTTCGGGTAGTGAGCCGCGGCAAAGATAACAATGGTCGTCACTGCCGCAACAGAGGTACTGCCAGACAACTCAGCAATTCGGTTTAGGCCAATACCACGAAACATAATCTCTTCCGTGATGCCTGAAATAATAGCAATGAAGCAGCGAAACCAAACTGGAAGTACAAGCAACTTTTCGAGTGCTGGCTCATAACTAGGAATCCTGAGGCGGCGAATGAGCGCACCGATAGCACCAAAGATAAAGACACCCGCTATACCAATGCCTATTCCAAACACCCAAACCTGCATACCAGGAACCATTCCACCCATGGATGCAAACTCACGGTTCTCGCCATAGACGACAAGGAGTAGCACCAGAATCACCAAAGTGCAAATATAAGCATACAAGGGGAGCAAGGTTTTTATCGTTGGCTGTGAAAGCGCGAAACTACGCCTCGCCCAAAGAGCGCCCAACGGGAATGCAACTAGGGCTATCGCTAAATTGATGTAGGTAGCCAGTATCTGCATTTCCATTGCCTACTCACCACCTTCGCAACATACAGTTGGATATACTACCTAACAAAAATTAGAGTAGAGAGCAGCAAAACGCTATATAAACAGTGTATTCACCGCTCCCCTCCATCAAACCGAACAAACAGCTTTCCCGCAAACGGCTTCCGAAGTTCTTCTTCCTCAAGCATGCACACCTTTCCACATTGGAGGTCGTACGTCACCCCTAAAAGCGTTTGCGACACTCCCTAGGAACGTCCAGTGGTGAATAAAGCATGTTGTGCCTAACTAAGTGCCATTCAGGCCTAACCCTGAGGTATAATTTATTTGGCAATATTAAGTATATTATTCACCAACAAGGTGATATCCGCATCACTGGCTCTCGGTGAATAAGGAGGCATTGGCACTTCCCCCCAAACACCTTTGCCGCCACTTTTTACTTTTGCGATTAACCTGGCTTCGGCATCAGGATCACTTAAATATTTCTTACTGACATCTCGCCACGCGGGACCAACTATTTTGTTGTCCACACTATGGCATGCCAAACAGCCGCTTTTCTTGGCCACTGCCAAATAATCTGAACTAGCAGCGATTGCTGCCACGGTCGCTGTTGTTGTATCTGTCGTTGTATCTGTTTCAACTACATCTTTGCTTATTTCCTCTACACTATTGATTGTAGCTTCTGTTGTTTCTTTAATATCCTTAACAACATCTGTCGCACCTATGTCTTTACTAATCTCCGCAAGCCTTATGTCTTTGCTTACATCCGCCATGGTATTGTCACTGATTGCGTCACTGATTGCCTCCGAACTACTCATTTCTTTTTTAGCGTTTGCGCCAGAAGAGTTGTCAGACATTGAATCCTTATTCGACGCATCGTCACAAGACAACAGTGCCGACAATGTAAAAACCAGTGAAAAAGCTGTCCCAAGCATATATTTTTTATCTTTAATCATAATCTAACTTCCTGCGTAATTTTTTTATGTAAACCAACTCTAGAAAAACATTCCTAATGAACAATTAAAATAATACGGCTAGAGCACCAAATTAGGGTCATTGTACAACAACTGATCTACACCTAAAACTATAATATAACTGCATTGGCAGCCCTAGTTTGCACTATCTATTGCGCTTAAATTATGCTGGATAACTTCCAAAATGGAAGATGAGCAAAATTAAGATATTATTAAGCTTAGAAGAGTCTACAATCACGTTAACTTTTCATGGAACTCTATTACTACACAAATTGGATAATATGCTGCGGTTAGTCCTTTATGTAAAATCTTGGCAAGCGAGCCATCTACGATTTCCCTGTTAACTCTACTAACGGCACAGCTTATCGTCTTGAGCTGTTTAATTCGAGTCTGACCCCAATGCCAATCTAATGTTGCTTTCAAATTAAAATAATTTCAACTGGTTCGTTTAAACTTCTGATTTATATACATTTAACAGTATAATACAAGTACCCCCGATTGATTGACGTGATATATATTTACAACTAAAATACCTATATATGGTATTTAGTGGTATAAATGAGGTGCGTTCATATGGCTAAAAATACAAGTATTACACTTGGAGATCACTTCGATGAGTTTATTTCCGACCGAATTAAAAATGGACGATATGGTTCTGCCAGTGAGGTTGTTCGAGCTGGATTGCGCCTTCTTGAAACCACAGAAACTAAGCTTGAGATGCTCCGTGCCATGCTTGCCGAAGGTGAAAATAGTGGATTTGCAGATTACTCTTACGATAATTTGATTAAAGAACTTGATAATGAGTCCCATTAATGCCCGCCTATAAGGTCACAAACAAAGCTAAAGCAGACCTTATCGCAATTGGACGGTATACAACAAAAAAATGGGGAGTAGCACAAAGGAACGACTACCTTAAACAATTAGATAATTGTTTTTCACAAATCTCCGAAAATCCAAAGCTCGGTGTTACTAGTGATCTTATCAAAAAAGACTATCGTAAATTTCCGCAAGGCAGCCACCTCATTTTCTACAAACAAAACCTAAACGGAATCATTGAGATAATCAGAGTATTACATAAGACCATGGACATCGAATCTAATATTGATAAAACAGTCACGGTAGGAACGTAAGTCGCCCAACGCCCCCCGCACAGATCCCCGCATGAAGTTTTCCCTCACGGGGCTCCTCGGTCACACTCGCTTTCGCAGTCAGCAAAGACTTCATCGGCTCACCACCACACCTTGTTTAATGCTGGCTTCACTCGACATTTTGGTATCGGCAAAGCCAAGAAGGTTAACGTGCACTTCAGTCGCTCCCAGGTATAACTACGTCGTCCACTTCGTCGATTTAACCACCTATAAAGTAGTTTCACCACATATCGTTTGACGGCATAAAGTCCAGCCAGATTGCCAATCACTCCAAAGTAGTTGTAATGCCCTCGCAACTTATCCACCAAGCTGGCCAGCAATAATGAGATCTTCATATGCCGGTTCTCCTTGATGTATTCCTTTAAGTTGTTCTTCGCTGTTTGCAGTCTTTCTCTTCCTGTTCGTCGGAACAATCTCGGCTTTTCTTTCTTGTCCAATTCCCAATGGAATTCAAAACTCAAAAAATAGAAATAGGGGAGGTAGGGACACCGATGACTTAAGGACTTAACGACACTGAGAAGCAATTATTCTACAACTTTGTTTAAGTCCTTAAGTCCTCGGCGTCCCCTGCTCCTTACTCTTCAGGCACTTCAGCTCGATGTATTCACGTTGGAAATGAAATTTAAGTAGTGAATGAAATTATCTGGTAATACCAGATTTTGAACCCCGAAACTTGAGTTATTAACTCTCTCTCAATACTAAGTTGTTGGAGTACTAGGTTCCACTTTCTACCCTACCGCCGTTTTCTGTCTGCTCCAAAGCAACACGAGGGTCCCAATGGCAATCCCACACCAGATCAGGGTCCAGAATATTTCGGGTAACCAGGTGACATTGGAGAGGGTAGCGCCATCGCCGTAATGGCGACCATCGATAAGGTTTAAGGGTGCCCTGGCAGCGCTGACCATAACATAAACGCCCGCAAACTCCATGAAACGCGAGAAGATATTACCGGTGACATAACGAAAAGAGACATATAAGGCCGCGGTGATAATCAACATGATCACTATGGTGATGATGTCACGGGCATATAGGATGCCCGAGATAACGATCATGCATAATATAGCTATTCCAAGCCAACGGCTGGCGGTGCCACTTGCTCTGGCACCGAGATAAATAATAGCACCCCAACCCACCGCACCCACATAACCGGCAAAGGTCACCAGAGGTTGCCAGCCGCCCCTGGTATAACACAGGCCGGAGCCATTAAAGTGCAGTGCGATACGCTCAATAGATCCACCGCTGAGTACCGCTGCCAGGCCGTGAGTAATTTCGTGAAAGTACGTCTCTAACCAAGAAAAAGGCCAATGCACAATAGGGATCATCGACAACACAAACGCACCAATGACGTAGAGGACAAATAAATGCTGGGGTTTCATTTATTTAACCTAAACTCATCATAGGCTTAACCGAGCACATAATAGGCTTAACCGAACACATAATAGGTTTAACCTAACACATCATCCAAACAATCCCGCGATCAAGAAACCCACTGCGATATAAACAGCCGCTTCAATTGCACCGATGGCGACGTTGCCTTGATTATCGACTTCCTCGGCAACGTTAATGCCTGGCAAAACTGCCTTACGGATAACAATAGCCAACACTGTTAAGATTAAGAACATCAATACGGCGACGACGGACCAAGCAGCCAGGCTGGCGATCAATTGTGTGTCTCCGTAGACCACAACACCGGATGCACCGGTCACGGCCAAAGCAATACCAACTCGATAGCCAGCAAAACGCAGGGCTAACGCGGTATTACCTTCCTCAATTTGTTTTTGTAACCCTGTATTGCCATGATGCCGGGCATAGACATGGCGACGGTAGGCCGTGGCCGCGACCATGATGGCTTGCGATACCAAGAAACCCACCAGCACAAACAATAAGCCGATAAAAGAATTGCTATCTACCCATACCATTACCGCACGTAGAATAATGGCAGTGGCGATCATATTGCCTGCATCCACCAGTGCCGCAGCGATATTGCCTCGCATGATTTCCTTATGAATGCTGATATCCGGCAAAGAAATATGATCAAACACTTTGCGTGTAACAGCCATCAGCACCAAGCCGACACCACCGTAGGCCAACATGATAAAAGCTTCGCTCGCGGGGTTATTCGCAGCTTCACCGGATACCGCACCCATGAGCATGACAGCGACCGCGATGGCTGCACCTGCGATGGAAATGCCAAATGCGTGGTTATCCCGCTCGGCTAGTTCAGCCTGGGCGGAAACATTACCGACAACACCCGCCAATTTACGCATACTCGCCAGAATGACCGCAATGATAAGAAAATCCACGGCATAATAAGCCGCCAAGCTGGGGTCAATTCCGATTAATTCATTCATGTGTATTTCTCCTGTGTAGCTAAATTTGTGTCTAAATACATACCTAACAATTATTATTTGCCGGATCTAAAGCTGCGACTGCCGCTGCTGGTGCCACGTGAACTCGGTTTAAAAAAGGAAAACGCCGAACTGCGTTTTGTTTTATTAGCGCCACTACCCTTCGGCGGTGCATTGGCGGCCTGCTGTTTGGTCTTGGCGCCGTACTGCTTGTTGTTTGCCTGGCGCTGATAGGCGTAGGTGCTCATGCGCCGCTTGCCGGCGGCGCTGCGAAAATCTTTTTTCGGCTTGGCCGGCGTGATACCTTTTTTCCCTAGTTTAGCCTCGGTATTCTTCCAGTTATTTCGTGCCTTTTGTGAACCATAAGCACTGCGGCCGTAATCATTATAGTAACTATGGCGTGGTTGACGATACCAGGCATCCGCGTAAATAGGGCCGCGAGAAAAACCATAGCCGCCACCGAGGCCTACCAGGTTGCTAATCAAAGCGTACTGTCCGTACCACTCCCAGAATGATTTGCCGGACGAATTCTGCCTGAAATTGCCATAATTGGGATTACCCACCAGGTAGCTTCCCGGTACAACGCCCGTGCTATCCTTTAGATTTTGCGCGGTCTCACCTTTGGGCACATTGACACGCGCTAATTCCCCTTGGGACAAGTCTGCCAGTGTATTGACCAAATCCAGCAACCCATCGTTAAATACCGCAGGGTCGGAACCCACTGTGATATTATTCAGTTCTTCGATCGCAAGCCGGAAATCTTCTTCCCGTTCCGGTATCTGATTAACGGACTTGAGACGGTTCGCAAAATTTTGATACATACCACCTGAGGACGTCGCATCTTTTTTTAATAATTGTGCGACGGAATTTAATTCTGGCCTGGTCTGTATGAGCGTATCTGCGTACGTCTTCACCAATACCGCGTTGGATAATTGATTACGATCCAATTGCTGCTTTAGCTGCGACACCACTTTTACTGCGTCGGCATGATACCCCTGCACCTGCTCGGCATAACGGTTACCACACCCTTGCAGTAACAATAGAGACAGTAACAGCAGAGGCACTAACAACCAGGTTTTTTGTTGTAGAAATTTTCTCATTAAAAGTATATCTCCTTGATTAATTAAGGATTGTCTGTTATCTCTTGGGAACCCCTGATTACACCTTCTGCAGCAACGCAGCTTGCACCGCCGAGGGATCAGGAATACTTTCCTCGCGCACCATCAGAAACAAGGCAACGGCATCCACTTGTTCGTTCGCGGGCGGATTGCACTGTAACTGACTGTCATTTTTTGACATATAACCAATGGCAATACCTAAGTCATTTTGGGCTAAGGTACACAGGATCGCTGACCAGGACATTCCTTGTATATTTACATCGTAGCGCTGGTATTCATCACCCTCATTGGAAAACATATTTTCGATGATTTGCTCTGAGCCAGGTGCCACCAAGGCACGCACGATCATTTCCGGGTAGGCGCGTATAGGACGGATCATAATATTTGCCCCGGCGCTTAACAATCTGGCGCGATTATCATCGTCTACGCACTCGGCCAGGATCATGCCTTGTTTTCCCAATTCGTTGAGCCGGTGCAGGATATCAAAGGTGCGACCATCGGATGCCTTATCGCCCTCCTCTTTAGCGAGTACGATAATAACCTCCGCCTCTTGTACATTCACTGCCTGCATGCAGTCTATATCATCGGCGCGGCCATGGTAATGGGCAACTCTTTTTAAATCGGCAATAGAACTGGGCAACCCATCGGGAAACTGACTCGTTAATAATTCAATATCTATATTTTCGTATTGTCGGCTGGCTCGAAATTGCTTGATCAACCGTTGTAAATACTGCTCACCAAAGCTGGCAGGTGTATTCATAATAATGATATGACCCGACATATTCCACCTCCATCGACCTTTTAATTTTCTCTGGCGGATATTGCTTCGATAATCAAAGTAATCCCCCGCCGCCTTCGCAACGACAAAAACACTGCCTACGAACAATATTAAGATAGTACTAAGACGCCCCTCTAACGACACAGCGGATAAATCGCCGTAACCGACCGTGGTAACGGTCGTCAGTGTCAGCCAAAACGCATCCCCAAAGGAAAATTTCTCAAACGCCATCATCGCCCAAATATGGGCGGACAGCATGATGCAAAGATACACGCCGGTAAGTTTCAAGGATTTACTCAAGTCCGTTTGCAACAGCTCTCGATTTCTAAGTCTGCGTAATCCCCGATTAACGAGATTATAGATCATATGACATGCTTGTTATTCACCTGTCTCCTGGCGGCACTCACTACGATAAAACGCCTCCAGTTCTTCACGTATCTTCTCCCGTATAGCTTCCTTGTCAGAAACCGGCACGCTATAGCGTCTAGCTAAATCCAGGTAATCAGATTCTTTCAGGGAGAGGGTGAGCCGCGGCCGCTTGGGTTTGCGGTACGGTAAATCCACAATCTTGCGGATTTGATCTGATGGTGACAATCCGTTGTTCGCCGCGACAGAGCGGATGAAATCGGGAATATCACCACCCAGGTCAAATGCTATTTGTATCGCCCTCAAATTTTTTGCGGACGCTGTCCAATATGGGCTTTTAGTTTTTTTTTGCATATGTATCTCTGGATCTTGATCTCTGGACACTGATCTCTGGATGATTAGTTGTCGCTGGCCGGCCACATTTCTTCCAGTTTGCTTAAGGGTAAGTAGGCCAGCAGCACGGCTTCGGAACGGCCACCATCAAAAACTGTAATGCGCAACGCATGCAAGCGGTCCGGACTCACCATGAGATAATAATCAAATGACTCACACTCATCCTTGCCATCGGGAAGACTGCGCCCCCGGTAATCCCCGGCGTGGAAATAAGCTTCATCCCCGCTACCCGCTTCCTGGCAATACTGCTGCGCGGTCCAACCGGCAAATTCGTCCGGCTCTACCAGCCTTTCGAGGGTATGCTGCGCACCGTCGGATTCAATGATGTCCACGAATTGTTCCCAGGGAAAGATTTGCTCAATCTGTTCTGGCAGCACGACCCTGCCCAATTCCAGCAACGTGTTGCCACCCTCTTCCCGCAGCGACAGAGAAAAAGTACCTTTCGCGCCATCCAGAGTTAACAGGGTGGCGGGTGCCTTGTCCGCTGAAAAATGATAGGTATTCACGCCCGTGACCTTAAAATCACCCGCACTGATGCCAGTTTGCGCAGCGAAGCCAAATTTAATCAGATCATTGATTTGCAGGTCCTTGGGATGATCCAGGGAACGGGGGCCAGCGGCTTTCTTATCGCCGCCCCCAAAAATATTTTTGAAATTCACCATGGGGCTTTCCCTCTTTGTAATTACTTTTTTTAGCAACCCGGTTTGTGGCAACCCTGTTTTTGGCAACCCTATTTTTGGCAACCCTATGCCGCGCCAGCCTGCCTGGCTTTGAGTTTTTCCAGGATGGAATTGCCACTGGCGCCACTGCCGGTGATGCCTGCCGCCGCCATCTTGGCTTTTAGATCGCCGTCGCCGCCTTCGTTTTCCAATGCCAGGGCTGCGTTCATCTTGTCTGACTTTTCCTGCTGGCGGGCCTTAATACGCTGCATGGAGTCCATCGCCGACGACATGGCCGATGTACTACCGGAATGAGTCGCCGCAATAGCATCCTGGGCTTTTTGCACACTTTGCGTCGACTTGATCAAGGCAACCTCGCGTTTAGTGCTTTGCAAACGTTTCTCGGTTTGCTTAATGATTTGTTTGAGATTGTTTACACTCTGGATCTGGCCTTCAAGCAGGGTTTTCAGAGGCTCTAACTCATTGCTGAATTCAGCGATTTTTTCAGCTATTTCGACTGCCAAACCTTCATCGCCTTTATCCAGTGCTTTCACCGCATAGCCTTCATGCTCATCGATCGCTGCAGTTTTTTCCTTAACTTGTCGCTCAGTGGCCATCTTCTGCGCCATGACGGTGGTCAAGCCTTCCTTGGATTTTTTCAGCTCATTTTCAGCGTCGTGGATCTCTTGATCCATAATTCGCAGCGCCTGGGAATCGACGATCGCTTCGCCGGCCTCAGTCGCAGCGCCACGCACGGCGGTAAATAATTTTTTAAAAATTGACATAGTGTTCTCCTAAAAAAATGATTGCAAACTTGTTGCTAATGTTCATAGCAATGTTAGTACAACGTTTATTGCAACTTTCTATTGCAACCTCTAGTTATCGCAACTTTCTATTGCAACCTCATTGCAAATAATCAGACAAAGACTCCAACGCCTCCAGCGTGTTATCACTCAGCACATCCACTTCATGGATGACATCTTTCAAATCCGACTGGCAGGCAAGCGCCCCGAATATCACATACTGATCACCTAATTTCGAAAAGGCAGACAACGGCATGGGAATGTTCAAGGTCAGCAGCGCATCCAATAAATCTTCCCGCGCCCCTGACTTAATTTCCGACTCTTTCCATAAATAGCTGACTACCAGAATCTGGCTGTCATCAATCGTGATGTAAATCGGGAATTCCTCTCTGTCACTGACCGTCACCTGTAGCGTGGGTACTTCACCATCGATGACTTCCGCGCTAAATGACAGACCTTCCTCCGTTTCCAAACCGTTCAATGCCGATGCAAGATCAGGTAAGGTCATGCTGTTTGTACTCATATTCTCTCCTTTAAATTAACGGCAACGTCATAATATGTCGAACGACTTAATATGTCAAGACATAATATGGCGTCAATAACAAATGAATAAAATGGAAAAACTATTTATTACGATAGACCGATATATCCCCACTGGGTTCAGGTATCGCTTCATTACTTTCAAAATCGTCTTCCTTCTGATAGATCCCCTGTTGTATCTCCCAGTTTTTGCGGTAGTACTGGTAAGCAACCCCGCTGCCAACACGATTAACCCGTATCTTGTCCCTGTCCTTAAAAAAATGCTGACTGAACTCAAAGGCAGCCATTAGTTTGCCCTTGGTCATCCAGCCATCATCCAGCGGTAATGCCTGCAGCGCTGCCAGGCGTTGCCGCGGGGAACGTCCCAGTTTTGTTGCGATGGTCCAACCCCATTCGCCAAAACTCGGCACGTTGTGATGATATTGTTCAACGTGCTCAAAACCCGCGTGCTGCATGGTAACACCGACGCTTAAAAAGGCATCCTTAGCGTGGTAGGGCGACGTAGACTGGATCGCCATCGCCCCATCGCCGGCCAGAAGTTGTTTTAATTTTGCATAAAAACGTGCGGAATACAGTTTATTCAGATCCGGATGGTTGGGATCAGGTAAATCGATGATGATCGTGTCAAATATTTGTTCCGCTTGCAACAACTCGTCCACTTTATTATAGGCATCTCCAAAAAGAAGTGTGACGCGCGGATCAGAAAAACTTTTTTGATTCAGTTCCAGAAGGCGTGTATTAACTTCATCCCCTTCTAATGCCTTCGACTGCGAAAAAAAATCCACGATCGCCTTATCTAAATCGATAAGTGTCACCTGCTTTGGCTGCCAGCGCAGTACATCACGCAAGGCCAAACCATCTCCGCCACCGATAATCAAGATTGAATCCTGCCGCGCTGAAGCGGCAAGAGCAGGGTAGGTCAGCATGGAGTGGTAAATATGCTCGTCGTTACTGGAAAACTGTGTACGCCCATTGAGATAAAGGGTAAGCACAGACGGCTTAGCCGGGTCCATGGTCCGCTCGGTAATCACTATCCGTTGATAATGAGTGTTAATGTGGTAAGCGACTTTGTCCTTATATAATGTGTCCTCCATGATCGCATCCCACTGCGCACCATACATCCCCACGGTGACTATAATACTGGCCACCAGGATATGACCCAACAGCAGTAGTTCATTCCACTTAATACGCTGGCGATAAAGAAAATAAAATATCAGTCCCACCCCAATATTGGCAGACGCCGTCAACGCGGCAGCCAGTGATGGCTCCATTGCCAGCATAAAAATAACCCACAAGGCCGCGCCGACACCCGCACCGATATAATCTATGCCATAGATATCGCCGAGATTATGCTCAAGATGTTCCCCGTAAATACTTTGCCGCACCCTGGCGATCAGTGGAATTTCGATGCCGATCATCACGCCTAAAATAAAACCAAAGATATAAGGCACGACCGCCGCAAATTCCATTAAGGATTGTATGACGCCCCCTTGTGGCGTTAAATCCGGCGGTAGCCCGAAGGTAAAGGCGATGAGCTGCGGTAGAGTATGGGTAAAGGCAAAGATAGCGGCGATGGCAAGAATAGCGGAGGATCCGAGCAACGCGATACCCAGTTCAAGCCAGGCAAATCCGGTGTATGCACATTTAATATAGCGCGCAGCAAAAGCACCCAGGCCCATCGAGACAATCATGATCCCAATCATGGTATAGATCACTGTCTCAATCGCACCCAACACCCTGCCTGCATAATGCGATAACAAATACTGGTAAACTAACCCGCAACCGGCGAGCACCGCCAAAATGAAGAAAATAGTAATATCTTGCAGGCGTAATGATTTTTTTATTGTATTCACGTCGACAGTCGGTCAGTCCTAATTAGTCACTACATCCACATTTCGCTGTAACCAGCACTCTAATAATGCTAAATGCCACAATTTGCTGCCCTGTAGAGGGGTCATATGATCTTCTGGTGAATTTAATAATTTAGCCACATAGGCAGGGTGATACAAACCACGCTGCTGGCATGCAGATGATTGCAGGATTGTTTTCATGAAATCATAAAATTCGCCTCTAACATATTTTAATGCTGGCATAGGAAAATACCCTTTAGGCCTATCGATGACTTCGTCAGGGATCAGGCCACGCGCAATAGATTTGAGTGGAAACTTTCCACCTGATTTTAGCTTTAACTCCGGTGGCATTTGTGCGGCCAGTTCTACCACCTCCTGATCGAGGAAAGGAACACGTGCTTCCAGGCCCCAGGCCATCGTCATATTGTCTACGCGTTTAACCGGGTCATCGACGATCAGTGTGGTCACGTCCATATGTAATACTTTATCCAAAAAGGTTTCGCCTTTTGATTCCACTAATAACTTTTCTATTAACGTCGAAGTATAATCATCTCCACGATATTCTTCGGAAACCATTTCCAGAAATTCATCATGATGACGATCAAAATAATGCGAACTAAAGCGATGCAAGTCTGATCCGCGTTCCTGTTGCATTTGTGGATACCAAAAGTAACCACCAAATACCTCATCAGCGCCCTGGCCACTCTGTACAACTTTAACTTCTTTTGAGACCTGTTCGGCCAACATATAAAATGCGACAGCATCCTGCCCAAACATCGGTTCAGACATGTGATCAATTGCTTCGGGTAAGCGGGCCAATACTTCAGCGTTCGGAATATGGACTTTTGTGTGCTCCGTATCAAATCGCTCTACGACCTTGTCAGAGTAAACAAATTCACTACCCGATTCTTCCGGTGTATCTTCAAAACCGATTGAGAATGTAAGAATTTTCTCCGTACCGGCTTCACTTAACAAACCGACTAATAAACTCGAATCCAGTCCGCCGGATAATAATATACCAACGGGTACATCAGCGATGACTTTGCGCCGCTCAACCGAACGACGTAATGCGGTATGAATCAACTCTACCCATTCCTCTTCAGAACGCGCTTTTTGAGAACGGTCGTGAGGTCTGGTGGCGTTTAGTGTCCAGTATTTTTTCACAACTATCTTGCCATGCTGATCTATCTTCATGTAGCTACCTGGCTCAAGTTTTTTCACACCATTGAGAATTGTTCTTGGTGCGGGTACGACTGCGTGCAACGTAAATTGATGATGCATCGCAACAGCATCAATAGTTGTGTCAACATCACCTGTGGTAATGAGTGCCTGCAAGGTGGACGCAAATTGAAAACGACTATCCGTATTACTGTAATAAAGCGGCTTGATACCCATTCGATCACGCGCAATAAAAAGTTCTTTTTTATTTGAGTCCCAAATAGCAAATGCAAACATACCACTTAGTCGCTTGACGCAATCATCTCCCCAGGCATGATAGGCTTTAACGATCGCTTCCGTATCGCCATCTGAGTTAAATTGGTAGCCCATCAATTTAAGCTCTTCACGTAATTCGCGATAGTTGTAAATCGTTCCATTGAATACCACAACGAGACCTGACGCAGCGTCCACGAGCGGCTGATTTGCCTTGGAAGATAAATCAATAATCGCCAGTCGTCGATGCCCCAGGATAACCGGCCCATCCTTGTACATTCCGCCCGAATCAGGACCACGATGGACTAACTTATCCATCATCCGCTGGATCGCGTTTTCCTCAGGTGCGGTGTTATTGAAACTTAAAATACCGCTTATGCCACACATAGATGTCTCATCGACTATTGTCTTTAACTAATTTATTTACGTTTAACACTATTGATTCATGTCCCTTAACTACATATAAAAAATTACGATAAAAAAACTACGACAAAAATATTATAACTCAACGATTGTATCTTCCCCAGCCACCTCCCCCCGGGGTTTTAATTATCAGGCGATCGCCTTTCTTAAGTACCAATGAAATTTTTCCTGGTAGGGCTTTGCCATTTAATACGTTTTCCCCTTTTAATCCAGCTTCGCCACCGTTAACTCCCCATGGCGCATGTTTTCTTCTTTCGGTGATAAGCGAAACATGTGCAGCCTGTGAAAAGGTAAACTCTCTGATGATGCCATCTCCTCCTGAATGATAACCCTTACCGCCCGAACCTCTATTGATTTCGTAACGGGAAACACTGACGGGATAAGCCATTTCTAATACCTCAATAGGCGTGTTTAACGTATTTGTCATATGTGACTGAACAGCACTTAAACCAGGTGCGCATTGGCTAGCCCCCATGCCTCCGCCTATAGTTTCATAATAATCCCAAACACTGTTTTTTAAACGCGCGCCCATCGCCAGATTATTCATCGTACCCTGGCTGGCAGCAGGCATTAACTCTGGTACCGCTTGGGACAAGGCCCCGATGACAACATCAACTATGCGCATACTGGTCTCTACATTGCCGGCAGCCACTGCTGCAGGACGCTGTGCATTGAGCAAACACCCCTTTGGGGCAGACAGAGAAATGGCGCGAAAACTACCGGCGCAAGCGGGGGTGTGAACTGGCATTAAACATCGAAAAACATAAAACACAGCCGCAGCGGCTACCGATAATGGACAGTTAATATTACCTTTTACTTGGGCGGCTGTGCCGTTAAAATCCACATTTATTTTTTGACGGCACACCTTGATTGAAACAACAATTTTTATATCATTATTCCCCATACCATCATCATCCAGCATATCAGAAAACTCATAATCACCGTCGGGGATTATTTGTAACGCAGCTTGTGCCAAACGATGCGCATAATTATTTAATTCATCTAACGCAGATTGATACTGAATCACTGTTATCGATTGGATTAATTCAGCTAAACGGGCCACACCCACACCGTTGGCACTGGTCTGTGCAGCAAAATCACCTTTACCCTCCACTGTATTTTGTTTTATCTGTGTCAGTTGAGAAAAAACGGCTTCATCTAATTCACCTGCTTTTATGAGCAGTGTTGGGGGAATGACGAGACCTTCCTGTTCCAGTGAGGACGATATCGGCATGGAACCTGGAGATTGCGCACCGATATCAGCATGGTGCGCACGATTGGCAACAAAACTGACGAGAATACCACCAGTAAAGACAGGTGAAATGAGCGTCACATCCGGCAAATGTGTCCCGCCTAAATACGGGTCATTGACAACAAGCATATCGCCATCTTGCCAATTGACGCAGTTAACTATCCCCTGCATTGCGTACGCCATGCTGCCCAAATGAACAGGTATGTGCGCAGCTTGCGCGCACAACTCGCCTTGTGCGTTAAAAATAGCACATGAAAAATCCAGCCTATCCTTAATATTCGGCGAAAATGCCGTGCGGCGCAGTGTTGCCCCCATTTCCTCGCAAATAGCATCCATTTGACTGGAAAAAAGACTTAATTCAATGGGATCCATAACTAACATATTGACTTCATTAAGTAACAAAAAGTGTATATATTGCAATGCTTCAGCATATGCTTATAATGACCCACCAGTTAACTTGGTTATATAAATATCATCTATGAGGACAATAAAATGAACCCACTGACTTCCATAACCGGAACGATTATTTCAGGTTTTGTACTAGCTGTCGTGCTTGCGTTTGTCGCAAAAGCGATCATTGGCGGTTAAATCGTTAAACATACATTTATATACATATTTTTTACGCAATAGTAGACACATAAAAATTAGTTAGAGGATACAGTTATGGAATTTTCGTTTCTCGCATTTGACCGCTGGGTGCATTTTTTATCCGGTATAACCTGGATTGGCTTACTTTATTATTTCAACTTTGTGCAGGTTCCCGCAATGGGTGCCGCTGTCGCTGATAAAGAGGGCCCGGGCCCAGCCGCAATTAGCAAATATGTCGCACCGCGCGCTTTATTGTGGTTCCGTTGGTCCGCCCTGGTGACCGTCTTGTCTGGCGCAGCTTATCTTGGCGGTAATATGGGTAAAGCACTTTCACTGGGTCTTATGGAAGGTAGCACTGCATACCATACCTATATTGGTATGGGAGCATGGTTAGGCATAATTATGCTGTTTAATGTCTGGGTATTGATCTGGCCAAATCAAAAGAAAATTCTGGGTATGGTTGAGTCAACACCTGAAGCGATAGCGAAAGCCAAGACGGTAGCACTGATGGCGTCGCGTACCAATACGCTCTTATCTATACCAATGTTGATGTTTATGGGCGCAGCTTCGCACGGGCTACCTATTTAGCTATCTATTTAGCTATCTATATTAGTTAGACAAATCCATTCCGGTTTGATACCGCTGTTTTTTAAGCTCGCTTATATGTAACCAAAAGCATGTAACTGCATATAACTAAAAGCGGCGGCGAAAAATCGTACATTAATATTTGCCACTCAGTTAATTACACTATAATATAAGCTCTTTACGCAAACGGCGGTCTCGCAGGAGACTGCCTTTTTGCTTTTGGGTATTGTGCTATTTTGCAGATCTTGTTTTATTGAACTTACTTTATATAACTTTTTATATAAAACTTACTTTACAGTACTTCATAATTAGAAAACGCTAAGAGAAAAAAATGCCCATCAATTCACTCATGCCCACCTATGGCCGATTACCCGTCACTTTTGAACGTGGCGAAGGAAGTTGGCTATGGGATACAGACGGCCAGAAATACCTAGACGCTTTTAGTGGTGTTGCCGTGTGTAATCTGGGGCACTCGCACCCCAATGTATCTAACGCACTATGCGAACAAGCAAAAAAACTTGTGCATACATCAAACTGGTATGGCATTGCGCACCAAAAACAACTGGCTGAGGAATTAACCCGTCTGTCCGGTATGGACAATGTTTTTTTCTGCAACTCGGGTGCCGAAGCTAACGAAACAGCAATAAAAATTGCACGTTTGTACGGCCACAAGAAAAAAATCAGTAATCCTGTCATTGTAGTAACGGAACGAAGCTTTCATGGTCGAACCTTGGCGACACTGAGTGCGACAGGAAGTAGAAAAGTTCAGGCAGGATTCGAACCATTAGTCACCGGCTTTATACGAGTGCCGTTCAATGATTTAGATGCACTGAATAAACTAGCAGAGAACAGTCCAGACATTGTCGCAATTCTGGTTGAACCTGTTCAGGGTGAAGGCGGCGTTAATATTCCTGATGAAGATTATCTACCCGGCATTCGGAAACTTTGTGATGAGCACCAATGGTTGATGATGCTGGACGAAGTACAAACAGGCATGTGTCGTACCGGCAAATGGTTTGCATTTCAACATTCAAATTCCAAACCTGATGTAATGCCTCTTGCTAAAGCATTGGCTAACGGCGTGCCAATTGGTGCCTGCCTCGCACATGGTGCGGCAGCTGACGTCTTACAGCAGGGCAATCATGGTTCCACTTTTGGAGGCAATCCATTGGCGACTAGTGCCGCCATTGCGACGATTAAAACCATGGAAGAAAATGATTTAGCAAACCAGGCATTAAAACTCGGTCGAAGCATGTTAAGCACTTTGCAAAACGCATTAGCCAAAGAACCTCATGTAAAAGACATCCGCGGATTGGGCCTAATGATAGGCATAGAACTAGACTGCCCCTGCTTTGAATTAGTCACAAAAGCACTTGAGCAGAAGTTATTAATAAACGTGACGGCGGAACGCGTCATCCGTCTATTACCCCCCCTAACCATGAGTGAATCTGAGTCCAGATTAATAACGGACCAGGTCATTTCATTGGTTAGGCATTTTGTCTCTAGAATATAGTCTGTATCCAGGAATATTTGATGGCAACACGTCACTTTCTTACACTCACTGATTTTAGCCAAAAAGAGCTTCACAAACTCATCATACGTGCTATTGAGCTAAAAAAAATGCGCCAACAAGGTGAAAAATATGAACCTTTAAAAAACAAAACGCTCGGCATGGTATTTGAAAAATCTTCCACTAGAACACGCGTATCGTTTGAAGCTGCAATGACACACTTTGGCGGTCATGCCATTTTTCTCTCTCCACGAGATACGCAATTAGGCCGCGGAGAACCCATAGAAGATACCGCACGTGTGCTTTCACGTATGGTGGACATAATCATGATCCGCACCTATGAACATGAAAAATTGGAGCGTTTCGCGCAACACTCAATAGTACCGGTCATAAATGCATTGACAGACAAATTCCATCCGTGTCAATTACTTGCCGATGTGCAAACATATGTTGAAAAGAGAGGCAATATAAAGGGCAAAAAAGTCGCCTGGGTCAGTGATGGCAACAACATGTGCCACTCATATATAAACGCTGCCAAGCTATTTGAATTTGATTTAAAAATTGCCTGTCCAGAAGGTCATTTTCCGGACAGAGACATATTGGCATCGGTAAAAGAGAATTGTGAAATTGTTGGCTCACCAGAATTAGCCGTCGAAAATGCAGACCTGGTGGTGACAGATGTTTGGGCGAGTATGGGACAGGAACAAGAACAGGCCGCGCGTTTAAAAACATTTAGTGGCTACCAGATCACACCCGAACTCATGGCACTCGCCAAGCCCGATGCACTGTTTATGCATTGTTTACCGGCGCATCGTGGTGAAGAAGTTTCTGCGACAGTCATTGATGGGCCGCAAAGTGCAGTGTGGGATGAAGCTGAAAACCGTTTGCATGCGCAAAAAGCACTACTTGAGTTTTTGCTAACCAATGTTTGCTGACCGATGTTTGTTAACTAATGTCTGCCCACCTAAAAACACCCTAACTATGTCATAATAAAGAAAATATTGGCCATGACCATATAGTATCCATGACAACACTATTAGATATCACAAAAATAGAGTGCCGTTATCGCGATGTCACCGTTGTGCAAAATCTCACTATGCATATCAACAAGGGGAACCTTGTAAGCCTGCTGGGGCCCAGCGGTTGCGGTAAAACCACCGCGTTGCGGGCTATTGCCGGATTGGAACAAATATATCACGGCGAAATTAAACTTCGTGGCGAAATGGTTTCCAAACCGGGGTTTACATTGCCACCCGAAAAACGCCAACTCGCAATGGTGTTTCAGGATTACGCGCTGTTTCCACATATGGATGTCAATTCAAATGTTTCATTTGGTATTCGCAATGCAACAAAAAAAGAACAGGAAAAAATTGCAGAGGAAACGCTAAATATCGTGGGCTTGGAAAATTTGGGACGACGTTACCCCCACGAACTATCAGGTGGTCAACAGCAACGAGTGGCTCTGGCACGCGCACTCACCACTAAACCGGATTTAATCTTATTGGACGAACCCTTTTCAAACCTGGACATCGACTTACGAGAACGTCTCAGCATTGACGTAAGAGATATCCTTAAAGAACAAGGCATATCAGGTATTTTAGTCACTCACGATCAAAATGAAGCCTTTGCAATATGTGATCATATTGGCGTAATGAATTGTGGCCAAATAGAACAATGGGATACACCTTTTAATCTTTATCACGATCCTGTCAATCGTTTCGTTGCGAATTTCATTGGTCAAGGCGCGTTTCTTAGTGGCACTCTGGTTTCACCAGATACGGTGGAAACCGAAATCGGCACAATTAAGGGAGATCGTGCTTATTCTCTTCCCAAAGACTCACATGTCGATTTACTCGTTAGGCCCGACGATATAGTGCCTGACCCACACAGCCCACTAAGAGCAGAAGTAGTACAAAAAGCATTTAAAGGTGCTGAGATACTTTACACACTCAAATTAACCTCTGGGAATAAAATATATTCATTAGCACCCAGCCATCAAAACTTTCAAATAGGCGAATTCATTGGTATTAAGCCAATGCTTGAACATCTGGTGACATTTCAACGAGAGTGAAAAACGATTATGAAAATTTTTATACAACTATTTTTGTAGTATAAAGAAGGGGTGCATTTGCACCCCTTCTTTTTGTGTCCCTAACTATAGGCACAATAAAATATATCCAAAAAGAGATTGAAATATATTTACTGCCTACAAGCCGGACACATATTCTGCAACAGCTTCTATTTCTTGCGTTGAAAGCAGTTTTGCAATATTTGACATCATACCTGCGGGATCGTTGCTGCGTTTGCCTGTTTTCATATTAGTAAGCTGTGCAATAGTATAGGCTTTATGCTGACCACTAATAACAGGAAACAACGGGTTATTCGCAGATCTACCCTTACCAGTATCACCATGGCAATTCTTGCAACCGTACACACCCGTCTTAGGGTTCCCTTTCATATATATTTTTTTACCTGCTGCCGCTTTACTACCGCTAGATCCTTTTCCCTTCACAGGCTTCTGGGCGGCAAAATAAGCAGCAATATCCTTCAAGTCCTGTTTTGATGTGACGGTCGCGGCCATTGGGCTCATTGTTTCATTTTCACGCTTGGCTTGCTGAAAGTCGGTCACCTGTTTCTCAATATAACCAGCAAACTGCCCGGCCAAATTAGGGAATGTGGGATCAGCACTCACTCCCTTTTCCCCATGGCAGCCTTGGCAAAGCGCAGACTTCTCTTTCCCGGCTTTGGCGTCTCCGCCAGCAGCAAGTGCAAACGTGCTGCCTGCGCTAATCGCAAAACCAACCAAAACTGCCATCAAACTGATTTTCATATAGTTATTCAATCCCCTAACCCCCTTTTTTTGGTTGACTCTCTTCAATTATTCTCACCTATATACCCTATTCATCTGCAATCTATGCGGATAATGCACCCCGTCAAGCAGAAAGATCAAACTCGAATGTATACCAGGCTATCAACACAAGGTCAATCCTAATGGCTAGAAACATTATTTATCCGAAACCTATATTTTTTCAATTTTTTTACTAAAATCAATATTATATAAACATTTAATTCAAACTACTTGAGTTTTCTTCTGCATGGCCGATTGTAGTAAAGCTGCTCCGAATTTGCTTAAATAGCGGTTTTAAATTTATGCGAACTGGCTATAAAACAGGAACATAGGTAGGCTATGGCACAGAGCAATAGAGAGTATACAAAAAATATCCTGAAATAATCACACCTATACGACATAAATAACTCAATATCAGCCCTATTACATCATATTACAAGGTATACCGTGCATAGATTAATCTTACTGTTTACGCTCTCCCTCTCCGTTGCGCTGCCCAGTCAAGCAGCGACCACCAAATATGTCATCGATCACATATTAATCACCATGCGCAGTGGCATGGGTTCAGAGTTTCAGATATTACGTACATTACCCAGTGGGACAGCGTTGGAGATCCTACAAACTAATGACGATACGGGATACTCGTTGGCTCGTTCCGTAAAAAGTGGTGTTGAAGGCTGGGTGCTAACGCAGTACTTGAGTGATACACCGATTCACCGGGATCGACTCGTGGTAGCAGAAAAAAAAATAGCGGCGTTAGAAAAAGAGAATAATCGACTTAAGAAAAGCGCAGGAAAGCTAGGTAAACAATCGACAACTAAGGAGAAAGAATCGAAAGACCTGCTATCTAAAAATGAAAAATTGAGCAAAGAATTGGCGATATTAAAAAATGTTTCGATAGACCCGTTAAAATTTGCAGAAGAGAATAAAAAGTTAAAAACTGAATCAATGAGTATTGATAAAGAAATTAATATGCTGCGCCAGGAAAATCAGGCTCTTAAAGACCGTTCTGAAAAAGAGTGGCTATTAACCGGTGCAGGCATTTTATTTGCCGGGATAGTATTCGGTTTTATATTTCCAAAAATCAGATCTACCAGAAAATCAGGTTATGATTCTTCTTTATAGAACTTAGTGCTGAGTTCTAAGCACTCTATCTATCTTCTAACATGATAAATAGTGCCCAATATCCCGCAAGAATCAAGTTCTAATCCCAACGCCTTTGTTTAATAAATAGAGGCAAAAACTGAATAACGCTACCGTGAACAGAATCACAATAGTAAAAGCCAACGTTACATCGATATCTGAAACGCCTAACAAGCCAAACCTGAATGCATTTACCATATATAATATCGGATTCGCTAATGAAATTGATTGCCATATTTCAGGTAACATACTAACTGTATAAAATACGCCGCCCAAATAGGTCAATGGCGTCAGAATGAATGAAGGAATAACGGCTACATCATCGAAGCTCCTGGCATAAATTGCATTAACAAAGCCAGCGAGTGAAAACAGAATGGACGTCAATATCAGTACTAATAAGGTTACAGTAATACTATGGACTTGTAGATCTACAAATACAAACGAGACAATTGTTACAACGCTGCCTACCACCAAACCCCGTAACACCCCACCTGCCACAAACCCGATTAATATAATATAGTTGGGCGTCGGTGATATTAATAACTCTTCTATGTGTCTCTGGAATTTTGCACTAAAAAAAGAAGAGACAACATTTGCATACGAATTAGTAATAACAGACATAAGTATCAAACCGGGCACGATGTATTCAATATATTCAAACCCGTCTATTTTAGAAATCTGTGAGCCAATCAGTTTGCCGAAAATTACAAAATAAAGCGTCATCGTTATAGCTGGTGGCAAAATAGTCTGTAACCAGATACGAGAAAACCTGAGCACTTCCTTGACAACGATCGTTTTCAGGGCTATTAAATTTTTCAGCGCAACGTTGCTAATGATGGTGGTTCCTTAATATTTTAATTTAAGAGAACGTTGATTTAAGAAGATGGGCAAACATGGATTATCCATATCTTACGTTTTGTTAACCAGGGCAACATACAATTCTTCAAGGCGATTCGACTTATTTCTCATACTCAATATATTTATCTTGTGACGCGTCAACATCTCGAACAACAAATTCAAACTTTGTCCTTTAATGACTTCGGCTTCTATTGTATTTTCATCGACACAACGCAGCGCGTAATCTTCAGAAGATGGCAAACGCTCCAAATTACCATCGACATACAATACGAAGGTTTCTTTATTTAATTTCGCTAACAATGCCTTCATTGATGTATTTTCTATGATCTCACCGTCATTAATTATTGCAATGTTGTTACACAACATTTCTGCCTCTTCGAGATAATGCGTAGTTAATATAATAGTGACGCCATCAGCATTGATGTCTCTAAGAAATTGCCACATCGTGCGGCGCAATTCTATATCCACGCCTGCTGTTGGTTCATCTAATATTAATAAATCCGGCTGGTGAACCAGTGCTCTGGCGATCATTAAGCGGCGTTTCATACCACCAGACAGCTCTTTGGGAATTTGCCGCCGTTTGTCCCACAATTCAAGTTTTTTTAAATAATATTCTGCCCGCTGCCTGGCTACATTACCACTAATACCATAAAAGCCAGCTTGGTTAATCAGGATCTCTTCTATGGGTTCAAAAACATTAAAATTATATTCTTGTGGCACTAAACCAATATGTGATTTAGCCGTCTGAATATCGACATCAATGTTATTGTTAAAAACTTCTACCGTACCACTTGTTTTGTTTACCAACGAACATATTATGCCGATGGTGGTCGACTTACCCGCACCGTTTGGACCTAACAACGCAAAAAAATCACCTTTGTTGACCTCAAGGCTAATACCTTTTAAAGCAACATGTCCGCCATGATATGTTTTATGTAAATTGTCTATAAAAAGTGCGTTCATTGTTTTTGTTTAAAGTTCTCCACTACTTCATCGGCGGTTTCGTTACTCAACTTTTCTCCGCCCTTTCCTTGCACACCTGAAAATAGTACGTGTACTGCATCTGCGTAAACTTCAACATCAATTTCGTTAAATTCTCCAGCCTCTGATTGTGCAATCACTTTCTTCGCAGCAACATTTTGTGGATCAAACGTACTCATCAATGGTTTAAACCGCCAAATCAATCCATATTCTGATTCAATATTTTTAATAATTACAAAAAAATCATGCCTTACCCTATTCTCAAGTCTATTGAACGATAACATCCAGGTCACAACACCGGCCACACTCGCGGGTAGCATTAATACCCAACTTATTTTAATAAATATCTCAAATGAAACATTATTAAATGTCCACCCATAATAGCCTCCTGCAAACCCAATGGCGTAAACAACGAACGCCGTGACCAAACCATAAATTTTGGCAATGTCTTTTTTAGGCTTTATTCGTTTAGCATAATCCAACTGCGTCAAATCATATGCATTTTCAAGATATTCCAGCATATCCTTTTTTATTCGACGTCTACTTTTTTCCTTTTTTGCCATACCTAACCTACCATCGTTGTATATTTATTTTGCGTAGTTTCCGATTAAAACACGATCTTTCCCATTAAATATGGATAGCATGGTACCGATTAATTATCTGCAGGGAAATGAAGTTGAGAATACGGGTTAAGACCTCTGGTCCAAAGGACTGTCCATGTCTAAATATGATGACTGGATACAATAACTGGATACAATGAACTGGATAGAGCCCCATGGATATATCTCTTGGAACACTCTTGGAACACTATGGTGGGCCGTGCAGGAGTCGAACCTGCGACCATCGGATTAAAAGTCCGGTGCTCTACCAACTGAGCTAACGGCCCATAGCCTTTGCTAAGCTTAAGCTTCGCGTAGCTTGCGCAAGGGAGTGAAATGATACCGGATTAAAAAAGAATGACAAGCCAAACTTTTGGCCATTTTTCATCAAGACAGGGGAAACTTCACGGATTAACCATCACAAATGAAGTGCCACGCAATGGGGCACCACGAACGAGGCAATAAGGCGCGGTTCGAGATGCATATACTAAACTGCGTCGAGTTTACGCATTCCGTTAGGTAAAAGCCGCATATCTGCCATCGAGGATAAAAACGCCTTTATAAAGGTGGCGTCATCCTCATAAACCATTTTGTAGTATTGTATTTTCATGGTCAAAGCGCTTCCAAAAACGATGGCTGCAAAAGCGATAAATGAACCCAACGCGAGGGTAGATATGCCTGTTACTGCCTGACCAATAGTACAACCCAACGCGAGAATTCCACCGATCCCCATGAGAATACCGCCTACGAAATGATTGACAAAATCTCGGCCCGATGCAAACCATTCAATGCGGAACCCTTTTGAAATAATCGCCCATAGAAATGACCCAATAATCACACCAAATACCGCAACTACACCAAAAGTAAGATATAAATTCTCAAACCCATTCACTCCATAACGCAGAACCTGGCCTATTGGATTAATAAAAGTAAACGATTGCACACCTACATCACGTGGCCGGTCGTCGTCTTCATACATACTCCAAACATCATCACTCGTATAGTCAGTCCAGCTAAACATTTCATCTTCTTGATTTACACTCACCAATGAGGCGGTAACGAACCAGGCACCGACCACAGCCAGCCCAACAACTGATCCCCCCAATACATTATCAAAACTACCTCGAAAATCGATAGATTTAAGAGTTATAACTAGTAAAATCAATGCAATCAGGCTTCCTGCAATTAAGCGTATCGAGGCTGAATCCGCGTCCATGAGCCCACCCAGCACGCTACCGATATCTTGTTGGGTGGTTAATGAGACATTAAGCGGGTTAGTCCAGGAATAAAAAACTTCCGAATAAATTGTTTTATCCGTGCCAGGAAACGGATTTAGCATGAAATAAGCACAAACGGCTATTACTAAAAACACCATGATCGATTTTATGTTTCCACCGCCAATACGAATCAGCGTTTTATTACCACAACCACTTCCCAGCGTCATACCAATGCCAAACATCACGCCGCCAATTATATATTCTAACCAGGCGAAATTTGATCCTCTATAAGGAGGGCGCGTTACATCAACACTGGCAACACCCGTCGTCTCTAATACCATAACGCCTATAATCGCAATGAGCATAGCGAAAAGCCAGGCACGCATACGTCCAGTGTCACCAATGTTAACCAAGTCAGAAACCGCACCCATTGTACAAAAATTTGTTTTATTGACTACCGCACCCATAATTATCGCAATGATAAAAGTCAGTCCCAGGACAAGCAGGTGAGCCTCTGAAAAACTATCATATGTCATAGTAAAACCTCGTTCAATTGGGTGGGTATAATATCGCTCAAACATGAATTGGACGATAATAGATATTTTTTATCCTTACATACCAATTAGTTAGACAAACATCTACTTGATGCCTAAGTATAGAAATTATATAACAATATACTAATATGCATATGCATTTTTCGTGCAAATATGAAAAAAAAGCAAAAAAATACCGGAGTAAACTCCGGTCTTTTTTCGTTTCGTTTATAACTAAACTGTAATAAAAAAGATTATACTATTCCTTCCTGGCTTAAGCACAAAGGCTTAATTTGCCACAGCTTCTTTCTCTACTTTACTATCCTTTTTATTACTCACATGACCACTCACATTGTGGTCAGCTACATTTCGATCGACTAACTCAACATAAGCCATCGGGGCATTATCACCTGTACGATAACCACATTTAAGAATCCGCAAATAACCACCAGGTCGTTCTTTCAAACGCGGACCGAGATCTACAAACAACTTTGTAACAATTTCTCTATCACGCAGCCGGGAAAAGGCTAATCGTCGGTGTGCAACGCTATCTTCTTTTGCAATCGTAATAAGTGGCTCAGCAACGCGTCGCAGCTCTTTGGCTTTAGGTAGTGTTGTTTTAATAATTTCATGACGAAACAGCGAAGTCGCCATATTTTTAAACATCGCCTTACGATGACTTGAATTACGATTTAATTGTCGACCTGATTTCTTATGTCGCATTACACCTGTCCTATAACAAATTCTAACAAATCACTTAACTCTACCATAGCCTTTAAAAACAGCTTTTAAAAACAACCGCTAAAAAAACTTTACACAATAAGTTTCGAAAAAATCAGAGCTTCCCTAACAAGACGTCTCTAATTGCTTTCTAATAACTGCCTTAACATCTTCTCAAATTAATTAAGCAGAAATCCGATCAAGTTCCTTCAAGCTCGGAGGCGGCCATTTTTCCAGTCGCATACCTAATGCCAGGCCTCTGGAAGCGAGCACATCCTTAATTTCAGTCAATGACTTCTTCCCCAGATTAGGTGTTTTAAGTAGTTCCACTTCTGTTTTCTGGATCAAATCACCAATATAATAGATCTGCTCTGCCTTGAGACAATTTGCAGAGCGAACCGTTAACTCCAGATCGTCAACCGGACGTAACAAAACTGGATCAATTTCCTCTTCTTCTACTACCGGCTCTTCCTCTCGACTCTGAAGATCAACAAATGTAGATAGCTGATCTTGAAGTATAGTCGCGGCGCCTCTAATAGCCTGTTCCGGGTCAATCGTGCCATTAGTTTCCAATTCAATAACCAATTTATCCATATCCGTTCGTTGTTCTACACGCGCAGCTTCCACAACATACGCAACACGTCGAATAGGACTATATGAAGCATCCATTTGCAAATGACCAACGGTACGGTCAGCCCCGCTCTCTGCTAATCTTACTGTTGAAGGCTGGTAACCACGGCCACGAACTACTTTTAATGTCATATTTAATTCACCAGCGTCAGTCAAATTCGCCACAACATGACCCGGGTTTACTATTTCAACATCGTGATCTAGTGTTATGTCACCTGCGGTAACAATACCTGGACCCTTTTTATTTAGTGATAACGTCACTTCATCACGCCCGTGCATACGAATTGCAAGATCCTTAAGGTTTAAGATGATGTTGATTACATCCTCTTGAACTCCTTCAATCGCGCTATATTCATGAAGCACATTATCTATTTCAACTTCCGTCACCGCGCAACCACTCATAGACGACAATAATATGCGTCGAAGTGCATTTCCTAATGTATGCCCAAAACCACGCTCTAATGGCTCTAACGTCACCTTGGCGTGATTGTCACCTAATACTTGGACATTAACTAAACGAGGTTTTAATAAATCTGATACAAAGGCCTGCATGCGATATCTCCGGTAAACGAGATGATTTCAACTAAATTAATTAATTTGATTAAAAGTTTTATACTTTCTGACAGAAAATATAAAAAAAGTTTTTATAAATAATCTGTAAAACTCATAAATAACTAACTGTAAACTTACTAGCTGTTAACTTATCTAGTTAACTTAGTCTAGTAAAAAAAGCAAAAGCAACAGACGCGGTTGCCTATTTATTTAGAATAAAGTTCCACAATTAGATGCTCATTAATTTCTGGCGGCAACTCGCTGCGTTCAGGTCGGGCTTTATACGTACCAGACATACTCTTCGCATCTACATCAATCCAATCAACAAGTCCCCTTTGTTGTGCAGCTTCAATGGCAGCTTTAACTCTTAGCTGAGCTCGGCTTTGCTCATTGATTGCGACAACACTTTCTGGAGAGAGCTGAAAAGATGGAATAGTGACAATTTTGTTGTTAACGGTAACCGCTTTATGTCTGATAAGCTGGCGAGCTTCGTTACGAGAAACACCGAATCCCATTCGATAAACGACGTTATCCAATCTTGATTCAAGTAATTGCAATAAGTTTTCACCTGTTGCACCTTTACGACTATCTGCTTTTACATAATAGAGTCTAAATTGACCTTCTAAAATACCGTAAGTTCTACGCAATTTTTGTTTCTCGCGTAATTGTGATGCATATTCAGATGCGCGGCTCCGCCTTTGACCATGTTGCCCAGGTGGAAACGCACGTTTTTCAAACGGACATTTACTTGTGTAGCACTTTTCACCCTTGAGAAAAAGCTTACTTCCTTCTCGGCGACATAAACGACATTTTGGTCCAATGTATCTAGCCAACTCTCTATTCTCCAGAAACCATTTTTTAAAACTTAAGTTTGAAGCTTAAGTTTGAAACTTAAGTATTCGAACAAAGTATAATTTAAAACAAATATCTCTCATAAATTGAAATCAAACACGGCGTCTTTTAGGTGGACGACATCCGTTGTGAGGAATTGGAGTCACATCAGCAATATTAGTGACTTTAAAACCCTGAGAATTTAATGCCCGAACTGCAGATTCACGCCCTGGACCTGGTCCTTTAACAAAAACTTCAAGATTTTTCATTCCCATTTCTTTAACAGCATTACCCACTTTTTCAGATGCGACCTGTGCTGCAAACGGTGTGCTCTTTCTCGAACCGCGAAAACCACATCCACCTGCAGTTGCCCAAGCCAAGGTGTTTCCCTGTCGGTCTGAAATGGTTACGATGGTGTTATTAAATGACGCATGTATATGTGCCACACCGTCAACAACATTCTTTTTTTCTTTTTTACGAACACGAGTTTGTGTTTTTGCCATAATTTACTCTATTTAATCTATTTTCTTAGCTAAAATAAGTACTTGTTAAGCACTTGGTTTGGTTACTTTCGAACCATACGACGTGGGCCCTTACGAGTTCGGGCATTGGTTTTAGTACGCTGCCCTCGAACTGGCAACCCCCGGCGATGCCGGATTCCACGGTAACAACCTAAATCCATCATACGTTTTATATTTAGCGCTACTTCACGTCTAAGGTCACCTTCAACTTGAAACTTAGCAACAGTATTTCGCAACGCTTCAATTTCGGATTCACTCAAATCCTTAATCTTGGTGCTTGGGTTAATACTTGCACCTGAACAAATTTTACGAGCACGACTTACACCCACCCCATAAATCGCCGTTAACGCTATAACAGCATGTTTCTGAACAGGTATATTTATGCCAGCTATACGGGCCATTTAAGCCTTACTCCTTAATTTTTGCAAAAAGTCGTCACAAAAAAGTCTTTACAAAAAGCTCTCACAAAAAGCTTTAAAAAAGTCTTCACAAAAAAATCTTCAAATCTGCATCAACAAAAATGTCTAAAATCTTGAACCCGACATTCCTTAATAATTCCGTTACGCACACGCGATGACCGTAACCGCGGAATGTTAATGGTTTAACTAAACAAAATCAAGTAATTATCTAAGCTATTATCTTACCAAAGCGTCGAATTAAGCGTCCTCTATCGAACTCTATCGAAATAACAAAAAACTTAACCTTGTCTTTGCTTATGCCTGGCTTCAGGGCAAATAACCCTTAAAACACCATTTCGGCGTACCATCTTGCACTTACGACATAGCTTTTTAACAGATGCACGAACTTTCATACTATAACCTCAATTTATATGTGTATCATGATTACTTCAATTTTGCTTTTTTCATCAGTCCATCATACTGATGCGACATCAAATGCGCCTGAATCTGTGCCATGAAATCCATCACTACAACAACAATAATAAGTAACGATGTTCCACCGAAATAAAATGGCACGTTCCAATAAATAATCAAAAACTCTGGTAACAAACACACCGCAGTAATATAAGCAGCACCCCAAAGTGTTAATTTGGACATGACCGTATCAATATACTTTGCTGTTTGATCGCCCGGTCGAATCCCTGGAATGAACGCACCAGAACGTTTCAAATTATCTGCAGTATCTTGTGGCTTAAACACTAACGCAGTATAAAAGAAACAGAAAAATATAATTGCAGCTGCATATAACATCACATACAGCGGTTGGCCAGGGGCCAGAGTCGACGCGATATCCTTCATCCAACCCATGCCTTCGGTGCTACCAACCCAACCTCCGAGCGTTGCTGGAAATAAAATAATACTCGAAGCAAAAATGGGCGGTATCACACCTGCCATGTTCACTTTTAGAGGCAAGTGACTTGTTTGCCCAGCATACATCTTGCGTCCTTGTTGCCGTTTAGCGTAATTAACCGTTATACGCCGTTGTCCTCGCTCCATAAAAACGACAAAAGCAGTCACTGCCATAGCCAATGCAAACAAAAACAACACCATTATCGCATTGAGTTCACCAATACGCGCTAACTCTAAAGTACCACCAATAGCAGAAGGAAGGCCCGCTACAATCCCGGCAAAGATGATGATGGATATACCATTACCGATTCCTCTTTCCGTTACTTGCTCACCAAGCCACATCAAGAACACAGTTCCGGTCACTAACGTAACAACAACCGTAAATACAAACAATGGCCCTGGATTAATCACTACCTGGGCACCGCCAACCTGCTGCCCTTGTAAGGCTATCGCCACTCCGATGGCTTGAAAAGTCGCGAGTCCGACTGTGCCATAACGGGTATATTGGGTTATTTTCCGACGACCCGCTTCACCTTCTTTTTTAAGCTGTTCAAGTGACGGAACCACGACTGCCAATAGCTGCATAATAATTGATGCGGATATGTATGGCATGATGCCAAGCGCAAACACCGATAATCGCTGCATTGCACCACCGGAGAACATGTTAAACATGTCCAGTATGGTGCCCTTTTGCTGTTCGAATAACGCAGTGAATGTTTCTATGTTAATGCCAGGCACAGGGATAAATGTACCAATTCTATATACGATAAGCGCGACCAGTACGAATAAAAGCCGATGTTTCAATTCACTAAGTTTGCCGCCGCCTAACGCGCCAGCTATTGCTGATCTACTGGCAGCCACTGTTTAATCCTCGATCTTTCCGCCAGCAGCCAAAATTGCAGCACTAGCTCCTTTTGTCACTGCTATACCACGCAATTGAACTGGTTTTTCTATCTGCCCAGACGCGATCACTTTTACCCGTTTGATATGGTGTCCGACAATTTTCGCTGTTTTTAACGCTAACAAATCAATAACGTCGCTTTCAACCTTGGCTAATTCATGTAATCGAACTTCAGCGTATTCACGTTTTGTGCGTGAGCTAAACCCAATTTTTGGCAAACGGCGTTGTAACGGCATTTGACCACCTTCAAAGCCAATTTTGGGCAACCCGCCTGAACGCGATTTTTGTCCCTTATGACCGCGGCCGCAGGTTTTACCCAAGCCAGAACCAATACCACGACCGACTCGTTTTGCAGTGAACTTTGAACCTTCTGCAGGCTTAATCGTATTCAAATGCATCTTAAACGTCCTCAACCTTGACCATATATGAAACTTTATTTGCCATTCCGCGCGTACAAGCGGTATCTTCTACTATGGCACTTTGGCGAATTTTTCTTAACCCAAGTCCGTGTACACAGGCCTTATGCGCAGCTAACTTTCCGTAAACACTTTTAAGCTGAGTAACTTTCATTTGCTTTTTAGACGTTTCATTCTTTGTCATAATAGTTTGCCGTAACTGTTGTCTTAACTTATTTGTCTTATTTGTCCTAACTTATTGCTTGCCTTCGTTGTCTTAACTTAAGTAGCAGTCTGAGTGTACTCAGTTATTCCAGGATGTCTTTTACAGATTTACCACGTTTAGCCGCGATATCTTCAGGCGAAGCCATATTTTTCAAGCCACCCATCGTCGCCCTTACTACGTTTACCGGATTACTTGTGCCAATACACTTTGCAAGTACATCATGGACACCAACTGCCTCAAATATTGCACGCATAGGTCCTCCAGCAATAATACCCGTACCTTCAGATGCCGGTTTCATAAATACCTTCGCAGCCCCGTAATTCGCTATCATTGAATATTGTAACGTACCGCCATTTAAGCTGACATTAAACATATTCTTGCGCGCATTTTCCATCGCTTTTTGCACAGCTAATGGCACTTCGCGAGCTTTTCCTCGACCGAAGCCGACCTTCCCCTTGCCATCACCTATAACAGTCAACGCGGAAAACCCGAACTGGCGTCCACCCTTTACTACTTTAGCAACACGCCGAATATTGATTAACTTTTCAATCAAATCATCGCTTTTTCCAGAATCTCTTGAATTGCCGACTGCCATTTTATTACCCTTTAAAATAGTTAACTGTTAAAACCCTATCGCTTTAATCCATTGCCCTAATAATAGCCTATTTGTTATTCTAATAAACTAGAGCTATTGAGACCAAATAAACTAGAATTCCAAGCCACTTTCACGTGCAGCATCCGCCAACGCCTTAATTCTTCCATGATACCTAAAGCCCGACCTGTCAAATGCGACCTTGTTAATACCTGCGTTTTTTGCGCGCTCGGCTAATGCTTTTCCGACTACGCTAGCCGCACTAATATTTCCGCTATACTTAATATCACCTTTAACCTGGCTATCCAAGGTACAGGCGCTGGCTAATACATTACTACCAGTTGAATCAATAATTTGCGCGTAAATATGTTTTGGTGTTCGAAAAACAGTAAGCCGATTTACGCCAAGGTCTCTTATTTTTGCCCTTGTTCGCTTTGAACGTTTGATACGTGATGTTTTTTTTTCCATACTCTGTTACCCGTTACCCAATAATTAATCAGACTTAATAAGCTGAACCTAAAAATTAGTGTGTTTAGTACTTATTTTTTCTTGGCTTCTTTTCTGACAATAATTTCATCAGAATAACGCACGCCTTTACCTTTATAGGGTTCAGGTGGACGATAGGCCCTAATATTTGCTGCGACTTGTCCAACTTTTTGCTTATCAATACCTTTAACCAAAACCTCTGTTTGACTGGGCGTTTCAATAGATACACCCTCAGGCACTGTGAAATCTACCGGATGCGAAAAACCCAAAGTTAAATTCAAGACATTTCCTTTTGTTTGCGCACGATAACCAACACCCACAAGTTCCAGCTTTTTTTCAAAACCCTGGCTGACGCCGGTCACCATATTATTAACAATCGCTCTGGTTGTTCCAGAAAGCGCATTTGCCAGAATGCTGCTATTTAGCGCTTTCACTTTTAAGGTTTTGTCTTCCTGTTCAACACTGATATCTGAATTAATATCAAACTGTAACGAACCCTTGGCGCCCTTGACCGTTATAGATTGCCCGTTCAAGTTAACCTCAACGCCAGACGGCAGTGTAATCGGTGCATTTCCAATTCTAGACATATCTAAATTCCATCACTGTACGTAACAAATAACTTCACCACCGTGACCTACTTTTCTTGCAGCACGTTCGGTCATAATTCCTGCTGAAGTAGATACCACTGCGATACCAAGCCCGCCAATTACCTTAGGTAATTCATTTTTGTTTCTATATATTCGCAAGCCAGGTCGGCTAACCCGAGATATCTTTGATATAACTGCTTTACCGTTATAATACTTAAGCTTGATTGTTAATATGGGTTTGACTTCCTTAGTGGCTGAAAAATCGCTAATATAACCCTCATCTTTAAGTACCGTCGCAATGGCCATCTTCACTTTAGACGAAGGCATTGTAACTTCCACCATATTGGCAGTTAGGCCATTCCTGACACGTGTCAGCATATCCGCTATTGGATCACTCATACTCATACATTTATATCCTCTACCAACTCGCCTTAACCAGACCAGGCACATCGCCCCGCATGGCGGCTTCCCGCAGTTTATTGCGGCTTAGTCCAAATTTACGATAATAGCCATGTGGGCGTCCGGTAATTCGACATCGATTCCGTAAACGACTTGGACTTGCGTTGCGCGGCAACGCCTGAAATATCGCCTGAGCTGCTTCACGCTCTTCATCACTGAGATTCATATTGCTAATCTTCGCTTTTAAGTCAGCACGTTTAGCAGCATATTTTTTTACCGTACGAATGCGTTTTGCTTCACGATTAATAATTGCAAGCCTGGCCATGAATTCTATATACCCTTTAACGATCTCAGTGGAAAATTAAACGCGGCAAGTAAATCGCGCGCTTCACTATCAGTTTTTGCTGTAGTCACAATGGTGATATCCATGCCACGCAATTTATCAATCTTGTCATAGTCTACTTCAGGAAATACTATTTGTTCCTGTACACCCATGCTGTAGTTGCCACGCCCATCAAACGACTTCGCGTTCAATCCTCGAAAATCCCTGATACGGGGAATCGCTATACTAATTAACCGATCAAAAAACTCATACATGCGGTCTCTGCGTAATGTTACTTTACAACCGATAGGCCAACCTTCACGTACCTTAAATCCTGCAATCGATTTGCGAGCAAGGGTGACAACAGGTTTCTGCCCGGCGATCTTTGCCATGTCACCCACAGCACTGTCCAGGACTTTTTTATCGGTCAACGCGTCACCTACACCCATATTGAGTGTGATTTTTGTCAGTCGCGGTACTTCCATCAGGCTTTTATAGCCATTTTTTTCGACTAACTGACCAATAATTTCTTTTCTATAAATCTCTCTAAGTCTTACCATCGCTTTAACCAACTTGTCCTAATTTACACATATCTAATAAAGAGTTAATAAAGAGTTAATAAAGAGTTAATAAAGAGCTAATATTAAGCCCAGCTAAAAATCTAGCCTGACTCTTAATTAATAGTTAAACATCTACTACTTCATTGTTTGATTTAAAATAACGGACTTTCTTGCCATCTTCCAATATTCTAAAACCGACGCGATCACCCTTTTTTGTTACAGGATTAAATATTGCAACATTCGATATTGCTATAGGCAAATCTTTATCAATAATCCCACCCGTTACACCCGCATTCGGGTTTGGCTTGGTGTGTCGCTTGACTGTATTTATACCTTCAACGATAGCGCGATGATTCTCAAGAACACGCAATACACTGCCGCGTTTACCCTTATCTTTACCGCACATAACGATAACATCATCACCTTTTTTTATCTTTTCCATCTTTCTTACCTAAAAAATAGCACTTAAAAAGTTTACCTAAAATAGTGGGCCAAAACTGGCCTATACAGAACCCCAAAAACTAAGCCTTAAAAGCGGCGCTTATAAAACTTCTGGTGCAAGAGAAATAATTCTCATAAATTTTTCTGATCTCAATTCGCGTGTCACCGGTCCGAATATCCGCGTACCGATAGGCTGCAATTGATTATTTAATAAAACTGCTGCGTTGCCATCAAACCGAATCAATGAACCATCTGCTCGACGTACCCCTTTACGAGTGCGTACGACGACAGCGTTATAGACCTCACCCTTCTTTACTTTACCGCGAGGGATTGCTTCCTTAACACTAACCTTAATAATATCACCAATATTGGCGTATCGTCGGTGTGAACCACCTAGCACCTTGATACACATCAAGTTTCGAGCGCCACTATTATCTGCCGCCGTTAAATTAGATTGCATTTGAATCATTTAGCTAACCTTCTCTATTATTTTAACTAAGCGCCAAGTTTTACTTTTTGAAATCGGGCGAGTCTCTACTACAGAAACTAAATCGCCTTCCTGACATTCATTATTTTCATCGTGCGCGTGTAACTTTGAAGATCTTTTCACATATTTCCCGTACAGAGGGTGACGAACCTTTCGTTCAATCAATACAGTAACGGTCTTGTCCATCTTATTGCTCACCACACGACCTTGAATAGTCCGTTGTGCACTTGATTGAGCTTGCTCTGTCATTTACGCACTACCTTTGTCTTTGCCTGAAATTGGCGTTGATATCTCATTTATGATTGTTTTGACTCGTGCAATATTTCGACCAACCGTTTTGAATTGGCTAGGTTTGGATAATTGCCCAGTACCTTTTTGCATACGCAAATTAAACTGTTCGCGCAACAAACCAGCAAGTTCATCGTTTAATTCGGTTAAATTCTTTTTTCTTAATTCGTTATTTTTCATAAAATCAAAGCCATAAAATTAAAGCCATAAAATCATAGCTATTACATTAATGTTCGCGTTATAAATGTAGTTTTAAGTGGTAATTTAGCAGCCGCTAAACGAAAAGCTTCACGAGCTATTTTCTCAGAGACGCCTTCCATTTCATACAACATGCGTCCGGGCTGAATCTGTGCTACCCAGTATTCAACATTACCTTTACCTTTACCCTGCCTAACTTCAAGCGGCTTTTTGGAAATAGGCTTGTCCGGAAAAATGCGAATCCAGATTTTACCGCCGCGCTTAATATAACGCGTCATTGCCCGTCGAGCAGCCTCTATTTGACGCGCTGTTATACGCCCCCTTGCATCTGCCTTCAATCCATATTCGCCAAAACTGACTTTATTACCTACAGTAGCCAGCCCACGATTACGGCCTTTCATTTGCTTGCGAAACTTGGTTCTTTTCGGTTGTAACATGAGTAAAACCCTACACTACGTTTATTCTATAAAATTCAGAAAAAGCTAACACATCAATCACATCTATATACTTATTTTGTAACAGGTTTAGCCAGCTACTTGCTGTCCACCACCACCAGCAGGGGCGACAATTTCTTCTTCCGTCGGAAAAACTTCACCTTTAAAAATCCAGACTTTAACACCAATAATGCCGTAAGTTGTCAATGCTTCGGCCACACCATAATCGATATCTGCACGCAAAGTATGGAGAGGCACGCGCCCTTCTCTATACCATTCGCTACGCGCAATTTCGGCACCATTTAAGCGGCCACCAATATTAATTTTCACGCCTTTTGCACCCGAGCGCATTGAATTTGTTACCGCTCTTTTCATCGCCCGGCGAAACATAATTCTTTTTTCAAGTTGCTGTGCTACGCCCTGTGCAACCAGAGTTGCGTCTAATTCAGGTTTGCGTATTTCTTCGATATTAACATGAACAGGAATCCCCATCATGCCTGAAATTGTCTTACGTAAACTCTCAATATCTTCGCCCTTTTTACCTATAACAATTCCAGGGCGCGCGGTATGAATAGTAATACGCGCATTTTTTGCCGGCCGTTCTATTTGTATACGGCTAACAGACGCTTGTTTGAGTTTAGTTTGTATAAAATCACGAACTTTTAAATCTGTATTTAAAAAATCAGCGTAATCCTTAGTGCTTGCGTACCATGTAGAGGTCCAGTCCTTTACTATACCAAGCCGGATACCTATAGGATGTACTTTTTGACCCATTTATAATTCCCCAGTCTCTTCTCAATCTCTAATAAAAAAGCCTAATCAGCCACTGCGACAGTAACATGGCTAGTTCGCTTTAAAATACGTGTGCCCCGGCCTTTTGCTCGTGCGCGCATTCGCGCGTGAACCGGCCCTTCATCAATACACACACTTGAAACTTTCAATTCATCAATATCCGCACCTTCGTTATGTTCCGCATTTGCAATTGCAGACTCTAGTACTTTTTTAACTATTGCAGAAGCACGTCTTGAGCTAAAAGTCAGAACATTAAGTGCTTGCTCAACAGGCATTCCCTGAATCTGTTTTGCAACAAGCCGCCCTTTTAATGGCGATAGCCTAACAAATTTTAATATTGCTTTTACTTGCATGATAAAAAAACCCTTAAACCTAAAAATGTCGAAACTTTAAATGTCGAAACTTTGATTTATTTAAAAAATGTTTTAAATAAGACTTGAGAAAAGTCTTAACAAAAATCTTTACTATTACCTTTGCTAATAACTTGGCTCTAGTAGCTTTTCTATAAAAGATTAGTCTTGTGGTTACTTAGCTTTACGATCGCCACTGTGCCCTTTAAATGTACGCGTTGGCGCAAATTCACCTAACTTATATCCGATCATATTTTCAGATATCAAAATGGGTACATGTTGACGCCCGTTATGAACTGCGATAGTTAGCCCAATCATGTCCGGAATAACCATAGAACGGCGAGACCAGGTTTTAATTGGTTTTCGATCATGCGTCTTTGCTGCCGTCGTAACCTTCTTTGCTAGATGAAGATCTACAAATGGGCCTTTTTTAATTGAGCGTGGCACGTATTATTCCTCTTAATTCTAATACTTATCTTAAAATGCATATGGTGGCGTAACCTAACTGTCTATAAGCTATAAGTCACTCTACATATACCTAATACCTAACGTTTGCCGGATTTGCGACGCCTGACAATCATTTCGTCAGTACGCTTGTTGCTTCTCGTCTTATAACCTTTTGTTGGTGTGCCCCATGGAGATACTGGATGACGACCACCAGATGTTCTGCCTTCGCCACCACCATGTGGGTGATCAACCGGATTCATCGCAACACCGCGTACAGTCGGACGCACTCCACGCCATCGAGACGCACCCGCTTTACCTAATGAGCGTAGATTATGTTCTGAGTTACTCACTTCACCAATCGTCGCTTTACAATCCAAATGCACTTTGCGCATCTCGCTAGACCGTAAGCGCAAAGTGGCATACTCACCTTCTCTCGCCAACAACTGCGCAGAAGTACCTGCGCTACGCGCAATTTGTGCGCCTTTTTTTGGTTTCAATTCGATACAATGTATAACTGAACCGACAGGTATGCTTCTTAATTGCAAGCAATTGCCCGGTTTAATCGGCGCATTCGGTCCGGCAATAATTTCCGCCCCTACTTCTACCCCTTTTGGTGCAATGATATAACGCCGCTCCCCATCCTTATAAAGAACAAGGGCAATATGTGCACTTCGATTAGGGTCATACTCGATATGTTCAACGCGTGCAGCTATGCCATCTTTGTCGCGTTTAAAATCAATAATGCGGTAACGTTTTTTGTGACCACCACCAATATGCCTTGTCGTTATACGGCCAGCATTATTACGTCCTCCTGACCTTGTATTCTTGTCGAGCAGCGGCTGATAGGGACTTCCCTTGTGAAGCGCCTTAGATACTACGCTCACAACAAAGCGTCTACCAGGAGATGTTGGTTTTGTTTTTACTATAGCCATAAACTCTACCCTGCACCCATAAAATCAATATCAAAACCTTCCTGAAGGGTGACATAAGCTTTTTTCCAATCGCGCCTACGACCTTGAACTGCTCCAGTGCGCTTCGCTTTTCCATTCACATTTACTGCTTGAACGGATTTAACTTTCACTTCAAACATAAGCTCTACTGCTTGCTTTACATCTCGTTTAGTCGCCCGAGGGTCAATTTTAAACACAAACTGCCTGTTTTTATCCGCAGCCATCGTACTCTTTTCAGTAACGTGTGGTGATAACAGCACAGTCATTAATTTCATTTGTTGTTGATTCATACTCACACCAGCGTACCTTCTACTTGCTTAAGCGCATCGGCCGTAATCAAAACTTTCTCATATTTCAGTAAACATACCGGATCAACATCATTAGCATCACGCACTTCGACTTTTATTAAATTACGTGCCGATAAATACAAATTATCGGACGCTTCTTTAGCAATTATTAATACTTTAGTGTTCAACCCGAACGCTGCTAACTTTGACACCAAATCCTTAGTCTTGGGTGCCGCAAGTTCGAAATCCGCCACAACAATAAGCCGTTCCTGACGAAACAATTCCGACAAAATACTTTGCATTGCGCCACGATAAACTTTCTTGTTAACCTTCTGCGAGTAGTTAGCCGGTTTGGAAGCAAACGTTTTACCACCACCTCGCCATATAGGACTACGAGAAGTACCAGCGCGCGCCCTGCCTGTTCCTTTTTGACGCCAAGGTTTTATTCCACCACCACGAACATCCGATCTGCTTTTATGCGCTCGACTTCCTGCCCGTCCACCAGCAAGAAAAGCCGTTACCACTTGATGAATCATGGGCTCATTAAATTCTCGACCAAAAACGACATCCGAAAGCTCTACGCTATTTTTCGATGCACTGCCAGAATCTGTTGTTAAAGTAACTTTCATTTGTCTTTCACTTGTCTTGTATAATATTGCCTAATCTGGATCGAAATCTACTTCCGAGCCTTCACAGATGGATTCACAATCACGTCACTGCCCTTTGCACCTGGAATCGAACCCTTAATCAGTAACAATTGGCGCTCAGCATCTACTCTAACAATTTCTAAATTCTGAATTGTGCGTTTCACATTACCCATATGGCCTGCCATTTTTTTACCTTTAAAAACACGGCCTGGGGTCTGATTTTGTCCAATCGAACCCGGTGCTCGATGAGAGAGTGAGTTTCCGTGTGTTGCATCTTGCATTGCAAAGTTGTGGCGTTTGATAACACCAGCAAAACCTTTACCTATCGTCACACCAGACACATCCACTTTTTGGCCTTCGCTAAAGATATCTACCTTTATCTCACTACCAGCCTCTAAACCTTCACCTTCTTTATCATTCAGACGAAATTCCCACAATCCACGACCTGGCTTTACATTTGATTTAGCATAGTGGCCTGTCATCGGTTTATTTACACGTGAAGGTCGTCTGGAACCTGTTGTTACCTGTAATGCCAGATAACCGTCCGTTTCCAAGGTTCGTAGTTGTGTGACCACATTTGGATCAACTGCAACAACAGATACCGGCAAAGACTCGCCTTCTTCGGTAAAGATCCGCGTCATCCCGCATTTTCGCCCAATTACACCAATTGTCATGCCATTTCTCTAATAAAAAGTTCTAATAAAAAGTTCTAATAAAAAGTTCTAAATAAAAAGTTCTAATAAATTGTCTAATTAATAATTTCTAAATAAAATGCCTGTTAACTCAATTTAATTTGCACATCCACGCCTGCAGCCAAATCAAGCTTCATGAGCGCATCAACTGTTTTATCAGTCGGGTCTACAATATCCATCAGGCGTTTATGCGTACGTATTTCATATTGGTCTCGCGCATCTTTATTTACATGCGGTGAAATCAATATTGTAAAACGTTCCTTTTTTGTGGGCAGAGGAATTGGCCCCAGCACGTGCGCACCCGTTCGCTTTGCAGTATCAACAATTTCTTTTGCAGATTGATCAATCAATTTATGATCGAATGCTTTTAAACGTATGCGTATTCTTTGGCTTGAGCTCATTTGTTTACTTTACTCTACTCTACTTAATTCTGTTGTTTAAACTCTGTTGTTTAACTCTTTTGTTTTAACTTGGTAATCACTCAACGATTTTAGAAACGACGCCTGCACCCACCGTACGTCCACCTTCGCGTATCGCAAAACGCAAACCTTCTTCCATCGCGAT